>DATJYF010000087.1:0-5316 GCA_035499715.1 Opitutaceae bacterium | reverse complement strand
GCAAGCGATCAGAAACCACAGACGGGCGGCGAAAGCGTGGTCGGCAAAAAGCTTGGCCGGCGAAAACGTCCGGCGCTGCACGGGAAGCGCCGCCGGATCGACCGGCGTTTCGCGTAAGGCAGGCGCCGGCACAGCCGGAGTTCTTGCGGTAGTGCTCATAAAATCAAATGCCGGGTGCCGGGCCAGATGCGCCCATCGGCGCAGGAGGAGGAGTGGGCAGGGTCGACGAGGCACCGGCAGACGCCGGCGGGGCCATGGAATTGGACCGACGACCGAAGATCCGGTCGCCCACCCCATAAATGGAGCGAGCTCCGCCCTGAATCATGGAGACCGTATTGGCCGAGCCGCCGGAGAAGGCGTGCCCCTGGGCAAATAGCATCTGCATCACGACCGGCGTCGAAACCATCCCGACGATGATGACGATCGTGGCCAACAGGCCGCCCATGAAGCCAAGAAACGGCGTATAGGCGACGTCGCCTACAGACTGCGGGTTTGCGCCGACAGCGTTGGTAAAGTCCGTCCAGACCGAGAGAGCGACCAGGTTGGTGAGGGCGAAGCCGACCGGCCAGGCCAGGACCGCAAGCACCTGCTGGAAAAACCTCACGCCCAACGGGGCCAGGCCCGGCACAATGAAGATGGCCAGCGCAAACGGCGTGATCAGGTAAAGGAGCCAGCGTAGGATGTATTGCAGGATCAGCATCGGCACGGTGATGAGCGTGCCGACGTAGATAAAAATGTTCGCTATCGCGCGGACGACGGCCTGATAGAACGACTCGTAGACATTTCGCCACGACCAGGACTGCCCCTCGGGATTCTTGGTCGTCGATTCGCGAATCGCATCGGCAGAGGAGGTCGGGTGATCGTTGTACCCGGCGTCGATGTAATTGGCCACGTCGAGAAAGCCAGACTCCACTTTGGGGAACCACTGGTCCTGAGTGGCGACGAGCGCAACAATGACCACGGCCTTGAGGATAGGCGTGAGCATGTTCGCGCCGTTCGCCCGCGAAGCCGAAAAGATCAGCCCGGCAACCATGATGGCGAAGACGAGGAAGCGGAACGCGCTGACGAGCGCGGTCATCTGTGCTTCGAGAGTGGGTAGAAAGATTTCCATTAGGGCGCCGGGTTTTGCCTGAACTTGAGGGTATGCATGAACGCCGTGACCCGCTGGTTGGCCAAAAAGTCGTCCTTGGCCGCGAGTTCTGCCGCGGCCAGCCGCTCCTCGTCGCTGCGCGCATCGTTGGCGATTTTCTGCGCCACCACCTGATCGGCCTGGTCCCGGCGCGTAGCGCTCAGGGATGCGAGCTGGCCATTGATGGCATTGATCTTGGCGGACTGCTTGCGGACTTCCGCGTCGGTTGGAGCATTCTTCAGTTCGACCAGCGTCTGCGCCAGGTCGGCCTGCAAATCCTGCTCGCGCGCCGTGGTGTCATCGACGACCTGCTGGTAATTCTGCTCCTGGGCATCGAGCACCGAAAAACGCCGGAAAATCAACGGATCGAATTGCACCGGCTGTCCATCGAGTCCGGGATCGGTGATTGGCCGGTAAGTGCCCTGCCCTGTGTTGCCGAGCGAGGCCAGGCTGTCCGTAAGGGAGATAATCGCGTTTCTTGTCTGGCCGAAGCTGCGCACTAAATCCTGCGCGCCGAGCGCATCGAGAGCGACGTTTTCCGCCGCAGCCTTCGGGTCACCGGCCCACCGGCGGATGTCGCTTTGCAGGCTGATGGCCTGGTTCAGCTGGTCGATCTGCGTTTTTAATTGCGCGATGCTTTCCACCCACTTTGCGATCTCCTCGGCGTGCGCCACTTGCTGCTGGGCGATGTTCGCCGCGTCGAAAACCGGTAGCACGGCCGACACGCGGGTGGCCGCGACCGCCACAATCAAAGCCAAAAAGAGTGTTTTCATGGATCGAGGCGGATATATTCGACGTGAGCGTTCTGGATCACGCCGTTGATATTGGTTTCGGGCATCACGACCGGCACCAGGCGCGGGCTCCGTTCGTTATCCGCCGGCAGCGATTTTTGCTGGTTCTGGATGATCCAGTACTGCTGCTTCACCGCCTGGTTCATGGCGCGGTCATAGCCGGTCTTTTCCGCTTCCGCGGTCGATTTGGAATACTCCGACTGTGCGATCTTGGACGCGATGTAGCCGGTGGCCGCTCCGATGGCGGCGCCGCCAGTCTTGCCGCCGGAGACCTTGTAGCCGACCACGCCGCCGGCGCCGGCCAAGCCCGCGTCCGCGGCCATTCCACCCAAGCCCGTGGCACAGCCGGTGAGCACCAGGAGCGGCAGGAGCGGGAGCAATTTATACGGCAATTTTTTCATGGGAGACTTGCGGGGGAGCTTGAACGTTGCGCACCGTGCCGCAGAGCGGCGGATCGGTGACGGGGCTGAAGAAGCAAATGCTGGAAAACTTTTTCCCCTCGGCCTGCTGTTCCGGCATGGGATAGTTCTGAATCGCGGCCCCGACCGACTCGGGCAGGTTGACGGCCTTGCCGATGTCCTCGACATCGCTGCGGTCGAACTGGCGCATGAGGAAGAACTGCTTGCTGTTGCCGATCACGACCGGGCGGATGCGCGTGTCCTTGAATTTGCTGTATTGCTGGACAATCGAGGCGGTCCAGCAGTTGAACTTGCGCAGCTGCGCGTAGGATTCGGCCACGATCTTTTCGCCGCCGGGCACATCCAGGAACCGCGCCAGCTCCTCAAAAATGATCCGCTTCCATTCGTTTCGCGGCAGGCTGATGATGTGCTGGCGAGCAAAGCCGGTGATGAGGAGGCCGGCAGCCGTCTTCAGTTCCACGGCCTGCTCCGGGATGAGCCCCAATTCAAAATGGGCGATCCGGCCGGTGAGCGACACGTTGGTCGGGCCGTCGAAAAGCCGGCCATAATGCCCGTGGGCAGTCCAAGAGGATAGAAGAGTGGCCAGATGGTCGATTTCCTCCTTCTTGTGCTCGGCAAATCGCGAGAATTGCATGAGTTCAATCAGGCTCGCGTGCACCGGAAAATCGTCCCGGCCGTAATGCGCATGGGCCAGAGCCATGACGGACCGCTCAGTCCGCGGCTCTTTCAAAAACCGGGTGATTTCCGCATCGGAAAGGTTGGCGAGAAACTCCTGCGCCTCGTCATCATTCGCTTTCAGCCGGTCGCGCAGGTCCGCGTACGCCTCCACCTCGGTTGCACCCAAGTCCATCTTTTCCTGTTTCCAGCGGTGCGTGGCGCAGGCCATGCGCTCGATGCCGGGCAATAGCTCGCGGTGCCGCTTGGCCCACTCTTCAAAGGTGTCCTCGTAAAGCTGATGAATATACTGCGCAAGAAGCGCCTGCCGGATTTGCTGGGGCTCGGCGTCCGGGGCTTCGCCGATCATCCGTGCGACAAGGGCCACGGCAGTGGCCAGCTGCAGTTGGTTCAGCGGCATGCCGCCCGTGTCGAAATAATTGATCGTCAGGTCGCCGTCAGGATGGAGCACGATCGGCCGCTCGCCCAGCGCCTTGGTGAACTTTTCATAGGACAGCCCTTCCTCGATGATGACCGTGTAATCGTAATAGTGTGCGGTCTGCTCCAGAAAGTCGCGCATATGCACGGATTTTCCGGCGCCGGTGGCGCCGATGAGAACCGTGTGCTGTGGCGTGGGCGGATTGCCCAGGAACGTGCGCAGGCCCACCAGATTGTTTTGCGAGCCGTCGTAAATCGCCTCCGCTTCCGCAAGGTGGCCCGTGAATGTCGCCGAAAAGGGCAACATGTCCGCGAGATATGTATCCTCGGCATACAGGCTGCGATGCTTGTAAGTGGAGCCGGTCCAGCCCGGCCAGGAACCAAAAAACAGTTTCCGTGCCGTAGAAGGCAGCGCGCATTCGTAATACTGCGCGCCGCCCAGAAGATTGATCGCATTCTTGATCGCGGCGCACTTGGCGGAGAGGCCGGCTTCGCTCTCATCCCAAATGCGGATGATATAGGTTGCGGCAAAAGCGTTGATGAATCCGGTTGAGAGCGATTCGATTTTCTTCTCTTTCTTGCCGATGGCGACGAGCAGCGAATGCCGCTCCGTGTCCTCGTACTCGCCGCGCAACCGCTCGATGGCCTTCTCCTCCTTGTCTACTTCTCGCTTGGCCGGCAGCGGCTCAAGGTTGACCGTGATCTGGTAATCGAGAAATGGGAGTCCGGTCAGCCGGTGGATGATGCCGGGATAGGTCCGGCTGGGCCACCGCTTCAATGTATAGATCGTGTGGTAACGGCCATCGAGGTAGAACCCGGTCTTCGGCAGGCTCACCCCATCGCCGTTCCAGCAGTTTTCCTGGAGCGAGAGCGCCGGATTGAACTGCGCGGCAAAATCCACGTCAAACCGGTCGGCCAGCGACGGGTTCAGAAACTTCTTCAGGTAGATGAAGTGCTCCAGGTCATCCATCGGCGCGACCGCGGTGTCGCTGCCGAAGATCGTCCGCAGGGTGCCGGTCAATTCATCGAACCGGCCCTTGAGCTGGCCGAGCAGCTTTTCATAATAACCCTGAAGGTTGCCACGGGTCTTGAGATTGCCGGAATAGGCGGTGATTTCCGCGGTGACAAAGAGGACCAGCGATTCGCGCCGCAATTCGCGGCGGTGCATTTTTTCCCAATAGCGCTGGAACCTCTCCGTGCGCACGCGCTTTAGGTGCGGATGCGTCACCCGCTCGGTCTCCCGAAAATACCGGGTCAGCTCTTTTTTATAATCGCAATCGGCGGTCCACTGGACTTGCGCCCGCATGCCCGCGGAGAGATTGGCCAAAAGACCGCGGATCTTGTCCTGATAGCCGTTGAGGTGCGCCACGCTGCCGCCGCGCAGGTCGGGCGGCTGCAGCACATAGCCCTTGGCCGCGACGCCGCCTTTTTCGGGCGAGCCGAACAAGATCAGCCCGTCGGCAAAATGTCCGTTGGGTGCCGCTGTCATGGCCGGCTTTTGGGGGAGGACGGCTGGGTCTGGGCGGAGAGGGACCAGCCTTCGCCGTTGAATTTCTGCTCAAGCCAGTCCGCCGCGTAGCCTTCCGGCTTGTTGTGCCTCAAAAACAGCACCCAGCTGAGCGGACCTAATAGAAAAGGCAGCGCCAGCCCGAGCGCGGCCAACTGGCCCGCGTGGAAAAATGCGCTCAAGAGCAGGTAAAGCCCGAGCGCGACCACGAAGGCGATGAGCACGTAAAGAAAGTCGTTGCCTTCCAGCCCGAACGCGCGGCCCTTGCTGTCGTTCGCGCTGTTCGTATCGGTGATGCGCAGCCCGTCCATCTTAGAACTGGGGCGTGAGCGCGCCGTCGCTCATGCCGAAGATGGTGAAAAGGGCAGCCATGATGGC
>DATJYF010000086.1:0-5110 GCA_035499715.1 Opitutaceae bacterium | reverse complement strand
GCCGCTCGAAGCGCAAGCTGAAGCTAGGCCTCGACCTGCAGGGGGGCATTGGCGTCACCCTTGAGGCGGAGCTGGGCGATAAAGCGGCCCAGAACCTGGACGCGGACACGGCCCGCAAGCAGAAGCTCACCAAGGCGATCGAGATCATCTCAACCCGCATCAACTCGCTGGGCGTCGTCGAGCCCCTCGTCCGCGCGGTGGGCGACACCCGGATCGAGGTGCAGATGCCCGGCATCAACACCAAGGACAACCCGGAGATCCTCGAGAACATCAAGAAGCCGGCCCAGCTTAGCTTTCATTTAGTTAACCCCACACTAAGTCCGCCTGGCCCAGTGCCCACGGGTTATGAGGAGCTAACTCACGACGAACCAACCCGCACGGGCGGAACTTACGTTGAAGATGTGTTCGTCAAGCGTTTGCCTGAGATGACGGGAACAATCATGGCGAACGCTTATGTTACCCGCGATACCTATGGAAATCCGGAAGTTGGTTTGGCCTTCACGAGCGAAGGCCGAAAGCGATTCGCCGAGGTAACACGTCAAATTGCCGAAGAAGGCCAGCGTACGGGTCATTTGGGTCGCTTGGCCATCGTGCTTGACGGTAAACTCTATTCTGCTCCGACCGTGAAAGAAGAGATTGATAGCAATTCTGCTCAAATCACCGGCAATTTTACCGATCGCGAGGCGCAAGAGCTATCTTACGTTCTCAACAATCCACTCGATTTGCCGCTCGTCGTTAAGGAGCAGTATGAGGTCGGCCCCTCGCTGGCCCAGGACGCCATCTCCAGCGGTGTGCGTGCGTCGATCATTGGGGTCGCTCTTGTCGCCGCATTCATGATCACGTTTTATACCACGGGCGGCGTGGTGGCGGTGCTCATGCTCGCGATCAATTTGATGATCATCCTCGGCGTCATGGCCAGCTTCGGCGCAACCATGACACTGCCCGGCCTCGCCGGCATCGTGCTCACCATCGGCATGGCGGTGGACGCGAACATCCTCATCTTCGAGCGCATGCGCGAGGAGATCGCGCTCGGCAAGAGCCTCGCGACCTCGAACCAGAGCGGTTATCTCAAGGCGCTCTGGACCATCCTCGACGCCCACGCCGTGCAGCTGATTATTTGCTGCATTATGATCTTGGTCGGCCGGACCGGCCCGATCAAAGGATTCGGTGTCACGCTCGCCATCGGTGTGCTTTCGACGCTTTTCTCCGTGCTGATCACCGCCCACCTCGTGATGGAGTACATCATCGAGTCCGGTTTGGTGAAGAAAATCAGGATGAACCGCCTGTTGAAGGACATCAAGGTCGACTTCATCCGTTACGGCAAACCCGCGTTCATTGGTTCCTGGATGCTCGTCTTCATCGGCTTTGGTTACGTGCTTTATCAAGGGCATCACATCTACGGCATTGACTTCGCCGGCGGCGACATGGTGAACGTGCAATTCAAGCAGCAGCCGGATGTAGCGAGAATCCGCCAGGTCGCCAAGGCCGCCGGCATCTCGGACATCAATGTGACCACCGTGAGCTCGATCGGCGGCGGCGGGCAGGCGCTCGACATCGAGACGCCTGAAGGGAAGGGTGGGGAGGTCTTCGACGCGCTGCAAAAAGCCTTTCCGCAGGCCGGCCTGGAAAAGATCGGCGAAAGCCACATCGGCGCCTCCATCGGCAAGGAAATCGAGTATAAAGCCCTGCTCGCGGTCGGCGTTTCGATGGCCACGATCCTGATCTACATTGCCTTCCGTTTCGAGTTCGGCTTCGGCGTGGGCGCGATGTTCTCCTCGCTGCACGATATTTTGATGACGATCGGCATCTTCGTGCTCACGGGGCGCAAGTTCAACGCGCCGATGGTCGCCGCCATCCTCTGCATCGCCGGCTATTCGATCAACGAAACCGTCGTCGTCTTCGACCGCATCCGCGAAGAGCTGAAGATCAATCCCAACGGCTCGCTCCGCGACGTCGTCAACACCGCGATCCGGAAGGTTTTCGCCCGCACGATCATGACCGCGAGCACGACCTTTCTCGCGGCCCTCGCCCTTTTCCTCTTCGGTGGCGGCGTGCTGCGCGACATTTCGTTCACCTTCCTGGTCGGCATCGTCACCAGCACGTTCTCGGCAATTTTCATCGCCTCACAGGTCTTCTACTGGTGGCACAAGGGCGACCGCAAGCACGTCGAGGCGCACGCCGACGTCGCGCCGAAATACGAATGGCAGGGGGCCAGCCGCGCCTCGCGCTGACGCCGTCCGCGAGTTCCCGCCATGCGCTGGACCTACACGCCGCCGCCGGCTGACGAGGTCGGGGCGCTCAGCCGCGCCGCCGGGGTCAGCCCCGTGCTGGCCGAGCTGCTGCTGCGCCTCGGGTTGCGCGACGCCGCGACGGCGGAGAAGTTTCTCCGGCCGGCGCTGGCCGGCCTGGCCGACCCGTTTTTGCTCCAGAATCTCGAGGGCGCGGCGGCCCGCCTGCGCGCCGCGCTCGCGAACCGCGAGCCCATCGTGGTGCTGGGCGACTACGACGTCGACGGCGTGACCAGCACCGCGCTGCTGGTGAGCATCCTCCGCCGCTTCGGGGCCGAGCTGCGGTTTGTCGTGCCGCGGCGGATGGAGGACGGCTACGGCCTTTCGCGCAGCGCCATCGACCGCGCGCTCGAGCTGGGCCGGCCGCGCCTTTTCATCGCGCTCGACTGTGGCACCAACTCCCATGAGGAGGTCGACTATCTGCGCGCGCAGGGCATCGACGTGCTTGTCATCGACCACCACCGCTCGAAGGAACGTCCGCTCGAACACGGGTTGTTGCTCAATCCGCACGTCCATGCCGGCACCGGCGAAACGGCGTGGCACCATCTCTGCACGGTCGGCCTCGTCTTCAAGCTCATGCACGGCCTGCTCAAGCAGCTTCGCGCCGAGAACCACCCCGTGGCCTTCCGCATCAAGCTCAGCGATTATCTCGATCTGGTTGCGCTTGGCACGGTGGCCGACCTCGTTCCGCTCACCGGCGAGAACCGGATCCTCGCGCACCACGGTTTGAAAATCCTCCAGGACACCACCCGGCCCGGCTTGCGCGCCCTCATGCAGATCGCCGGCGTGAAACCGTCGCAGCGGATCCTGCCGGCGGATATTTCCTACCGCCTCGGACCGCGCATCAACGCCAGCGGCCGACTGGCCGACGCGGCCCTGGCGGTCGAGCTCATGCTCAGCGACAGCGAAAAATTCTGCACCGAAACCGCGGAGGCGCTCGACACCTTCAACCGCGAGCGTCAGGAAATCGAGCGTGCGATCACCGAGGAGGCGGAGCGCATCATCGAAAGGGATTTTTCCGACGCGCCCGGCATCGTGCTCTTCGACGAGCGCTGGCATCCCGGCGTGGTCGGCATCGTCGCCGGCCGCGTTTCGCGGAAATACCACCGGCCGTGCATCGTACTCGGCCACGAGGCCGGCGTGGCCAAGGGCTCCGGCCGCAGCGTGGACGGCATCAACCTGGTCGACCTGCTCGGCACGTGCAGCGAACATCTCACCAGCTGGGGCGGCCACCCGATGGCGGTCGGCGTGGCGTTGCCGCAGGAAAAACTCGGCGTTTTCCGGGCGCAGTTCGCCGAGGCGGTCCGCCGCCAGGCCGGCGGCCAGCCCGCCGGACCGCAGCTCGACATTGCGGCTTGGCTCGAGCCCGCCCAGGTGCGCGAACGGCTCATGGAGGAACTCGACGGACTCCATCCTTTTGGTCAGGGCAATCTCGAGCCGATCTTTGGTTTGCGCGGCGTCGTGTTGCGCGCGCGGCCGGAAGTTTTCAAGGAGCAGCATTTTCGCTTCAGCTTCGAGGATGCCGGCGGCCGCCGCCTCTATGGTGTGGCATGGAAAATGGCCCATCACCTCCCGCCGGCCGGCGCGCCGCTCGATCTCGCGGTGGAGCTGACGTGGAATTATTTCAACGACCGCCGGCTGCTGCAGCTCGAACTGATCGACTGGCGCCTGGCGCATGCGGAAGTCGCGGCCATGAAATCGGCGTGAAAAGGGACAACTTCGCGCTTGCGCTCCGTGCCTAATCGTTGCTTTGTCTCGCCTTTCTTCACGCACCCGTAGCTCAATTGGATAGAGCATCTGACTACGGATCAGAAGGTTTGGGGTTCGACTCCCTACGGGTGCGCCACTTTCTTTTTTTTCGTGGCGGCGCGGAGAGATAAACGGTCGGTAAAATCCCTTCTCCTCAAATGAAGTTTACGTGGAAACCAACGGCTGCCTTGACCGATACTAGAAGCCACCCTACGCAAGTGATTCTCTGTTTCTAATACCCCACGCCGTCTCTTCCCCTCGCGTCAGGATTCGTTCCCAGGGTGTTTTTCCTTACGCCCTTTAACCCCGAAATTTACACTCCTATGCCGCTCCTTACCTCTGCTTGTGGTTCAGCTTCGCGTAACGCTATTCGTTATTTTCTCGGTTCCCTGGCCCTGACCTCCGCTCTGATTTCTGCTCCCTTCGCTTCCGCTGCCGACAACGGCGTGGGCTTTACGCCCGCCATGGGCTGGAACAGCTGGAAGACCTGGGGCAAAGGTTACAACCAGTCGATCGTTGAAACTCAAACCAACGCGCTACTCGCCCAGGTCTCCGGTCAGCCTGCGGGTACGACGCTCGCCTCGCTTGGCTATGTCTATCTCGCCATGGATTCAGGCTGGCGTGACGAAAGCGGCACCGACAACCACGGCTTTGCCAAGCCCAATTTGAGCAAATTTCCCAATGGCATCCCCGGCATCGCCACCTACGTTCACAGCAAGGGGCTGAAAATCGGAATTTATCTGACGCCGGGCATCCTCAAGGCCGGCTACGACGGAAACTACCCGATCGACAACACGCTCAATCCTTCCACCGGCAAGCCCTACACCACGCAGGACATCGTCGTCAAACCGCTGACCAACGGCAACACCGAGAATTCGAGCGGCGCCTCCTATTCCTATCAGATCGATTTCTCCAAGCCCGGAGCCGTCCAATGGCTCCAGAATTATGCCAACATGCTGGCGAACGACTGGCAGGTCGATTACATCATGTTTGATTTTGTCGGACCCGGCGGCGGCAACATTGCGGCGGACGACCGCGTGAACATGCAGGAATGGCTGACCGTGCTTGAAAAC
>DATJYF010000085.1:0-6680 GCA_035499715.1 Opitutaceae bacterium | reverse complement strand
CCAGCAATACAGCAAGTTCAAGGACACGCGCATCCGCCCCGTGGTGATCGGCAACAGCAAGCAGTTTTTCCTCATGCGCCAGTTCGACCGCAGCGACGTCGAGGACATCGGCAAGGCGATCAACCTGCCCGAGTCGGTCGGGGCCGCGATCCAGAACTACCCCATGCCGGAACAGCAGGCCGAGGGTAAAAAGTTTTCCAGCATTTGTTTCTTCAGCCCGGTCACCGACCCGCCGCTCTGCGGCACGGTGCGCAATGTTCAGGCTCCTCCGCAAGTTTCCCATGAAAAAATTGCCGTATAGTCTTCTCCTGCTTTTGCCACTCCTGCTCGCTGGCTGTGCCACGGGCTTGGGCGGAATGGCCGCGGATGCCGGCCTGGCCGGTGCCGGCGGTGTGGTCGGCTACAAGGTGTCCGGCGGCCGGGTAGGGGGCGCGGCCATCGGTGCGGCCACCGGCTACGTCGCCTCCAAGATCGCGCAGTCGGAGTATGCCAAAGCCACCGCGGAAGCGGAAAAAACCGGCTATGACCGCGCCATGAACCAGGCGGTGAAGCAGCAATACTGGATCATGCAAAACCAGCAAAAATCGCTGCCAACGGAGAACGAGCGCAATCCCCGCCTCACGCCCATCGTGATTCCTGAATCGAACATCAACGGCGTGATCCAGAACGCGCACGTCGAATATATCCGCCTCGACCGATGAAAAAGATTTTATTGGCTCTCGCCGTTGCCGTCACGGGCAGCCGCGCCTTCGCAGTCCTGCCGGTTTTCGACGCGGCCAGTATCGCCCAGCAACAGGCGGCGCATGCCGCCGAGATCGCGAAGTGGGTGGAAAGCATTGCGCACCTGAAAACGCAGATCGACCAATTGAACCAGGCCATCAACCTGCAAAGCGACATCCGCCGGTGGGCTGGCGATCCGAAGGCCGCGGCGGAAAATGTCGCCTTGAACGCGCTCGGTGCCGACAAGCTCGTGCAGGAATTCGGTCAGGCCCGGATGGAGATTCTATCGACCGCGAACAGCCTGGCCTCCCTCGGGAACACAGTGGAGGGCACCTATCGCGCCATCACCGATCCCGGACTCGACGGCCAGCCGGTGCAGTTTGATCCGATGTTGTTTCGTCGCTTCTCGGTCCTCGATGCTCAGCAGCAAAATTATCAGCAGGTCGTCGACGACACCAAGGTGCGCGAACAGGATTTGCAGGCCGACCTCGCGCAGACGCTGGTCGATTTGAAGAACGCCCCGACCGATGCGGAAGTCCGCAAGCAGTCCGCCAAGATCAATGCCATCAATGGCCAGCTCTTTGTCTTGAGCGCCACCCGACGTGACGAGGCTGATCAGGTGATGGCGCAGAAGATCGCGAACGATGCGCGGACCGACGAAGAGCGCCTGGCCGCGGCGCAACTCGCGGCCAAGGACGACTTTTTGGCCAACCAGCGGGTCACGGCCTTCATGCAGACCCTCAAGTTCAGGCAAAACCCGGCGCCCTGATGGAAATCTTTCTCCCCACGCTCGAAGCGAGGATGACCGCGCTCGTCAGCGCGTTTCGCTTCCTCGTCTTCGCCATCATGGTCGCCGGCCTGATATTTTCAGCTTCAAGGGCGAACGGCGCGAATATGCTAACCCCCATCCTCAAGGCCGTGGTCATTGTTGCGCTGGTCGCGACTCAGGACCAGTGGTTCCCCAAAGTGGAGTCGGGTTTCCTCGACGTGGCCAATTACATCGACGCCGGGTACAACGATCACCCGACCTCCTCCGCCGACACGATCCGCGAATCGACGACCAAGAATCCTGAGGGGCAGTCCTGGTCATGGCGGAATGTCTACGAGTCGTTCTATCAGGCCGTCGTCCGCGCGATAGCGAACATTTTTATCTACGTCGGCACGCTTATCACCGTGCCCATGCTGATACTCCAATACATCCTGCGCTGGCTTCTTTACCTGATCACGCCATTTGCGCTGGCCATCTTCGTGGTGCCGGGCCTGGCCCCGCTTGGTGTCCGGTTTTTTCAGCAGGTGCTTGCCGTCCTGGCCTGGCCGGTCGGATTCGCCCTCACCAACTTGGTCGCGCTCTCGGTCTGGACGGACTTTACCAACGCCGTGGGCGCTAACCCGCAGAGCGTGGCCGACGTCGCCTATACGCCGTTTCTTGGCTTCATGGGCGGCCTTCTGGCCACGATCGTCATCATCGTCGGGATGGTTTCGACGCCAATCGTGATGCAGATGCTTTTTGCCCAGGGCCACGCCTTCTCCGGCGGCTCGGCCAATACGGTCTCCATGATTCAGGGCGGAGCCCGTTCCATTTATGGAGTAGGCGACCGGATGTTCGGTCGTCGGTCCGAATCCGTGGCCCCGCCGGAGTCCGCCGGTGGTTCGTCGGCCCCGCCCACTCCGCCTCCCGCGCCGATGGGCGCATCCGGCCCGGCACCCGGCATTTGATTTATGAGCACTACCGCAACAACTCCGGCTGTGCCGGCGCCTGCCTTGCGCGAAACGCCGGTCGATCCGGCGGCGCTTCCCGTGCAGCGCCGGGCGTTTTCGCCGGCCAAGCTTTTTGCCGACCACGCTTTCGCCGCCCGTTTGTGGTTTCTGATCGCGTGCGGAGCGCTAGGTTTCTGCTTCCTCCAGCCGTACCTCATCATCGGCGCCTATCGCACCCGCGAGCGGGTCGTGGTGCTGGACGGGGCCGGGACGTTCTCGGTTTCCCCGCTATTGGGCTTTGAGGAGGCGAAGGACTTGCACGAGTCGATGGCTTTGTGGGCCACGGTCGCCCTCTTTGAGCGCAACCCCAAGGACTTTGACTACCCGGAAATGCTCCAGCGGCTTTTTCTCACCAAGGCCCTGCAAAAAGCGCAGGCCGACCGCGACGCGGCCCAGGCGGAATTTGGCGTAAAGAACATCCACCAAAAGCCGGAGGTCTTCAAAATCGACATCCTGCAGACGCGCGAAGACCAGGTGCTCGTGCGCGTGGAGGGGCAGTTGATCCGCACTGGCGTCTTTGAGGGCCAGACCTTCGCGGAGTCGCCCAAGTTCACGCTCAACCTCGTTCTCGTCAGGAACCCAAACATGCTTGCCAACAAGCGCTACCCACTCGGCGTATGGAATTTCGACTACACAATAAACTGACGGCGGCGCTGGTTGCCTTGCTGCTCGCGGGCACGGCCCTGGCCGACCCACTGCCGCTGCAAACGGGCGTGATCAAGCAGTTCCCGCTCGACGAGCGCACGGTTTACCAGATTCCGGTGGGGCGCGACGTGCCCACGACACTCATGTTCCCGTCGGCCATTTCCGCCATCGAGGGCGCGAATGTCTCGGCCAATGCCGAGGCGCCCGCGCCGGTGCTCCTTGCCTACACTCCCGGCAACTATTTTTTCAGCGTGCGCGCGCTTACGCCTGGGGCCAAGGGCGCGGTCAATGTGGTCTGGCGCAACCGCACCTTTGTCATCCGTTTTGAAGAAGGCCCTGCGCCCTACGGCTCGGTCACGTTTTACGAGGATAATTTCACGGGCGGCGCACCTGTGCAAAGGCGCGTCACAGCCGAGGTGCTGCTGGGCCTGCTCGACCGGGCGAAGGAGTTCCCCTTGATTGCGCTCCAATACCCGGAAGCCGTGCAGCAAATCGAGCATGCGGAGCCGGGCACGGTCTGCTTCTACAAGGACTTCCAGGTCACCATTGAAGAGGTCTTCCGATTCGACCCGGAGGACACGCTGGTTTTCAAGCTGCGCTTTGAAAACAAGGGCGACACGGAGGTCCGCTACCAGCCGCAGCGGCTCGCGGTCCGCGTCGGCCAGAACGTTTACTACGCTTCCATCGCGGATGCCTCGGGAATTGTTCCGCCCAAGGCAACGACCATCGCCTTTCTTGCCATCACCGGCAGTCCGACCGGCGGCCGCGCCAACTTAAGCATTAAGAATGAGTTCAGTATTCTCGTCACGCGGGTGGAGCGCGACGCGAAGCTCATCGTGCCGCAGTGACCATGAAAATCATAAAGTTTCTGAAATCACCGGCCGGCAACCTAGCCGTGTTCCTCGGCTTCGTGGCGGTGGGCGGGCTGCTCCTTTACCGCAGCAATCTGCGCGCAAAGGCCCAGTCGGAGCAGATGACCAAGGTAACCACCGTGGAAACCGGCGTGCCCTTGGCTTCGTTCACCCGCGCGTCCGCGCCTCTGAAGGTTCCGGCCGCTGACAGCCCGAGTGCGACCGCAGCAGGACCACTCAATGTGCGAAAACAGCCGGTCAGTCCGCCCAAGCCATTGCCGATTTCGATTTTTTCCGCGGGAAAATCGGCGGAAAATGGGGCGGAGTTGTCAAAAGTTTACGCGCCTTACGGCCGGATGATCCCATGCCAGACGGTCATCACTCTCGAATCCTCGCGGCTCGATACTCCGGTCGTCGGGATTGTGACCGAGGACGTCTGGAACAACGGCCGGCTCATCATTCCGGCCGGCGCCGAGGTGCATGGCCGGGCCCAGCTCGACCGTTCCCGCGAGCGCATCGCCGCCGCCGGCAAGTGGGTCATCGTCTGGCGCGACGGTTCGGCCATGAATGGCACCGAGCTGGTCTTGACCGGCATCGCCCTGGACCGCGAAAAGGACGACGCCACCGGGGAGTTCGGGCTGCGGGATGGCTCGGCCGGCCTGATTGGCGATCTGGTCCGCACCGACAACATGGAAGAGATCAAGCTCTTCGCCTCCACCTTCCTGGCCGGGGTGGCCAGCGGGTTCCAGCAGGTGCAGACCCAAGACACCGTGCTCGGTGTGGCGCAGATCGCCAGTGGCACGACCCGCAACGCCGCTTTGCAAGGCACGGCCGACGTGCTCAACGCCTATGCGAAACAGATCCAGGAAGCGATTGAGCGGGACGGCTTCTTCGTCCGGGTGCCGGCCGGAAAACAGTTTTACCTCTACGTGACCCAGACCATCGACGACGCGCAGGGCACGCGGGGCAATCGCAATAACCAGGACATTTGGAAACATGAAAACTAAAATCATCCTGCCGGTCCTGGCGCTCGCCTTGGCGGGCTGTCAGCACATGACAAAGGAATCCGCCAAGGCGCCGGCTCCACCGCCAGTTGTGGCGCCGCCCGCGCCGGTCGCGGGCACGGAACTGGACCAAAACAACATGGAGCAGGTGCGCCTCGGCGAATCGCTCAAGGCGTACCCGGTCGGCCGGCTCGTCGATCCGAACGACCCCGACCTGATGCATGAGGCGCACACCGTCTATCGCCGCGAGGCTGGGGCGAACTGGAACTTGAATCCCAATGCGGCGACTGTGGTCCCGCTAGGGCCGGTCCTTGCCGTGGCCGACCCGGCGAAGGAGCCCAATCCGCTGCCCGCCGAACTGGAACAAAAGATCGCCGAGCAAAGCCAGCTTATGGCTTCGCTCATTGAGCAGAACGAGGCCCTGTCCGCGCAACTTAAGAAACTGAGTCAGGACATGGCCGACCTCCGCCAGAAATCATCGGCCGTGCCCGGAAAGGACGGGGCCAAATGAGCGTCGCAACCAAGGGGCTGCTTGTCGAAGTCGATGGTCAGCCTCTGCCGTCCGACCTGTTGGAAAATTTTGAAAAGGCGGACCTTCGTCTGCGCGAACTCTATGGCTTCAGTCCGGGCGCGCCGGCGTTGTTTCGGCTCTGGCTCGCCTGTGGCACGTCGGCGAACATCAAGGGGGAATTCGAGCTGGCGGTGCTCGACATCAAGAAATCACCGCTGACCGGGGAGGACTGTTTCGATGAGGACGCTTTGTAAACAATTTGGACGGCGTTCGTCCAAACAAGGTCAATCGCCGCTGGCGACCAGCCGCCTTGCCTAACCAATGGCTGGGATAAACCAGGACATATCATGTCGCTAAAACAAAAAAACGCCGAAGAAAAGGCGCAGCAGGAATCCACGATCCGGAAAAATCCGGAAATCGACGCCAAACTGGACCAGTTCATCCAGGCGAATCCAAAGTTGCGTGAGTATTACAACGGGCTCAGCAAGGACGTGCTGATCCGCAAACTGATGCTCGGGAAAATGCAGCGCAGCGAGTTCTCGCAGCGCCGCAATCAGGAGATCGCCCAATGGGTGGAGGAGCACCCCGAAATCAAGGCCAAGGTCGAGGAGCGGATCAGGAACGTGCCCGCCGACAGGCGTGAACGCGCTTTCCTCACCGCGGCCAAGAGCTTGGCCATGAACCAGGGGATGCGGGTGTCCAACGGTATCACCGCGTGAGTTCCGGCGGCGGCTGCTTCGGTGGCCGCCGCTTTTTCTTTGGGGGAAGTCAGGAACCACCAGTGCAAGTTTGGCTGATTGGGACGCGTCACTTGGTTGTAACGCGGGTACGCGACAAGAACGCCGCGAAGACGTCACAAATTTGCCCGTTAAATGTCACTCGCAAGCGGTTTGCTATGTGCCGGAAAAGCACAACCGGCGCGGCCATCCTCGTCGCGACCGGTGCGACCGCAGAAACTTCTAACCAAATAGGAACTAGTGCCATGATCCTTAATGCTTCAGCGAACACGCGGGCGGGAATTAAAACCCGTTCGAATCGTCAATTTGTCTTGGGTGCCGGATGGAGCGGCACTAGCCGAACCGCTTCAATTGTTGGGCGATCTATCCGAGCATATTTCGGATTATTGGGATGCGTGCTCGCTATGGTTGTTGCGCTTCCAGATACCGCATCGGCAACAACTCAAACCTCGAA
>DATJYF010000084.1:0-12890 GCA_035499715.1 Opitutaceae bacterium | reverse complement strand
ACCGTCGCCGTTGGCCACGGGCTCAATCCCTGCTGATAGCTTTGCAGCAAGGTCCGCCCCACTCCGCCGGGATCGTCATTCGGCCCGTAGTTCAAGGTTCCGAGGTATTGCTGCTCCCAGCTGTCCGGCAGCCCGTCCTGGTCTGCATCTTCAAAGAGCGGATTCACCGAGCCGATGTACATATAGTCCAAATAGCCAGCCGACGCAGATGTACCCTGCATGGTAAAAAGAGAAAAATAGGTTGTGGCATTGTCACGAAACCCCAAGTCATGCATTGCCATCTCGCCGTTGAGAAACAGGTCCCATTTTTTCGCGGAATAATCCTGCCGAAAGGTAAACCTAATCCAGTCTTGCGACTGGCCGTTTGTGTTGAGTGCAGCGGTGAAACCAGTGGCCTGCCAATTACCGCCTCCTGTACCGTCGCCATTGAAAGCATAAACTTCGCCAGTTGAGCCAACTTTGACAAAATTTGCTTGGGAAGCTCCCAAGTCGAATAGCGTGGTCAGGCTGGAGTCAGTACTTGCGGACGGTCGCGAATAAAAATCGACGAAAATGATATTCTGTCCTGCCAGCTGCGCAAAAGATTGTACAACGATGGAGGGTGGCGAGGTTGCATCCAGCGACAGCGACTGCGTTCCGGAAAACGCGCTGGCAGTGCCAATGGAGGCACTCCCTTGGATCACCTCCCAGCCATTTTGTCCCTGGATCGAACCAATTGAAAATCCTTCCGGGGATTCAAAGTCTGTGCTGAAGGGAAGAACTGTTTGCGCCTGCAGGCACCCCCAAGAGTGCAAAGTCAAAAAAATTAAAATGGAAACCCGAGGTAAAGTTTTGACGGTTGGCATAGCTGGATTTTTTTCTCCGTCGATTATAGCCGGGGAAAATGGAAGTCTAAAGTAAGCTTCATTCGCAAATAGCTGGCCAGTGAAAAATGCCTTCGGAAAGAAATTATCCGAAACGACACATTTATGAATTAGACGCAGGCATAGTGCGAGAGATTGCGGCGCGTCACTGCGAAGTGGTCGCAGCCGAGGTAACCAAGCCCTGGCTCTGCAATTGAAAGACACCGAATTGCGGGCAGTAAACATAACGGGCGTTCTTAATGGCAAAAATAAGTTGAATGTCGTCGGCTTTATGGGTCCGAAATGTCGCCGGCTGAATCTGCGTTGGAACGCCAATCTCCCGCAATCTTTGCTCGGCATAATAAACCTGCAGATTTTCGGTGTCCCCGGGAAGTTCGCTGGGAATCTGCGCCAGCCCCGGCAGCGAGGTGCCAGCGGCACCAGTGATGCGGCCATCGCGCATCAAGGTGGTTTATCGAAAACCTCGCGATTCACGTAGTCGATGACCTTGTCCCATTGACCGGCCTCTACGCTGGCCGCGATAAAATCGTTTTCGCGCACGTTGTCCTCAAATTTCTCGTAGAACATCCGGTCGATCTTCATGCCGCCGCCACCAATGACTTTGCAACGCGGTTTGTTGTAACAATCCGCAGATTTTTCTCTTCGAAATGAACCCTTATTCAGAAGAAATTATTTCGGGGATTTGTCCGAATTCGTTTTGTCCAATTACCGTTTTCCGGGTTCGGCTCACATTGATTTTGGGACGTTTTTCCCAGTTTTAATCTTTCTCGGCATTGTCAGATGCGCGCAGTGAAATATCCGGTGAATACTGGCAAAACTTGTCCAACTGTGATCCAGCGTGAGCGCACGTATCCACATTTGACAAAGAGTGGCCCGCAGGCCGCTTAAACCGATCTGTTTTTGTGTTGACATGAAATTGTTTTATCGTTTTTATGGTTTTATGTCTAAGAAAGCAAAAAAAGCCGAAAGCATTCCGAGCCCTAATTTTCCGCCCGGTCATCCTGACGCTTTGGCATTAAAGGCCGATGCTATGCCATGGAAAACCACGGCTAAAGATTTCCCTCTCGAATCGTACGTTGAAGCCATCCACAAGCTTCGCACACGTGGCTACAGTTACGCGGAAATTGCCACTTGGCTAAACGAGCAATTGGCAAAGGAGCTTGCCGGGAAAAAAATCCGACGCGGCCAGGTTTACCGGGTTTACCAGCAATGGCTGCAATTGCAGGAAAATGAATCTTGGGGACACATCGGCGGCGTAAGGGAAATCTCCGAAGAGGACGCCGAGAAAGAAGCAGAAATTTCCGACAAAAAACCGCTAGAACCTAATGGAGAGAAGAAATCATGAATACCTTGCCTGACGGAGATCATTTTCTCCTTTTGCCTGAGGCCGCCGAATTGCTCCGCACTTCCACAAAGACGGTCCGGCGGCTCATCGACGAAGGGAAAATCAAAATCCACAAAATCCGCGGTCGAATTTTAATTCGTAGCAGCGATTTAATGGCCTTCATCAAATCTGCCGCCCGATAATCGATGTACAAACGAATTTTTAAACAGAAAGGCAGCCGGGTTTATCGCCTCCGCTACCGCGTCGGCAATGGACCGAAGGTTTACGATGTGCCATTGCACACGCCGAATAAGGAATTGGCGGAAATTAAGGCCCGGCAACTCATTGACGAGCACGAAAAAGAATTACTCGGCCTTCTTCCCTCAAAATTAGTCCGAAATTCCGCGCAGCGCCCTCTTTCCGATCATTTGACGGAATTTATCTCCGATTTAGGTGAACGCGGACGCTGCAAAAGCCATGTCGTTCACACAAAATGCCGCTTGGAGCGATTGCTGAAAGAATGCGATTGGGGACTCATGGGTGACATTTCCGCCGACGGATTTACCAAATGGCGCTCCCAGCAATCCAAATTCTCCGCCAAAACGTGCAATGAATATCTCGGCCATGCCAATGCCTTTTTAAATTGGTTGGTGAGGCAGGGCCGGGCACTGCACAATCCGCTAAAAGTCATTTCAAAATTGGAGGTCTGCGGAAAAGAAACATTTAAACGCCGGGCTCTTTCCCTCGAAATGTTTTGGCGCTTGGTGGAAAATAGCGGAAAGCGCTCCCTGCCCTATTTGATTGCCGGATTTACCGGACTTAGACGCGGAGAAATAAAACAACTACGCTGGGCGGATATTCGTTTGGAGGACCAGCAGCCTTTTATCGACGTCCGGGCGGAAATCACGAAAAGCAAAAAGGCCGCAAAAATTCCGCTCGTCCCGCCGCTTATTGCCGCATTGAACGAAAAACGGCCAAAAGGGACCAAACCCACAGACCTTGTTTTTCCGCGCGGGCTGCCGAGCGTGAAAACCCTGACAAAAGACCTGACGGCCTGCGGAATTCCAATTAAGGATGAGCGGGGCTATCGCGTGGATTTTCACGCGCTCCGGCACACTTTTACCAGCCTTCTGGCCACGGTCGGAATTTCCGAGCTGGCCCGCGTAAAATTGGCCCGGCACAGCGAATGGCGGATGACGGACCGTTACACGGACCCGCAAAGCCTGCCCCTTTTCTCCGAAATGGAAAAACTGGCCTCTGTCTTACCTTCCTCAATAGCTTCCCCAAAATCTGGTTTTTTGGGGCAAAAACAGGCAAAAACGGGCCTTAAAAAGGAACTGTATCCCGATAATGGATACAATAATAATGTCCTGCCTAGCAATGACTTGTCCATGGCTGACCACGATTTTGACGACGATTTAGCTGGTGCCCGAGGGGGGACTCGAACCCCCATGCGGTTAAGCACAGGCTTCTGAGACCTGCGTGTCTACCAATTCCACCACCCGGGCAAAAGGCGGATGGTCAAAAGACACATTCGCGCCCCGCGGGGCAAGAATTTTGTTTCCCCGCGATCACGGCCGGGGCGCGCCTGGGGCGTGACCGCCGCAATGCGGAAGAATGGTCGGGCTGGTGAGATTCGAACTCACGACCTCTTGCACCCCATGCAAGCGCGCTACCAGGCTACGCTACAGCCCGAACAAGGGAAGGGTCAGCAAGCCGCAACCGCCGGGGCGAGGCAAGTGCGTTTTTCGGCGGGGCGGGCGCGGCCGCCGGGTCAACGCGGCTGGAAGCAGGCGCGCTTCGGATCGGAGCAGCCGGCCAAGGTGGCGAGGCGCTCGTCGTGGCCGAGTTCGGAGAGCGTGCGGACGCACCAGCACTGCGTGATAACCGGCTCGGCGGGGTCGAGTTCGAGCGCCGAGCCGGCCTGCGCCGGAATGAACATCTTTTTGTTCCGGAAGTGGCGGCAGGGTTCGCAGTTCATGGGAAAAGTTTCAGGCGACGAGCTGGTGCAGGGCGCGGCGGATGAGCGCCTGCGCGAGCGGAATCTTGTAGGCATTGCGGGCGAGCGGCGTGGCCTTCTCGAGGAGCCGGTTGGCGACGAGCGAGGCGAGGTCGTCGGTCACTTCGCTGTTTTCGAGCAGCGCGTTGGCTTCGTCGAGTTCCCAGGGAATGGGCGCGACCGCGCCGAGCACAATGCGGGCGCCGCTGAGCTTGCGGCCGTCGACGCGCGCGGCCGCGGCGCAGCTGACGAGGGCCCAGTCGAACTCGGCCTTCTCGCTCATCTGGAGGTAGACACTGCGGCCGCCGGCAGGGACGGGGATTTCGACGCGGAGGATGAGGTCGCCCTGGTGGAGCGAGTTGTGGACGCGGGGATTGCGCCAGGCGGAGGAATAGAGGTCCGCCATCGCCAGGGTGACGGTGTGCGCGGGATGCTGCACCACGACGGAGGCGCCGAGGGCGGTGAGAGTCACGCCGAGGTTGGAGACGCACGGGCTGGCGCACATCGCGGCGGTGAAAAGGGAATGGTATTTGTTTTCGCCGGAGCGGGCGAAGCAGCGGTGGCCGCCTTTCTTCAGGCAGACGACGTCGTGATGCCGGTAATACCAGCAGCGCACGTGCTGGGCGAGATTGCCGCCGACGGTGGCGAGGTTGCGCATCTGCGGCGAGCCGACGTGCGCGGCGGCCGCGGCCAGCGCCGGGAACACGCGGGCGAGATCGGGATGGCCGGCCAGCGCGGCGAGCTTGACGTTGGCGCCGATGACCCATTTGTCCGGCCCGGGCGTGAGGTCGGTCGTGCCGGGGAGCGCCTTGATGTTGACGAGCAGCTTCGGCTCGTCGAGGCCCTCCTCGATCCGGCCGAGCAGGTCGACGCCGCCGGCGAGAAAGCGGCCGTCGTCGCCGGCCAGCTCGACCGCCGACTTCGGCGTCTGCGCGGTGACGTAGGCGAACGCATTCATGAGCTTCCTTTCGCATTCCCGCCAGCGGCGGCCATCAGCGCGAAGGCATCGGCCAGTTCGCGCTCGCGCCCGGCAATGGGGTTTTTTTCCGTGATCTTGCCGAGTGCTGCCAGCACCTTGTCAGGCGTGATCGGGAGGCTGGAGATCCGTACGCCGAGCGCATTGGCAACGGCATTGGCTATGGCCGCCGCTGTGGGGATGGTGACCGGCTCGGCCATGCCGATGATGCCGCGCTCGGGCATGTCGAGGAACACGACATCGATTTCGGGCATGTCGGCCGCGCCGGGTAGTTTGTAGGTTTCCAAATTGTTGTTGAGGACGACGCCGTTGACGCGATCCATCACGCGCTGCTCGTAGAGCGCGTAGCCGAGGCCCATGATGACGCCGCCGTTGGCCTGGTTGCGGCAGGTGAGCGGGTTGACCACGAGGCCGCAGTCCTGGACGCAGAGGATCCTGCGCACGCGGACAAAGCCGGTCTCGGTATCGACCTCGACCTCGGCAAACTGCACGCCGCCGACGTCGCGCGAGGACAGTCCTTCGCGCCATTTGCCGTGGGCGACGAGGGGGACGGCGCCGAGCTTGCGGCAGGCCTCGTCCCAGCGCGTGCCGCGCGGATCGTCGAGGCCGCCGGCTTTTTTCAGCTCGGCCAGGGCTTGCTCGCAGGCGTCGTAGACCGCCGGGCCGACCGAGGCGGTCTGGGTGCTGCCGCCGCTGGTGCCGGAGGGCGGAAAATTCGTGTCGCCGACGCGCGCGGTGATGCGGGCCGGATCGAGCTGGAGCACTTCCGCGGCGACGAGCTGGACGACGGTGCGCGTGCCGGTGCCGAGGTCCTGCGAGCCGCAGCGGACCTCGACGGTGCCGTCGGGGTTGATCTGGACCTCGGCCTGGGTGCCGCGGCCGCCGCCGCCCCAGGTGGCGGCGCCGCAGCCGACGCCGACCTTGACCGGGCCGGGCGAGCTGCCGGGCGCGCGGTATTTTTCCTTCCAGCCGAAACGTTCGGCGCCGAGCTTCCATTCGCGCTGGCGGATTTCAAAGGGATCGTTGCGCAGGCGCAGCTCGACGGGATCGAGGCCGAGCTTGACCGCGAGTTCATCCATGATCGATTCCATGCCGAACGAGGCCTGCGGGTGGGCGGGCGCGCGCATGGGACGGCCGGCGCCGGTATTGAGGGCGATGCTGGCCTGGAGCACGCGGGTGTTGGGCACCACGTAGATGTAGGGCATGGGCACGTTCGCGCTGGACGAGCCGCCGGCATTCGAGGCGGAGGCGGCGTAACCGGAGGTGCCGAAGGCGAGCATCTCGAAGGCGACGAGTCTGCCGTCGCGGTCGGCGGCGAGCTTGATTTTCTGCGCGGACGACGGGCGGTTGCCGACGGCGAGGGCCTGCTCGGCGCGGTTGGGCATGAGCCTCACCGGCGCGCCGGCCTCGCGGGAGAGGCGCGCGGCGAGCGCCGCCTCGACGCCGGGAGACGTTTTCGCGCCGAAGCCGCCGCCCATGTGGTCGCAGATGACGCGCACCTGGCTCTGGGGCAGCCCGAGATGGCTGGCCAGGTTTTCGCGCGCGCTGAAAATGCCCTGCGTCGAGATCCAGGCGGTGACGCCGTCGTGGTCCCAGGAGACGACGCCGCCGAACGACTCGAGGTTGTTGTGAATGAGCACCGGGACGGAAAACGTGCCCTCGACGACGGCCGCTGCGCTGGCGAAGGCCGCGTCGACGTCGCCCTTCTTTTTCACCGGATCGAGGTTGAGGTTGGAATTTTCCGCAAAGACGCGCGGCGCATCGGGCTGCATCGCCTCGACCTCGTCCACGACGAACGGGAGCGGCTCGGCCTTGATTTCTACGAGCGGGAGCGCCTCGAGCACGGCCTGCCGGCTCACGCCGGCGACGGCGGCGATCTCCTCGCCGTAATAGCGGACCTGGGTGAGGTTTTCGCGCGCGAGGATCGCGGCCTTGATGCCGGGCGCGGCGCGCGCCTTGTCGAGGGAAACGGAGGTGATTTTGGCCGCGGGCCAGGGCGAGCGGACGACCGCCGCGTAGAGCAGGCCGGGCGGCGCGACGTCGGACGAATACCTGGCCCGGCCCGAGACCTTGGCCGGCGCCTCGGCGCGGGAGCGCGGTTTTCCGACGTACTTGGTTTCGCTAGGCCAGGCCATGGTCGTGAAGGCGGATGATTTCGGTTTTTGCCGCGGGCGTGCCGCCGGTGGCGGCGAGGACCGCGGCGAAAATGTGCGGATAGGAGCCGCAACGGCAGAGGTTGCCGGTGCAGGCCTGGCGGATTTCGGCCCCGGTCGGATGCGGGTTTTTGCGCAAAAACGCGGCGAGCGTCATGACGAAACCCGGCGAGCAGTAGCCGCATTGCAGCGCGTCGTGGTCGACGAAGGCCTGCTGCAGCGCGGTGAGCTTGTCGTCGGTGGCGAGCCCCTCGATGGTGAGAATTTCGGCGCCCTGGGCGTCGATGGCGAGGATCGCGCAGGCGTTCACCGGCGCGCCGTCGAGCAGGACGGTGCAGGCGCCGCAGCCGGCGCGGCCGCACACTTCCTTCGGCCCGGTCAGGCCGGCGTGGAGGCGCAGCGCTTCGAGCAGCGTCACGCGCGGCTCGAGCGTGAAGGTGCGGTCCTGGCCGTTGAGGCGGAGAGTGACCGGGACCGCGCCGGGGCCGGCCGGCCGCTCGGCGTTGGCCTGGGCCAGCTCCGCGGCGACGCCGTTCAAGCCGAGCGTGGCGGCCGAGATGGCGGTGGTGCCAAGTCCTTTCAAAAAGGACCGGCGCGAAACTCCGGTGGAAGCGGGGCCGGATGCGTCCGCCGGGGGTGAAACCGGGCTGGCACGTAATCGTTTCATCAGCGGAGGCGAGAATACAGCCGGGGCCGGCGGCGAGCCAAGGCAGGGCCGGCTTTGTCCAGGTGTTATTTGCTCCGCAAATGCGCCGGGACAAATAATCTAATGCCAATTACGGTGGGGCTTACGCCAAAAATTGATGAGGCGGCGGCCTTTGGCCCCGGAGATCACCCATTGACCAAGCGGGAAAAAAGCGAAGGACGAATCGCAAAATTTCAGTTCGGAAAAAAGAAGAGGAAATCCGAAACTCTTCCATTCGAGAACCAGGCGACACTGCGATCGCGGAACGAGATCATGGATTCAAACTGACGCTGGCCGGTGCGGCGGCCGTGGCGACGACGAGCACCGAGAGATTCCGCTCGCGCGCCCACCATCGTCGAAACCGACCGGCTTCTAAGACCAAAGGCCCTGAGGCGGGATCGTCGATGATCATCCACTTCTGCCCGATCATGCCGACGACCACGACCCAATGCGACGGTCGGGGGCCGATCTCATTCCATAATTCCAACACCTGGGCTGTGATGAGGTCCCCCTTCGGCGGCAGGGGCATCGGAATCATGGTGATGACCGGGCGGCCCTGGCGCAGATTGTCTTGCAGGTCATCCATTGAGCCTTCGTAAGCAAATGCGGTGAGCCCAAGTTCCCCGGCCAGGTTTTGCAGATCCCGCGCCGTCGTATCCCCCGAAAGCGGCGGGATTCTGGATTCAAACCGCGCGAGGTCGACTCCCCAATGGGTGGCCACGGCGGCAACGCAGGCCGGTCCACAGGAATAAATCTTGTCCTGGCGGATCGGGGTCACGCCGTTCACGTACAGCCCGTTCCTCCCGAGCGGCATGCCGGTGAACGGCGCCACCGAGGAGCACGCTCCAAGCAGCAGCGGAGCGGCCAGCCACCACACTGCGGCCAATCGCATGCCGCCTCCGTTCAGTAACCGCCGCCCATGCCGCCGTGATGGCTGGAGGCAATGACGACAATGCCCACGACGACGGCAACGCCGACCGCAACCCATAGAACCGTGTGATCGTCGGCCCCGGCACCATGCTGGTTGCGCAGCCGTGCGTCCATGCGCTGGTACTTTGCGAATTCCTGCACGGTGAGTGGCGTGCGCGTCAACACCACGTTTGGCGCGGCCTGCTGCCGGGCCGGGCTTGGACCGCCGACTTCAGGTTCGGCGCCGCAGCTGATCTGCGCACCAAAGCTGAGCGTCGCCAGGAGAGTGACAACGGCGAGAAAGGGTCTGAGCGATGTTTTCATGAACGATGGCGGGGTTGTTTCGATGAACGAGAAGCTGCCCGCTCGCGGCATGAAAACGAGATCGTTTCCGTAACGTCGTTGTTACCGCGTCATCAGGAATGTGCCAGCGACAGATCGCACCTTTTTGGTGCCCGGAGTGGGGGTCGAACCATCTCCGGCCCAACAACAGAAAAGCTTCGTCAATCGTGCTTTAAGTTGTTTAAGAGTAAGTTAGAACAAGAAAGAAAGTGCAGGAAGTTGCCGCAAGAACAAGCCAAAAACACGTTTGCTGGCAAATCCGTGGCAAATTTCTCTGGCTCGCTTGGCGTTCATTTTCGCGATATTCTCGATCACGCTGATAAGTCGGAATTGTTGCTCCACGCATGTTGGCGATGCCGCGCTCGTTGCCTACTTCAGAATCCGCATCACGTCAAAGAACGCATTTCACGAAAGCGACCTAATGACTTTCACAATTTCGCCCCACGGTGGATCGGGCGTTAGATGGCACCACGAAAGACGCAGCGCGCCCTTCACTTGTTCATCTGGCAACCCCATCGCAACGAGCACATGGCTCAGTTCATAATTCTGCGATGTGCAAGCGGAGCCGTTTGAAATCGCGACAATGTCCTTTAGCGCAATTATCAATGCCTCGGAATCGAGACCTGGAACGGTGATACTTAGCGTGCTCGGCAATGCTAAATCTTGGTTTCCGGTTGGCACCGCGCCAACCAAGCGAAACGCGTCTATCGCTGCCGATTTTATGCGCTCACAACGTGAATTCCGTTTGGTCACATCGCGGAGGGCGAGCTCTGAGGCTCGGCCGAGAGCAACGACCAACGGCACCGGTAGCGTTCCAGGGCGCAGGCCGCGTTCCTGACCGCCTCCATAAGTTAGAGGAGTAAGTGGAGGACGCGCAAAGCCTCGCCGTCGTGTTATTAACGCACCGATGCCTTTCGGGGCATAAATTTTATGCCCACTAACGCTTAGGAGGTCGATCCGGGGATTCTGCAAATCGCCGATCCGTTTGCCGAATCCCTGAGCCGCATCTACATGGAAGTAAGCTTCATGCCCATCCAGCGCCTTCGCAATCTCTGCTATAGGCTGGATTATTCCCGTCTCATTGTTCACGTGCATCGCAGAGACGAGTAGCGTTTCAGGTCGTAGCGCCGCCGCAATTTTTGAGGCCGAAACTGCGCCGTCAGGCTCTGGTTGCACCAGCGTGATCTCAAAGCCCCTTCGTCCGAGGTATTCTAACGGCTCTAATACGGCCTTATGTTCGATAGCCGTTGAGACAATGTGTTTCCTGTGAGTCACCTCACCGTGCTCGATCATGCCGAGAATCGCGAGGTTGTTGCTTTCCGTCG
This sequence comes from Opitutaceae bacterium, assembly GCA_035499715.1. Taxonomy (GTDB): domain Bacteria; phylum Verrucomicrobiota; class Verrucomicrobiia; order Opitutales; family Opitutaceae; genus DASRHD01. Next base: position 2,314 of record DATJYF010000084.1, on the reverse strand, counting down.
CCCCGCTCGTGAAAATCACCTCCTCGCGCAGACATTTAACGACCGCTGCGATTTGATCTCTAGCGCGCTGGACGGCTTGCTTTGCGCGCGCGCCAAATTCATGCGTTCGGCTACCGGCGTTCCCGTATTCCTCACAAAGAAAAAACATCAGCTCGCGTTCAATTTCCGGTTCAAGCGGCGTGGTCGCGTTGCAATCTAGGTAAATTGCCATTTTTGTTCGTCATCCGAAATGTTTGTTATTCCATTGACATACACATCCAAGTTCCAAGATTTTGACAAACACTGAAAGTACATGGAATCATTGTCGACGCTCAACTTTCCCGTCATTCGAGGTACGCAGTCTGGGCACGAGTACTACGTCACGATGTGGACCCTCCGAACCCTTAAGCAGATTTCGATTTTTGACGAGCAGGAGCTTCCGCCCGAGTTGCGGGCTCAGCGCACATTGAACAAAGCACGCATCCCGGAGATCGCCAGCTACATCCTCGATAATCCTAAAGGGTATGTTTTTTCAGCCATCACAGCCTCAATCGACTCGGACGTGGAATTTGAACCTTTACCTGGCAAGATCGGCGAAAAGCGACTCGGTACGCTCAAGGTGCCCATGGACGCCAAGTTCATCATCAACGACGGCCAACACCGTAGAGCCGCCATCCTCGCAGCGTTGGAGCAAAAGCCGGAACTCGGAAGCGAGACTATTGCCGTCGTGTTTTTTTTGGACGTCGGATTGGAGCGTAGTCAACAGATGTTCACCGACTTAAATCGCTACGCGATTCGTCCCAGCCGATCGCTTGGCCTTCTCTACGACCACAGAAACGAAAAAGCCAAACTTGCCCGCCTAGTCGTGATGAAATCCGCCATTTTTAAGGATATCGTCGATCTGGAAAAGAGTTCGCTCGCGCCGCGATCCCGTAAGCTATTTACCCTGAGCGCATTCTACAATGCCTCCGCGGACCTTGTTAAGGATATTGCCACCGGCAACTTAGACAGAGATGCAAACTCCGTCCGCGAATTCTGGGAGACTGTCGCTCGCTTCTTTCCCTCTTGGCTTCAAGTCCGCGACGGAAAGCTCGCTGCCAGTGAAGTCAGGGAAGGCTTCATTCATTCACACGGCATTGCGCTCCAAGCAATCGGCAAAGCCGGCAATGCCCTTTTGAAAGGAAATCCAAGCGGTTGGAAATCTCGGCTCAAAGGTCTTGCACAAATAGACTGGTCGCGCAAAAACGCTTCCCTCTGGGAAGGTCGCGCCTTGATTGGAGGCAAGGTGTCCAAGGTTACGACCAACGTTGTCCTCACCACCAACGTCATCAAGAAACAATTGAACATCGAGCTCGAATCGGACGAGCAAAGAGTTGAAGACGCCCACCATCGGAAAAATAGATGAAACCCGCAGCAACTTTCAAAAAATCGGCGTTTGCTTCACTCGGACTGAAACGCACTCTCGAAGAACTCAAAAAGGAGGTTCGTCAGCTTTATCTTGCCGACGATGTTCCCTGGATCATCGGGTATAGTGGGGGAAAGGATTCAACCGCTATTCTCCAAATTGCTTGGCTAGCTCTTGCGGAATTGCCGGCGCAACAGCGCGGCAAAACTGTTCACGTCATTAGTACTGATACGCTGGTCGAAAATCCCATCGTCGCATCATGGGTGACAAGATCGCTCGACGTAATGAAAACCGAATCGGCTAACCAAGAAATGCCGATTCAGCCACATAGACTTACACCTCGATATGAAGATTCCTTTTGGGTCAACCTAATCGGGAAGGGTTACCCGGCGCCTCGGCACAAGTTTCGGTGGTGCACGGAACGCCTCAAAATCAAACCCTCAACTGCATTCATCACGAGCGTCGTCAAACAAAGCGGTGAGGCGATTTTGCTCCTAGGCACTCGGAAAGCCGAAAGCCAAGCCCGGGCACGAGTGATGGAAAAACACGAAAAACATCGGGCGCGGGACCGCCTCAGCCCGAATTCGGGCCTTCCGAGCACTTTAGTCTACACCCCAATTGAAGATTGGTCGAACGACGACGTATGGACGTTTTTAATGCAGGTCAATAATCCTTGGGGTTACGATAACAAAGACCTGCTCACGATGTATCAGGGGGCTTCTCCGGACGGCGAATGTCCGCTCGTCGTCGATAGCTCAACGCCAAGTTGTGGAGACAGCCGTTTTGGTTGTTGGGTATGCACACTTGTGGACAAAGACAAATCCATGACCGCAATGATTCAGAACGATCAGGAAAAAGAGTGGATGACGCCATTACTAGAGCTTCGAAACGCACTCGACTTTCGCAATGGTGGCGGCGAGGAGGAAAACT
>DATJYF010000083.1:0-5241 GCA_035499715.1 Opitutaceae bacterium | reverse complement strand
TGGCACACGATGCAGGTGATCCCTTCGCGCGAAGCCGGATCACGATCCAGATTGCTCATTAGAACCGGCTCCTTCAGCTGCATGCCGACCTGGGTGTGACAACGGATGCAGAAATCGCCGTTGGTGCCGGACGTTTCCTTTACGATCGTCGCCTGCATGGCATTGAACACCGGGCTCAACTGCGCATAGGCGTGGGACGAAACCGACCACTGGCGGAACTGAGTGGGATGGCAGACTCCGCAGGTGGTCGCGGAGGGAAAACGTTTTTCCAGAAAAAGTTTGGTATGGGCCCTGGTCGCCTCATCGTCCGTGGCCGTCTCTTTTTTTTCTGCGGCCGGCGCGGCGGGTGTGGCTGGCGGAGGCGTGGCATCAAGCAGATCATCGCCCGCGGCGGGCGCCGGGGCGGCCGGCGCCGGACTCGAGAGCAAATCGTCGGACGAGGACGTTTGCGCGGCGGGCGGAGAAGCTGGCGGCGGATTATTGGGATCGCCGACCGGCACAGCCGCCCGAAGCCCCGTCGTCACGAAAAGCAATATCGTGATTGGCGCGATAGAAACGAATCGTTCCATCAATCTTGCGGAAGGCATAAAAATAAATTCAGGGGAAACGAGAACATCCGGGGTTGCCGGAACGAGATTTTATTCCCTGTGAGCAGTCAACATACCGCTTGTGATTTTATTTCAAAAAAATCACAAAATTGCGACTCACATCATCTTGCGCTCCCTGATCGCCGGGCCGTCATACCCGGCCGGCGGTCTGCCGGAAGAATCTGGCCTGTATCATGCTCGGAAATCGGTTGCCCTGATCGAAGACCTTAGCCTTATCAATCGCGCAGATATGAAGTCGCCGCCCCAAACTGCCTTTGTCCGTTTTGTCCTTTTCGCATCGCTTTTCATCCGCTCTCTCTCCGCCTCGCCGGATCCTGCCAGCGTCAAGGGGCCGGAGGCGTGCGGCGAGTGCCATAAAAACGAAGTTCAAGCGTGGCAGCTCACGCCCCATTTCAAAACATTCAACGACATGCATCGCACCCCCGAGGCCCGCGCGATTGCGGACAAGCTCGGCATCAGCCGTATCAAGTCCGAGAGCCTCTGCCTGAACTGCCATTATACGAGCAAAGTGATCGACGGCGAAAGCCAGGTCATCGCCGGCGTCTCCTGCGAGTCCTGCCATGGAGCGGCCAAGGCATGGATCGATGTGCACAATGATTACGGCGGCAAGGGCGCCACCAAGGCGACCGAAACGCCCGAACACCGCGAGGCCCGCCGCGCCAAGGCCGCCGCCGCCGGCATGATTTATCCGGAGAATCTCTATGCGGTCGCGGCCAACTGCTACCAATGCCACATTGTGACCGACGAGAAACTGACCAACGTCGGCGGTCACACCGCGGGCAGCGCCGATTTCAACCTGCTGACCTGGTCCCAGGGCATGGTGCGCCACAACTTCTTGCAGACGGATAACAAATCCAACGCCGAGCCCGCCCCCGAGCATAAACGCATGCTCTATGTGGTCGGTGGCATTCTCAATCTGGAGTACAGCCTGCGCGCCGTCGCCCGCGCCACGGAAAAAGCCACCTACGGCATCACCAACGCCCACCGGGCTGACGCCGCACGCAAGGAGCTGGCGCGGATCCAGTCGCTCGCCCCGACGGACGAGCTCGCCGCAATCATCGCGGTGGCCAACGGCGTCAAGCTGCGGCTCAACAACGGACCGGAATTGTCGGCCGCGGCCGACAAAATCGCGGACTTAGGCCGGGAGTTCGCAGCCAAGGTCACGGGCGACCGCCTGGCGGGAATCGATTCCATTCTGCCTGGCCCCGAGCAATACAAGGGATCGCCTTTTCAAATCAGCGCGGCCCATTAGCACCGGCCCAAACCAGCCATGATGCCGGGGCCGTCAGCCGAAGAAAACAGTGGCGAGGTCGCATTTATGGCCCGCCCCAGACGTTGGAGCGTTCCCTATTCGGCCGACATGCGGCCGGAAATGGTGGATGCGCTGCTGGCGGTGCCGCCGTTTTCGACCATCGATGCCGGACGGTTTCCCGAGCGTCTGCCCTTGCGCGGCATCCTCCTCAATGACTGCCGTGTGACCGAATACAAGACGGACGAGATCATCGTGCGGCAGGGCGATTACGGGCACTCGGCCTTTCTCATCCTCGACGGTGCGGTGCGTGTGATCCTCGGCGAGCTGCCGGCCGATGTGCTGGGCCGCCGGTCGTCGCGCAAGCCCGGATTCTGGCGCCATCTGGCCCGTGCCTTGCGCCCATCGGCCTATCCGGAAGTCCGCCGGTCCCGCGGGTCCGGCCGTATCAAAGCCACCGGAGCTGCCACCGGGGTTTTTCTTCAGGATGTGCCGGGCGTGCTCAATCAGTATAAGATGGTGCAATTGAAAGCCGGTGAGATCTTCGGCGAACTGGCCGCCCTCAGTCGCACGCCGCGCACCAGCACCGTCGTGGCCGATGGCCACGTCCGCCTACTCGAGATCCGCTGGCAGGGCCTGCGCGACGTGCGCCGCCATGCGCCGGAATGGAAGGAGCACATCGACCGCCTTTATCGCGAACGCAGCCTGCTCAGCCATCTGCGGGAAACGCCGATTCTGCGGCATCTTTCCGAGGATGCGCTCAGGGAGGTCGGCGCCCAGACCCGGTTCGAAACCCACGGAAGTTTCGATTGGAACACCTCGATGTTGGGCGGGGACGTTTCCCACGCCGAGCGGCTGGCCCGTGAGCCGGTCATCCTCCGGCAGGGCGAGTACCCCAACGGCCTGCTGCTCATTCGCGGCGGCTTCGCCCGCCTGAGCGAGCGCTACAATCACGGTGAACGCACCGTGAGCTATCTGGGCAAGGGCGGTTGCTTTGGCCTGGCGGAAATCGCGCACAACTGGGAAAATCCCGGTGCAGCCGCGAATCTCCGGCAGACCCTACGTGCTGTCGGCTACGTCGACACGCTTTTTATTCCGACTGCGGTGGTGGAGCAGCTGATTCTGCCCACGCTGCCGACGGAAGAACTCGAGCGCCTACCCGTCCTTTTCTTGTCGGCCCCGCCCGGACATGACACCCTGTCGCCCAACCGGCTCGACACCGACATGCTCGAATTTTTCGTCGAGCACCGTTTCATCAACGGTACCGCCACCATGCTGATCGATATGGATCGGTGCACGCGGTGCGACGATTGCGTGCGGGCCTGCGCGGCCAACCACGACAACAATCCCCGCTTTGTCCGGCAGGGTCCCGTCTGGGATGGCATCATGGTCGCCCAAGCCTGCATGCATTGTGTCGATCCGGTCTGCATGATCGGCTGTCCCACGGGCGCCATCCATCGCAACTCGGCCCAAGGCGAGGTCGTGATCAATCATGAGACCTGCATCGGCTGCGCCACATGTGCCAACGGCTGTCCCTACCATAATATCCAGATGGTCGCCCTGCGGGACGAATCCGGCCGGCACATGGTCGATCGCACGACGCAGACGCAAATCATGCAGGCCACGAAATGCGATCTTTGCATCGATGATCCCTCCGGCCCGGCCTGTGTCCGCGCCTGTCCCCATGACGCGCTGACGCGGACGGATATGAACGATGCGAACACCCTCGCGTCATGGCTAAACCGGTAAGACTACTGATCTCACGCTGGCTGGCCGCCGGCCTGGGGCTGGCGGTGTTTGCGACCGCGTTGATTTTTCTCCACGGCATGCTGCGGATCGCACTGCAGCCCGCCGGCCTTTATTCCGGGCTGATTCTCTACGCGCTAGTCATCGTCCTGACTTTGTTCAATGCCCGCAAAAAACTTCCCTTCCTGCCGCTGCTTCGCGCCTCGACCTGGATGCGATTCCATCTTTATACCGGCTGGCTGACGGTGCTCATCTTTCTGCTCCACACGAATTGGCGCTGGCCGCAGGGAACGATGGAGCAAATCCTGGAGGTGCTGTTTGTCCTCGTCGCCCTGAGCGGCGTTTTCGGTTTGCTGATCACCCGCTGGCTGCCGGCGCGGATGACACGCTCCGGCGACCCCATCATCTATGAGCGGATTCCGGCGTTGCGGCTGCAGCTGCGCGAGCATGTCGAAGCCCGCGTCCGCCAGTGCGAGGAAACCACCGCCTCCTCGAGCCTTTCCGATTTTTATGTCCGGCACCTGCAGACCTATCTCGACCGGAAGCCGGGCTGGTGGCTGCCCCTGGTCGGTTCGGATCGCATGCTGCTGCGGGTCCGCCGGGAATCGCAAGCGCTGCAACGTTACCTTAATACGGATGAACAGGCCGTTGCCCGCGAGCTCGATGAATGCATCGAGGCCAAGCGCGACCTCGATTACCAATACGCGGGAAACCGCCTCCTGAAACTCTGGCTGTTTGTGCACATTCCACTGACCTACAGCCTCATCATCCTTGGCCTGATCCACGGCTTCATCGCGGTGCGTTACACCACCGGGTGGTTCTGAAGTTTTGCCGCCATGAGCCGCCTGTTCCAGATTCTCGGCATCAAGCAGGGCAGCTACGATCGCCCCAACCAGGCATGGGTGTGCGGCCATGCCGGCGAAGGCCGGCCGTGCCCGCTCGGGCCGGATCGTCACGGGCATTGCCGTGCAACCGGGGAATGCACTCCGCGCCGCCAGGGTGACCGCTGGCATTGCACCCGCTTGGAAGAATTTGGCGGTGCCTGTGCCCAAGGCCCAAGGCCCGACGGCACCTGCGGCTGCCCCATTCCGCCCTGCCAGCCGGTGCGGAGTCTTCGCAGCCGCCGCGGTCTCGTCACCGCCCTGGCCTCGGTCCTCACCATCGGACTGCTGTTGCTGGCCTTGGGCGGCAGCACGCCCGAACGCTGGATCAATCCCGGACATCTCTCGGCCGCGCATGCCACCTCGGCCGCGAATTGCGCCGACTGCCATGGCGCGGACAAACTGCACGACCACTGGCGGGCGCTGGCGGGCAGCCATCCGGTGAAAAGCGAATTGTGCCTGAACTGTCATGATCTTGGCCGTCACCCGCTCCTTCCCCACGGCCGGTCCGCCGTCGAACAGGTCCGCGTCGTTCCGACCGCGCAAAAAATTCCCGATCTCCTCCTCAGTCTGGCTCGCAAAACTCTTCCTGCCGACATGGCGCATGCCACCGTGGAGTGCACGGCGTGCCATCAGGAACATCTCGGTCGCGATGCCGATCTGCGACACATGAGCGACCGCCAGTGCCAGATTTGCCATCAAACCACGTTCAATAGTTTCGCCGACGGTCATCCTGAATTTTCCAACTATCCGTATC
>DATJYF010000082.1:0-21189 GCA_035499715.1 Opitutaceae bacterium | reverse complement strand
AAGGCGACCGACACTCATGATCTGTGGGTTCTCGACACCGACAAGCCGCACCTGCCTCCGCCGAACAAGACCGAACCGCGAACGGAGCTGCGCTTCGAAGATGCGAATTACAAGCCCGGCTCCGGGCTCCACATGATGGATTGCGACATGTTCATCGTTCCGGGCACCTTCGCCTGCATCAGCCAGGTTTTCGGAACCGGTCCGATGTGCATCATCGTCGTGGACCAAAACGGCACGATCTTTGACCTGCGCACCCACGCCACCATTGCCGGCCATATGAATGGGAAGTGGTTTCATTGGACCGTCGTCCACGACCCCAGCGCCGAGGGTGCCGGCGCGATCAAGGCGTACGTCGATGGCAAACTCGCCAACGACAAAATCGCCGGAAAAAAGCAGGCTTCGTTTTATTTCAAGATCGGGGTTTATTCCCGCAAAGGGTCCAACCGCAACGAAATCAAGATAAGGAACCTCCGCTATCTCATCAAACCTCCCGCCGAGCGGTGAAATCCCGGTAGAGCTCTTCCAAGTCACGTTGCGGATCATTGGTGACGGCCGACAAAAAGTGACGTATACCTTGGCCAAATAGGCCAAGTTGTCTGCTAATCACCAAAGTATCTGGTGAGTAGCAGATAACTTGCCAGCTAGTTAGCGCATAAGTTGGCCAGAAACATGACCCGAAGCCGCTCGGATCGATGTAAAAATAGCGCATAGTATGGCCAGATGCGTTCGAGTTAGCACATACCTTGGCCATGCGTTCCGGCGTCATGTGTGACGGCGAGTGCTTCAGGCTCACCATAATTTCTTCGCAGTGCGGCCTGCAACGGTGATGGTCTGATTGCCATCCGCGTCGGTCGAAAATATCACCGGCAAGCCGTCGCACGTCACAAATCCTGTTCCGGTGGTCGGGATTTTCCGTCCAGTGCGCGCAAAATTTTATCTAGAGCTTTCTCGGTGCTCGTGTAACGGCAGCCTTCGCGAAGCAGCTGCTCAAATTGAATTCCTCCTTATGGAGGCGCTGACTTTTGAAGTCTCAAGCAAAAGCGCGGTTTGCGCGGGATTTGATGCGGGAACGTAAAAACCCAATTCCTGAGAATCTTTGTTCGGTTTTCGGCAGGTGCGGTGTAAGTAGATGTTAACCATGACTGATGACGCCGACTTGCTGCACCGTTATGTCGCCGACCGCTCCGAAGAGGCGTTCGCCGAGCTGGTGCGGCGCCATATCGGCCTTGTTTATCATTCGGCCCTCCGTCAACTCAGCGGCGATGCTCATCGCGCAGAAGATGTTGCGCAGAGCGTGTTCACCGATTTGGCGCGGAAAGCGGCAGCGCTGGAACGGCATCCCGCCCTCGTCGGCTGGCTGCATACCAGCACGCGCTTTGCCGCCACGAAAATCAGGCGGGCTGAGCAATCCCGCCAAAAACACGAACGGGAGGCCGATATGATGCGTGCATCCGGCGAGGAAGCCGCAAACTCCGACTGGGAAAAACTGTGTCCGATAATCGATGACGTCATCCATGAACTTAGTGGTCGCGATCAGACGGCTGTCTTGCTACGCTTTTTCGAGGATCGATCGTTTGCTGAAATCGGAACAGCATTGCGACTGAGCGAGGACGCCGCGCGGATGCGGGTAAATCGGGCTCTGGAAAAATTGCGCGCCCGGCTCGCGCGTCGAGGCGTGAGTTCGGCGGCAGCGGCGCTGGCGCTAGGTTTCGCCAGCCACGCCGGAATGGCCGCGCCAGCTGGTCTCGCCGTCTCCATCACCACCGCCGCACTGACGAACGCCGCCGCGGCCGCCGGCGGATCGCTCGCAGCGCTTTCCTTTATGAGCATGAACACCCTCAAAGTCAGTCTCGCCGCCGCGCTGGTGCTTGCTGGCGCCGGAGGCCTCGTCTGGCAGCATCGAGCGAACGCCCGCCTAGAGGCCGAAATCGCCGATCTGCGCAAGCAAAGCCGGGAGTTGGCCGGATTACGCGCCGAAAATGATCGGCTCGCGCAGGCAGGCCGATCCGATCAAAATCAGCTGGCCAGCCTGCAAACAGAAGTTGCCGCGTTGAGAGACCATCTGGCTCAAGATGCACGTGAGCTTGCTCGTGCGACCAAACAAGAAGGCAGCAAAAAGTCGGACTTCACCCTAGCGAAGGGCCTAAAGCCGGTGGACAGTTTCGCAAACGCCGGTCGGGCCACGCCGCGCGCGGCGCTGGAGACCTTGCACTGGGCGTTAAGTGGAGGCGACGTGACGATGATCGCAAGGGTTCTCAAATTGTCGCCCGACGCCCGACAGAAGGCGGAAGCGTTGCTCGCAAAATTGCCTCCTGACCAGCGCGCCCAGTTTACCACGCCGGAACAGTTTATCGCCACACTCGTCGCCGGCACCTCCCAGGCTGTTGGCATGCAAGTGATGAGCCAGGAACCCGGAGCACAAGCGACGGGGTTCGATCCCGCACTCGCGAATGATCCGATTTATCAGACGCTTCACGAGCAAGCACAATTTGCAGATGGACGGGTGCGGGAAGCCAATTTCGTTTTGGAGCAGGGCGCCGACGGTTGGCAGGTAGTAGTGCCGGCATGGCAGGTGGAACAAGCGGATCGCATGTTAACTCAACCGCCGGCAAATAAGAGAAAGGATAAAGGCAACTGAGCCGCGCGGGCTAATCCGGAAGATTCGCTCTGTCAGACAATGGAAGAGCACAAAAATGCGGAGCTTACGGCCTTCGGGGGCGAAAAAGCGTGGTTTTGGGCGGGATCTGGTGCCGGGACTTGCACGTCGACAAAGGGGATTTACAGATCCCCACCCCTCTTGTGTAGCATTATAGTTTGGCCAAGCGCGTTTAGGCTCATTGAGACGTCATATTTATCGCTGGTAAACCGTCCCGTCGCGCACCCCGAACCACGGACCGTTGCCTGGCACGGGCCACTCCATCAGCAAGAGGTGATCCTTGCCGTCCTCGCATTGCACGAGACGGTACTCCAGCTTATAAACCGGTTCGGCTTTGCCACCTTCGCTCTGGCGATAGGTGACGTCATCCACCTCGCCCTCCCAAGCCGCCCCCGGCTCGACACCTTTGGTCATAAGCACTTTTTTGGCGCTGACACCGGTTTCGAGCACGATATCGCGCCAGGCCAGCGAGCCGATCTGGACCGCCGCCTCATTTTCACCGCGCGCAATGATTTTGTCGCCATCAACACCAATCCATTGCCCGTTCGTGTTGGTGTCCTTGATCATGAGCATCGATGTTTCTTCTGCTCCGTTCATTTTGACGGGCATGTAGCCATATTCGCCAAGCTTTTCAGCCGTGCCATCGGATTGGACGGCAAAGATCGAGCCGCTGTCGCGAAAAATTGGTGGCGCATGGGGAATGATCAGACTGCGGGAGGTGCTGACTGACTCGGTCTGACCCTCCACCGTGCACTTGGCCCAAGCAAGATCCGCGATTTGCTTCATGTTGCCGTCGTGCCACTCCATATATTGAACCCGTTCATCGTTAGGATTGGTTTGCCAGTAAATCTGCCAATAACGGACGTCACGCAGCAGGTTTTGCTGGATGAGCCTGGATTCCTGGGCCAGCTGTACCGAGGTCTTTCCACTGAGCGACCATTTCCACCGGCCCAATTCGACCGCGTAGTGTTCCGCTTCGATCGCCGGCGTGCCGGGAATGTCGATCGTCGGCGTGCCTTTGATCGTGCCGCCGTTGGGCAGGGCAATATCGGGTGTGCCAGCTATGTGCGTGCCGGGACTGCCGGCGCTGCCGGCGACATCGTAGCGATAAACCAGCTGCAATGTTCCCTCCGCCGTCCAACCCGCCGAGGCGAACCGGCCGCGAATTCCAGCGCCAGGCACCGCAAACTCACCGGACGGCTCGATGGCAAACGGGCCGTCGTAATCAAGCTCGGAGCTCTCCATCGTGACTTGCGTGGAAATTTTTTCGGACGACTTGGCCCAAGCCACGTTTTTGAGTGTGAGCTCGACGCGCGTCACTTGCCGGTGGTCAGAAGAAAGCCGTAAAGTCAGGCTGCCCCCTTTCACTGAGCCAACGACATCGTTTGGTGCCGTTGTTGCGGCGGCCGGGACGGATTCCGGTTCCAGCGAACCGTGATAAACGTCGCAGACCGGTAGATTTGGCGTTGCCGACGGTTCGGCTTCAGCATGATGGCGGTGGCAGGCCGCAATGAGTCCCGCTGTCAACAAGCCCGCTAGCAAGGCGAGCAACGAGCGGAGTGAGACGAACTTTTTCTTTTTGGCGGATGGCATGGGATTTCTTCGGCTAAATGCTTTTCCGAGCACCTCGGCGCGTCATGTGGGACGGGCGGGGCTCAGGCGGCTGCTGTTGCGGGCACGCGCTTCAGCGGTCAGGCGAGGCAGGCCGAACCAGTCAACCGCCACGTCGGTTCCGCGGCAGCGGCCATCGTGAATAAACAAATAACAGACAAGGCAAGGGGCGGGATTTTCATCAAGCTGGACAGGGACGGGCGCTAGCGCATGCCAGTCGCGGTCTCAAATCGCTTATGAAAAATATCTGCAGACGCACCCCTTTTTCCAAGCGGCATGAAGAAAGAAAGTCGGGTTGTTATCGCTATGTTGCGATCTAATGCCAATAGACCTCCGACCGTTGAGTAACTCGAAGGTCCAACCACTTTTGATGGCGCAAAGCAAAGCCGGCGGGAAGACGAGCGGGAAGATTGCAGTGAACATCCATCCAGATCCAAGGAGACACCGGGGAACCGCTAGGGGGAATAAACGAGGAACTGCAGGGTCCTCCTCAAACCCTGGACAAATGGGTGTCCTTGAATGCCGTCGGATATTTGAGACCGTATCCGCAGAGGCGATCCAGGCCGATATGGGCGATCCAGATCACGCAGAGGGACACAACCAGTGTATGTCCGGCCAACCAGGCTCCCGCGGCGATCGCCATCGGCACCGTGTAGGTGTGTACGGCATTGTAGCATCGCGCACCGATGGCGGGCCCGCCAAGGTATCCGAGCATAAAGAGATCCGGCGCCAAAAATAGCAGGGCGAACAGGCCCCACGAGGCGCCAAGGCGGTGGTAGAGCGCGCATGAGACGAAGAACACGGCCAGTCCTTCGGCGTGGAGCAGGATCTTTGGCAGGGAAGCTTTCATGGGCGGCGCACTTGATCCGTGAGATACGTTTCGAGGTCAAATAAGACTCAAGGCTGAACGAGATCCCATTTGTTTCCACACAGATCACCGCGAGGCTAGCTTCGCGCTCAAATTCGCCATTTTCATCTTAGGAGCCGGATCGCGTGTCGCGGCCAGATTACGCAGAGAGAAGATATGGGCGAGAATACCGACCGGGACAACGAACAGCGGGAAGATCACGAGTGGAAAGTGCCCGATATTGGTTGACCGCGAAAGCATTGCCGCAGTCACGGCGACGACAAAATCCAGAATGCCAAAACAGTTCCATGCGACCGCCCGCGCATGGGAGTGTGGTCCATCACGGGCAAGCGAAAGCGCGACAAACGGTGCCGCGAGTCCGGTAAGGATGTCGCCAACGCCTGCAATCAGCGCGAACGTCGTCGGCAATGCGCCCGATGCCAGAAAAGGCCACAGAAAAATCACGCCGGCCACACGGTAGGTTTGGAGGCCGATCAGCCAAGCAGGCGGTGTCGAGGCGTAAAGCCCGCGCAGCGATTGCGAAGAAAAAAGCGCGACAATTCCTAGAGAGGCAAAGATACCCATTTTTAGCAGCAACTCCGGGTTTTGCACCCCGGTCGATAGTGGTTCAGGCAGGACAACGGGTTCGCGCACCGCCAGCACCGTCCATCCGAGCCACGCGGCGAGCGACGCCGCCACGATGAGCGGCACAACGAATCGTGCGCGTGGCGTGAGCGCCGCGTGCCGCGCGACGAGCGCGACGATGCCTGCGTAGGCAGCGACCTGGAGGACCGTTAAGGCAACGATGAACACGGCCGCCGCATGGAGCAGCGCCGGTGAAAGGAGATTGTTGGCAGCCGTCATAGGCAAAATCTGGAGGGAATTGATGTTTCGAGTCCGTTATTGGATCGTTGAGTAACTTTAATAAGTAAAGTAACATGTCACAAGTGGCTTGAGTTTTTCAAGTGTCAAAGATTTTTTTGTTCGTGGCCAAAAAATCCCTTCCCGAATCCCGTCGACGATCCTCCTGCCCGGTCGCGTGCACGCTCGATTTAGTCGGTGACCGTTGGACTTTCCTGCTCATCCGCGATCTGCTTGCCGACAAAAGCCGTTACGGCGAATTGCTCGCCTCCGGGGAAGGGATCCCCTCGAATCTCCTCGCGGAACGGCTGCGGCGTCTCGAGGCGGCGGGGATCATCGAACGCAAACTCTACCAGTCGAACCCCCCGCGTTACTCCTACCACCTCACCCCAGACGGTCTGGAGCTCGCTCCGGCGCTCGGCGTTCTGGCAAAGTGGGGCCTGCGTCACTTCCGCAATACCAAAGCGAACGAGAAACTGGTGAAATACCTTCGTTAAAGCATCTGGTTATTATATACTTAATTGGCGTCCCCAAGGGGATTCGAACCCCTGTTCTCACCGTGAAAGGGTGGTGTCCTGGGCCGGGCTAGACGATGGGGACATGCACGGAGCGGGGCAAACTACGGCGTGCATCCACCCGCGCAAGGCTAAATTGCCCAGGCCCGGGCGCGAAACAAGCAGCGATTTCGAAAACGCCGCCACCGCCGACGGCAAACTTTTGCTTCGTTCCCGCAGAAACTTTTTGACGCCGTTTGTCTTCGTCGGCTTCGCTCAGACCATGACGTTCAATGAAATTGCCTCTGCGCTGCCTTCGCGCGCCGTCACCGGCATCGATTCCCTGCCCTTCCCCAGGATCGGCTCCGGCAAGGTCCGCGAGCTTTTCGACCTCGGCGACGCGCTGCTGCTCACCGCCAGCGACCGCCTCTCCGCCTTCGACGTGATCCTGCCCGACGGGATTCCCGGCAAGGGCATCGTGCTGACGCAGATCAGCCTGTGGTGGTTTGCCCAGACCACCGGCATGATCCGCAACCACCTGCTGCCCGACCAGGCCGGCGAATTCGCGCGCCGCGGCCTGCGCGACCGCGACCTCCAGCTCCGCAGCATGATCGCAAAAAAACTCAAACCGCTCCCGATCGAGTGCGTCGTGCGCGGCTACCTCATCGGCAGCGGCTGGAGTTCCTATCAAAAAGATGGCCAGATTTGCGGCCACCGCCTGCCGCCCGGGCTGCGCCAGGCCGACCGCCTGCCTGAGTCGCTTTTCACGCCGACGACCAAGGCGCCCAAGGGCCAGCACGACGAGCCGATCAACGACGCGCAGGGCGCCGCGCTGGTCGGGCCCGCGCTTTACGACAAAATCAAGGCGATCAGCATCGCGCTCTACAATTTCGGCCGCGACCGCGCGGCCAAGGCCGGCATGATCCTGGCCGACACGAAATTCGAGTTCGGCACCGACGCCGCCGGCGAGCTGTACCTGATCGATGAGGTGCTCACGCCCGACTCCTCGCGCTACTGGCCGGCCGAGAGCTACGCGCCGGGACAATCGCCGCCGAGCTACGACAAGCAGTTCGTGCGCGACCACCTGGTGGCGATCAAATGGGACCAGAAGCCGCCGGCGCCGCGCCTGCCCGCCGCCATCATCGGGCGCACGCAGGAAAAATACCTCGCCGCGCTGCGCGGCCTGATCGGCTGAGCCGGATTACTGCGGTACCCCGGGAGTGAGCGTGCCGGCGCCGAGGCCGGCCTGCGCGCGTGTGAGTTCGCGGCGGAGCCAGTCGAGTGCGGCGTTGACCGCGCGCTGTTTCACCGTCGTGCGCGGGCCGGGAATGTTGAGCTTTTTCGACCACACGCCGTGCGGGGCGTGGAGCGCGATGTAGATCGTGCCGACGGGATTCTCCTTCGTGCCGCCGCAGGGTCCCGCGAAGCCGGTGACGGCCAAAGCGTAATCGGAATCGAGGTTTTCCGCCGCGCCCGTGGCCATGGCCACGGCGCTTTCCGCACTGACGCCGCCGTGCTGCAGCAGCAGGCATTCGGGCACGCCGAGCAGCTGCATCTTGGCCTCGTTGGGACAGCAGATGCAGCCGCCGGCAAAAAATTTCGACGCGCCGCAGATGTCGGCGAAGGCGTTGGCGAGCAGGCCGCCGGTGGCGGCCTCGGCCACGGCCAGCGTTTTGTCCTGGGCGCGCAGGAGTTCGGCGCAAACCTTGGCCAGCGAATCATGGCCGAAGCAGACAAAATCGTCGCGCAGCAGTCGGGCGCAGTCGTCGGCCACGGCCTGCAACTCGACCGACGAAAGTTTTCCGTCGGGTGAACTCAGCCGGCAGTCGACGTGACCGGAGTGCGCGCAGAAAGCCACGCTGAGCGCGGCACCGTGCCGGTCGAAAAGCGGCTGCAGCTTGGTTTCGAGAGCGCTCTCGCCAACGCCGGCGGTGCGGATCTGCACGTAGGCTTCGTGCTCGGGCAGCAAGCCGAGGCGGGCGAGCCGGGGCAGCACCTGCTCGGTGAACATCGGCTGCAATTCGTTCGGGGGACCCGGCAGCATGCAGAGCACCTTGCCGTCCTGCTCGATCCACAGGCCGGGCGCGGTGCCGTTGGCGTTGGGCAGCACTTCGGAATTTTTCGGACGCCAGGCCTGCTTCAGGTTGTTCGGCGTCATCTTCCGGCCGAGCTGCGCGAAGCGCTCGGCCACGGCCTGTTCGATGGCGAAATCAAAGATCAACTCCTGCCCGAGCGCCTCGGCGATGGCCTCGCGGGTGCGGTCATCGCAGGTCGGCCCGAGCCCGCCGGTGGTGATGACCACGTCGTTGCGCGCCCAGCTTTCGCGGAACTGCGCGGCGATGGCGCCGGCCTCGTCGGTGACGGTGACGTTGCGCTGGAGCATGACGCCGTGCCGGCCGAGCTGCGCGCCGATGAAGGCGAGGTGGCTGTTGGCGGTGAGGCCGAGCAGCAGTTCATCGCCGAGGGTGAGCAGCTCGTAATGCCTGGCGGGGGTGCGCGGTGAAGCGTTGGACGATGAAACCATACTTTGCAGTCTGCCAAAATACGCTAATCTGGATAAAAATGCCAATCGCGGAGCCAGTTGAACTCAAGGAAAAGGTGCGCCGCCTGCCCGACCGGCCCGGGGTCTACCTGATGAAGGACCGGCTGGGCCGCATCATTTACGTCGGCAAGGCCAAAAATTTGAAAAAGCGTGTCTCGTCGTATTTTGCGCCGTCGCGCGCCCTGACCGTCCATCCCAAAATCCGCGCGCTCATCGGCATGATCGCGGACTTCGACACGATCGAGGTGAAATCCGAGGCCGAGGCCCTGTTGCTCGAAGGCCGCCTGATCAAGCAGTGGCGGCCGAAATACAACACCGACTTCACCGACGACAAGCGCTTCCTGCTCGTGCGCGTCGATCCCGCCGAGGAACTGCCGCGCTTCCGCCTGACCAGGATCAAAAAGGACGACCGCTCGCGCTACTTCGGACCGTTCGCCCACAGCAGCCTGCTGCGCAAGACGCTCGCGCAGATGCGCCGCCAGTTCGGCATCCTGCTCGGCGATGCGCATCCGCAGCGGCTGGCCGGCGGCGCCTGGCAGCTTTACGACGACGTACGGCAGGAGTTGTACGGTTTTCCCAACGCCGTCACCGCCGAGGACTACCGCCGCCGGGTGGACGCAGCCTGCGATTTTCTCGAGGGCAAGTCGCGCGAGTGGCTCGAAACCCTGCGCGGCGAGATGCGCGCCGCCGCGGAAAAACAGGAATTCGAAAAAGCCGCCGGGCTGCGCGACGTGGTTTTTGCGCTCGAGGAAACGCTGAAGAAAACGCGCAAGTTCGAGCGCGACCCCGCGCTGATATCCTCCGACGAAGAGGCGCTGCGGGCCCTCGGCGAGACGCTCCGGCTGGCCGGTCCGCCGCGCGCGATGGAGTGTTTCGACATCTCGCACATCTCCGGTACGTTCGTCGTCGCGTCGATGGTGCGCTTCTCCTACGGCCGGCCGGACAAGGACCAGTACCGGCGCTTCCAGATCCGAAGCTTCATCGGCAACGACGACTTTCGCGCGATGGAGGAGGTCGTCGGCCGCCGCTACCGCCGGCTGGCCGCGGAACAAAAACCCTTTCCCGACCTCGTGGTGATCGACGGCGGGCGCGGCCAGGTCGGCGCGGCGCTGAAGGCCTTCGTCGGCCTCGATTGCATGCCGCCCGCGATCATCGGGCTCGCCAAAAAACGCGAGACCATCGTTTTTCCCGACGAACGCGCCCCGCTCAACCTGCCGCTCACCCACCCCGGACTGCAGCTGCTGCAGCGCCTCCGCGACGAGGCTCATCGCTTCGCCAACACCTACAATGCCGCGCTGCGCTCGAAAAAAATCCGCGAGAGCATCCTCGACGATTTCGCCGGCCTCGGCGAGGTGCGCCGCGCGGCGCTGCTCGCGCATTTCGGCGGGATCGACCGGCTGCGCGCCGCGACCGCCGGGCAAATCCAGGAAGTGGACGGCTTCGGCCCCAAATTGGCCGCCGAACTGCACGCATTTTTGCAAAAGCTGTAAAAGCCCCGCCGGCGCCCCGACGGATCCGTGCCGGAGACAGATCCTCGTTGCTGGCCGCGGCCAAGGCCGCCAGTGTGCGCTGCAGCCCCTTCAACCATGCGTCACCCCCGCTTGCCGGTCGTCTGGCTTTTTCTCGCGCTTGCCTTGGCGGCTCGCGCCAATGTCGCCCTCGCGCCGCTGTTTGCCGACCACGCCGTGCTTCAGCGCGGCCAGCCGATTCCCATCTGGGGCCGCGCCGACGCCGGCGAACACATTGCCGTGACCTTTCACGGCCAGACCGCCGGCACCACGGCGGCGAGCGACGGCCGGTGGATCGTTTATCTTGGCGCACTCGACGCCTCGGCCGATCCCGCCGACCTCGTCGTCGCCGGAAAGAACACCGTCACCGCCCACGACGTGCTCGTCGGCGAGGTCTGGCTCTGCTCCGGCCAGTCCAACATGGAATTCGTTGTCCGCAGCCCGGCCAATCCCACCTTTCGCGTGCTCAACGCCGACGCCGAGGTGGCGGCGGCGAATTTTCCGCTCATCCGCCAATTCAAGGTCGAGCGGCTCGAGGCCGACGCGCCCGCCGAGACCATCGGCGGCGCCTGGACCGTGTGCTCGCCGCAAACGGTGGCCGACTTCACCGCCGTCGGCTATTTTTTTGCCCGCCATCTTCATGAAAAGCTTCACGTTCCGATCGGCCTGATCAACAGCACGTGGGGCGGCACGCCAATCGAAGCCTGGATGAGCGACTTCGCGCTCAACCGCAGTCCGGCGTTCGCGGTGGTGCGCGAGCGCTGGCGGCAGACCCTCGCCGAATATCCGCAGAAAAAAAAGGAATACGATGCCGCCTTCGCGCAATGGGAAATGGCGCGCGCCGCCGCCAAGACCGCCGGCAAGCCGTTCGCCGAACGCGCCCCGCGCCCGCCGCCCGGCCCCGGCCATCAGTGGACGCCCGCCGGCCTGTTCAACGGCATGATCAATCCGCTGCTGCCCTGCGCGCTGCGCGGCATCCTCTGGTATCAGGGCGAGACCAACGCCCCGCATCCGACCGAATACCATGCCCTGCTCGCCGCGATGATCACCGCCTGGCGCGCGCACTTCGGCCAGGGCGATCTGCCGTTCTACTTCGTGCAATTGCCGAACTTCAAATCCAACCGCGACGCCAATGGCATCGATTGGGCGCAGCTGCGCGAAGGCGAGGCGCAAACACTGTCGCTGCCGCAGACCGGCATGGCCGTGACCATCGACGTCGGCGATCCCGACACCGTCCATCCGCGCAACAAGCAGGAGGTCGGCCGCCGGCTCGCGCTCATCGCCGAAAACCGCCTCTACGGCATCCCCGGTGACGATTCCGGACCGATGTTTGCCGGCGCGACGCGCGCAGGCGCCGCCCTGCGCGTTCATTTCACGCACGCGGACAACGGACTCGTCGCGCACGATCAGCCGGTGCAAGCGCTCGAGCTCGCGGGCGCCGACAAAAATTTTCATCCCGCACAGGGCCGCATCGAACGCGACACGCTGCTCGTCACCTCGCCCGACGTGAAAGCGCCCGTCGCCGTCCGCTACGCCTGGCACAACGCCCCCGTCGCCAACCTCTTCAACGGCGCCGGCCTGCCCGCCGCGCCCTTCCGTTCGGACGATTGGTGAGGGTTTTTGTCATGCCGGCCAAGATGAAGCCCGCCAGCGCCTTGTTCCCGCTGGCCTAAGATTTTCCTCACTGGTCCGTTTTCTCCTCCAGCTCATCCTCCCATGAAAATTCGCCTCCTCGCCGCGTTCGTTCTCACCGCCGGCTCCGTGCTCGCCGCCGAGCCCCTGCCCGTCTCTTCGCAAATCTCCGCCGTCACGGTCTACACCGACCGTGCGCTCGTCACCCGCACCGCCCATCTCGACCTGTCCGCCGGCCCGGCCGAGCTCGTGTTTGAAAAGCTCCCTGCCGCGCTGATCGATGAGTCGCTGCAAGTTTCCGGCCGCGGCGCGGCTGATGTGACCATTCTCGATGTCGACGCCCGCACCAGCTTCGTCGCCGCGACGACCGATCCGCGGCTCAAGCCTATCGAGGACGAGATCGCGGCCGTGCGAAAAAAAGTCCGCGCGCTTGATGACCGCACCGCCGTCCTCGAACAGCAGCGTGCCCTGCTCGGCAAGATCGAAAGCGCCATGACCGCGCCGCCCGCCAAGGACTCCACGGCAGCGCGCCCGAGCGTCGACGACTGGCAGAAACTGCTTTCGTTCGCCGACGACAACCGCAACAAATTCGCCGCCGAGCAGCAGACGCTCGACGAACAGCGCAAAGACCTTGAGGCCCAGATCACCGCACTTACTGCGCAGTTCAACAACCTGCATGGAGACAGCGACGGCGGCCGCAGCTACAAAACCGTGATCGTGCGCGTGGCCGCGGCTAGCGCGGGCTCGCTCGACCTCACCCTCGCCTACGCCGTGCCCGGCGCCTCCTGGCGGCCCGCTTACGACGCGCGTCTGCACAGCGAGGAGCGCGTCGTCGAGCTGACCTATTTCGGCATCGTCCAGCAGGCCACCGGCGAAGATTGGAAAAATGTGGCGCTCACGCTCTCGACCGCGCGGCCATCGCTTGGCGGCGGCGCGCCGGAATTGCAACCATGGATCGTGGACGTGGCGCAGCCACAGCCTGTCGTTGGAGAAGAAACCATGAAATTGTCTTCGTTTGAAGTCGCCTCGGATAAGGCGCTAAATGGTCGCCAGGCCTTCAACCAGGCCGCGGCCAGCGGCAGCGTCGGTGGCGTTCCCGCCGCGCCGCCAGAAGAAAAAGACGCCGCGCTCGCCACCGCCACCGTGGCCAGCACCGTCACCAGCGCGTCGTTCAAGATTCCCGTCGCCGCAACCATTCTCAGCGACAACGCGCCGCAGAAAGTCGGCATCGCCACGGCCAGGCTCGCCGCGCGGCTCCAGTACCAGGCCACGCCGCGCGCGCTCGAAGCCGCCTTCCTCAGCGCCTATGCCACCAACTCGACCGATTTTCCGCTCCTCGCCGGCAGCATGAACGCGTTTCTCGACGACAGCTTCGTCGCCACCAGCTCGCTCAGCACCGTCATGCCCGGCGAAAAATTCGAACTCGCCCTCGGCGCCGACGAGGGCATCGCGATCAAGCGCAAGGTCGTGAACCGTTTCACCGAGGACACCGGCATCGTCTCCAAGGGCAAGCGCATCACCTATGAATTTCTTGTCACCCTCACCAACAACAAGAAGACCGCCCAGCATGTCGTCTTCAAGGACCTCGTTCCGGTTTCGCGCAACGAAAAGATCGTGGTGAAGCTGATCACGCCGGCAAAAGACGACCTGGGCACGCCGGATGCGCCGAAAGAAGTTTCGCGCGAGGCCGACGGCAAGCTGGTCTGGCGGCTCGACCTCAAGCCCGGCGAAAAGCGCGAAGTGCCGCTCAAGTTCAGCGTCGAGTATCCGGCCGATCTGCCGGTCGAGGGCCTGGAATAAGCACGGGCACTGCCTGCGCCCCTCGCTTGCAAAATCGCGGCCCGTGCGTATCTCGGCCTTGCCATGAAACTCCGCCTTCTTTTCGCCCTGCCCCTCATGCTCGCCGCTTTTTCCGCCGCCCAGGCCGATCCGATCGACGTCGGCGCGAACCTCCCGGCCGTCACTGGCACGACCGAAACGGGCGCGGCCCTCGACCTGTCCACCCTCAACAAGGGTTTCACGCTGATCTATTTCTATCCCCGTGCCTTCACCTCCGGCTGCACCACGCAGGGCTGCAACTTGCGCGATGCTTACGACGTCCTGCAAAAACGGGGTGTCACCGTGATCGGAGTGAGCACCGACCCGGTGGAAAAACAGAAAGCTTTCAAGGAGACCGAGCACTTTCCGTTCACGCTCATCGCCGATCCGGAGAAGAAAGTCATAAACGCGTTCGGCGTTCCGACCCGCCAGACCGCCAGCAACGGCGAGATCGCCAGCCGGCAGACTTTTCTCTTCAAGGACGGCAAACTCCTGTGGCGAGACCTGCACGCCGTGCCGGGCAAGCAGGCGGAAGACGTGCTCAAGGTGCTCGACGCCCAGAAAAGCTGAGCGGACGCCGACCTGCCGTCACAATTCCTCGTCCCGCACCGGCGCCAGCATCGGCGCCGCCGGATCGCGCCGCACGCGCTCGATCCAGTCGCGCAGCAGCGCGAATCCGTCCACCAGCCCGGCCGGCAGCGGCGCGGCCACGAGGTCGATGATGCGCGCGCGTCCTTTTTCATCCACCACGACGTTGCGGTCGTGGGTGTCGGCCAGCAGCCAGGGCTCGCCGTCGATGAAGGCCAGCCGCGGGTGGTCGCGGTCGGCGCGGAGAAAGCGGGAGGGAAACGGCACCAGGCGGCGCGGCTCGAGCTGCGACGTGTCCAGGCCCTCGGGCACCGGATGGCCGAACGTCTGCTTGGCGATCACGATGCCTTCCGGCGTGATGCCGGCGATTTCCGTCGGCATGCCGAGCTCGTGGATGATGCGCAGCTTGGCGAAGAGCAGCCGGTAGCTGCCGGGCACGGCGACGGCGGCGAAAGGGGCGGATTCCTCCGGATGGAATTGAAAGGCCGCGCCCACCTCGCCGCCTTCGCGAAAAAGAAAAAACTTATAGACCGACCATTCGTCGTCGACGAACGCCAGCGCCTCCACCCCGCCGCCGTGGCGCCGCAACCGCGGCGCGTCGACCTCGAACGGGTCCGCCGCCTCCGGCCGGAAGCCGAACAGCTCCAGCGGCACGACCGGCAGCAGCGCGCGCAAGGCCCGGATGGACGCGCCCAGTTCCGCCCACTCCCCGCCCGCGCCTTCCAGCAGGCTCACTTCGTCTTCCGCGAGGAGGACGAAATCGCGGTCTTGATCTGCCTCGATACCGCATTGGGCCGCTGTTTCGACCAGGTGATCGAGCGCCCGAAGTCGCTGCCGGTGACCGTCCAGAAGCCGGATGCAGGCGTCGGGCGCGGGGAGGTGCCGGCCTTGGATGACCGTGGGGCGTCCGGTGAAGGGATCTTGCATGGCTTGGCCATGAGGCAAACCTCTCCGGTTGCCGGCGCGATGCAAAAGTTTTTTGCGCGCAAACGGCTCACCGCTTGTTCACCGCCGGGCCTCAGCCGGCCGCTTTCTGCACCACCGCCGGCGCCGGCGGACGGCTGACCAGCACCTTGTCCACCCGGTGGCGGTCCATGTCCACCACTTCGAAACGCCAGCCCGCAAAGTCAAACCGGTCGCCCGCGGCCGGGATGCGCCCGAATTGCGTGACCACGAAACCGGCCAGGGTCTGGAAGTCCGCCTCGTTCTCGCCCGGCAGGGCTTGGAGCGCAAGCAGGGCCTTGAGCGCGCCGGTCGAGACGGTGGCGTCGAGCAGCCAGGATCCGTCCTCGCGCTGCCGTACCTCGGGCTGGACGCGCCGGTCCTGCGCGGGGATGTCGCCCACGATGGTCTCGAAGACATCGATCAGCGTCACCAAACCCTGGATACTGCCGAACTCGTCCGCGACCAGCGCGACGTGCTTGCCGGTCTTCTTGCACTGCTCGAGCAGCTGCATGGCATGCATCGTCTCGGGCACGATGAGCGGCGGCACGAGCAGGTTCTTCAGGTTGGTCGGCACGCCGATGGCGGAATGGGCCCACAGCGCCTTGACCGCAACCATGCCGACGACCTGGTCGCGGCCACCCTGGTAGACGGGGAAGTGAGAGTGGCCGCTGGCCACGATCTTGCGCCAGTTCGTCTCCTCCGGGTCGTCCAGATTGAGAAAAATGATCTTGGGCCGGGGCGTCATCAGCGCGGTCACCGGCAGCTGGTCGAGCCCGAGCACGCCCTCGACCATTTCCTTTTCCGCCTTGTTGAAGGTGCCGGCGTGCAGACCCTGCTCGATGAGGATGCTCAGCTCCTCGTCGGTGATCGGCGCCTCCTTGCGCTGGGCCAGCCCGAGCGCCTTCACCACCGCGTCGGTCACGGCGGTCAGCATCCACACGGCCGGGCGCGCCAGCCAGGCCAGGGCCTGCATCGGCCCGGCCAGCAGCATCGCGATGCGCTCCGGGCTCGAGAGGGCGATGCGCTTCGGCACCAGCTCGCCCACCAGCAGCGTGACGAAGGTGATGCCGCCCGCCACCAGCACAAAGGCGGCGGCATGGCTGTAAGCCGCGAACGCCGGCTCCACCCGCTCCAGCCAGGCGGCAAACCGGTCCGACAGCGCCGCTCCGCCCACCACGCCGGCCACGATGCTGCAAAGCGTCATGCCCACCTGCACGACGGACAGAAACCGCGTCGGCGACTCAGCCAGGGCCAGCGCCGCACGGGCGCGGACGCTCCCGTCGTCAGCCAGCTTTTTCAGCCGCGCCTTGCGGGAAGAAATCACGGCGATCTCCGCCATCGCAAACAAACCGTTGGCCAGCAGCAAAAGCCCGATGACCAGCAGCTCTATGCCCATGGAATTCATGGATAAAAGGAGCCAATCGTACCTTTCACCCAGGGTGAAGCAATCTTTTTGCCAGCCGGCGGGGCCGGCCGGTTTTTCGGTTGCCAAGGGCCGGCCGGCCTTGTTGTTAAATCGTTAAATTAATCCATGCCTTCCCCCGTGACCATGGCGGACATCGCCCGTCGTGCTGGCGTCAGCGTCGCCACCGTGTCGATGAGCCTGCGGAACAAGCCGAACATTCCACCGGCCACCCGCGGGCGCATCACCACCCTGGCCCGCCGGCTCGGCTATCAGCCCAATCCTTTTGTCTCCGCCCTCATGCGCAGCCGCCGGCGGGGACAGCCGTTGTCCAGCCGGCCCATCCTCGCCCTGGTCTGCACCACCGACCGGGCCGACGGCTGGCGCAATTCGCCCTTCACCACGTTCCGCTTGATGCGAGAGGGCGCGCGTGAACGTGCCGCGCGTTACGGCTATCAAGCCCAGGAATTCTGGCTGCATGAAGCCGGCATGTCGCCCGCGCGTTTCAGCCACATGCTGTATACGCGGGGGATCCAGGGGCTCCTGCTCGGCCCGAACATCGAGGGCACGCCGCCGCCCGGTCTCGAGTGGACTTATTTTTCCACCGTGCGCATTGGCATGCCGCTGGCGGCGCCGGCGGTTCCGACGATCTGCAACGACAACTTTCTCGCCAGCGTGACGGCGATTGAAGAATGCCATCGCCGCGGATACCGCCGGCCCGGGCTGGTGCTGGAACATGCGCAAAACCTCCGCCTGCAGCGCCGCTGGGAGGGTGGATTTTATGCCGGCCGCCTGAACTTCCCCGACCTGGCCATGCTCGAGCCGCTGATCCTCGAGGGCTGGCCGACCCTCCCCGCATTTCAGCGCTGGCTCAAACAGCAAAAGCCGGACGTGATCATCACGCCCTTCCCCGACAAGCTCCATTCGCTGCTGGAGTCGCTGGACCGGCGGGTGCCGGGGGACGTCGGCCTCGCTCATCTCGCCTGTTCGGAAAACAGCAGCAAATACAGCGGCATTTACCAAAACGGCCGGCTCATCGGCGCCACCGCGGTCGAAGTCCTGGTCAGCATGGTGGAGCACCATGAGAAAGGCCTGCCGGTCCAGGCCGTCACCAGCATGGTCGAAGGCGTGTGGAACACCGGCGCCACCCTCCGGCCGCTGCCGGCCGCCTCGTCGAAATAAAATTCGACGAACCTAGAAAAGCTTGGCCGGATACTGGCCGCGCTCGACCAGGGCGGCGAGCGCCGCCTGCACGCGGGGCCGGTCCTCCCGGTACGTCACCCCGAACCATGCCGCCGTCGTCGGCAGCACCTGCACCGTGGCCTGCCGGTGCGCGATCAGACCGGAAACCGCGGTCGGCAGATAAAATTCCGCCTTCATCTCGCCGGCCTGCGTCCGCAAAAATTCTCCGAGCTGGCTCCCGAGCAGCGGGAACACCGCCGGGGTGAAGCCCCAGCAGTTCATCGAGACCACCTCCGTTCCGGAAAATTTCCGCCCCGGTCCGATTTCCGCCGGCATGATGCCGGTGTGTTCGGCGATCGAGCGCAGCATCCCGTCTGCATTCGTCTCGCACACACCGCGCGAAACCGCCCCATGCTCGGAGAGCGTGCCGGCCAGCCGGTAGCCCGCCAGGGCAAATTCCGTACGCCCGGCCGCGGTGAGAAAAACCGCCAGCCGCGCAAAGGCGTTCGCTCCGTAAAAATCGTCGGCGTTGATCGCTGCAAAATTTCCCTCCACCGCGTCGCGGGCGCACCAGACCGCGTGACCCGTGCCCCAGGGCTTTTCCCGGCCGGCCGGCGGGGCAAAGCCGGCCGGCAGCGCATCGAGCGACTGAAAGGCATAATCCACCGCGACGCGGCCGGCATAGCGTACGCCGATTTTCTTGCGGAACTCCGTCTCAAAGTCCCGGCGGATGACAAAGACCACGCGCGCAACGCCCGCCCGCACGGCGTCAAAAACCGCATAATCAAGCAGCAGTTCGCCCGACGGACCCACCGGCTCAAGCTGTTTCAGCCCGCCGTAACGCGAGCCCGCACCGGCGGCAAGAACCAGAAGCGACATCGCCCTCATGCGTGCATCAAGGATGCGGCCCGGATGATCCGCAAGCCGCTTCACCGTGGCGTCAGCGGCAGGAATGCGGGCGGCGAATTTTGTGCAAACCGCCAAAAGCCCCGTTCACGCCGGCCTTGGAAGGCGATTGGTCCGGCGCTGGAATGCGGGAGTTCTTCCACAATAAATGCCCAAATTTTCGCAAAAATAAGCCGGGGATTCAGGGAAATTTTCGGTGCTAAAACCCGGATTTGACATATAATTTACGCTTCATCCGGTCTATCAATATTTAAAGTTTTTACTAATTTGCATCATGAAATAACTTTTTGTTACAAAATTTTTATAAAATTTCTTGACGAGTTGGGGTGTAGTACCCATAAAAATAGCCGATGTCTTTAAGGATGAAACGTGCGCTGGCTGCCTTGGCCCTGATCGCGGCCCTTGGGGAGGGAGCGAGCGGACAGGTCGTTACCATCAGCCAGAGCTTCACCGGAGCGACCCTGCCATCCAGCTGGAATTACGGCGGCAATGTCAACAACAACGGCACGATCACGCCTTTTTCGCCCACCGCCTCGGGCACCAGCGCGGGCATGACGTTGACCACGAGCGCCGGCAACGAATCGACCTACGCTTACGATCCCACGGCATTTAGTTCCGCAAACGCGACGATCGCCGTCCAGTTTACCTATACCGCCTCCAATGGCACCAATCCGGCGGCCGATGGCATCACTTTCTTTCTTGCCGACGCGAGCGTCGTCGCCGCCAGCGGATTCAGCCCGGGTGCATTCGGCGGCAGCCTCGGCTATGCACAAAAAAATGCCGGCGCGGCCCCGCCCAACGGCGTCTCGGGCCTGAACGGAGGCTACCTCGGCTTGGGCATCGACCAGTTCGGCAATTACTCCAACCCAACCGAAGGCCGCATCGGCGGTCCCGGCTCCGAACCAAATAATGTTGCCGTGCGCGGTCCCGGCTCGGGCCAAAATGGCTACAATTACCTCGGCGGAACCACCGGCGGACTGCCGAATTTTTCGGCGCCTACGTCCGGCTCCGTCTCCACAAACTTTGAGATGACCCTCAGCGCGACGAACCAGCTTGTGATGTACATGCAGGAAGGTGGGGTTTACACGCAGATCTTCACCGCTGACCTGTCCGCCTATACCCGTCCTTCCGATCTCATCCTTGGCTTCACCGGATCCACCGGTGGTGACAACTCCACCCAGCAGGTCGCCAACTTCCAGCTGACCAGCGTCACGGCCAATCTTTGGACCAATACCGGCGCCGACAGCAAGTGGGGCACGACCAACAACTGGTTTGGCAACCCCGCTTCGGCCCCCGGCTCGGCCGCCTCCGCGGGCAATCCGTCCGACGTCCTGCTCAACAACGCCTACGTCTCCAGCGCACAGACGATCAGCCTGAACGGCAACACCCAGACCCTCCGCGCCCTCGATATCGACGCGCCCTTCAGCTATACCGTCGGCTCGGCCGCGCACGACGGCACGATCGTATTCAACAATGAAGGCGTCCTGGGACCCTCCGGCATCTACGTCTCCCACACCACCGGAACGGCGACCCAGACGGTCAACTCCGATCTCGTTGCGAACAATGCCATCAACATCCAGAACAACACGACCTCCGCCCTCAACCTGAACGGCAATCTGGATACCAAGGGCAACGCGATCACCTTTAACGGCAGCGGCGCCACCAATCTCACCGGCGTCATCTCGAATTCGACCGGCAGCGGCAGCATCGTGCAATCGGGCACCGGCACCACCACGCTCTCCGGCGCCAACACCTATTCCGGCGGCACCACCATCAGCGCCGGCACGCTGAATGCCAACAGCAACACGGCGCTCGGCACCGGCATCGTGGCGCTCAGCGGCGGCGCCACTCTCGGCTCGACCAACAGTAGCACGATCACCAACACGGTCAATCTGGGTGGCAGCGCAGCCCTTTCCGGAATCAATTCCGGCGGCACATTGAATTCCAGCGGCAATTACACGCTGAATCTAGCCAACGCGACGCAGTCGGGAACGCTCAATCTCTCGACGTCCGGAACCGCCCATACGCTCACCGTGGACGTCGACAGCGGAACCTCGACGATCAGTGGCGTCATTGCCAACGGCGGAACGAGCACCGGCGACAATCTTACCAAGACCGGAAACGGCACCCTCGTACTCAGCGGGTCCGACACCTACAACGGCACCACGACCATCTCCGCCGGCACCCTCCAGCTCGG
>DATJYF010000081.1:0-22198 GCA_035499715.1 Opitutaceae bacterium | reverse complement strand
GCGCTTTCCTTTTTTTCCGCCGGGGCCAACGCCAGCGGCTGGCCGTCGGGCGCGGGCCGCGCGCGCAGCTCCGCGAGGCGGGAGGTGTCCGTCTGGTGCCAGTTTCGCCAGAGCGAAATCTGGGCATGGCCGGCGTGCTCGCCGCGCGTGCGCCGGCCCGAGGCCACTTCGCGCAGCAACGCGAAGGTTTCGTCGCGCAGGGCATCCATCGGCTCGCCATCGAGAAAGCGGCCGGCGTTCACGTCCATTTCGTGAATCAGCAGCTCGTGGCGCGCGGTGGTCGTTGTCACCTTGATCGTCGGGACAAAGGGAAAATTAGTGATCGAGCCGTTGCCGGTGACGAACATCACGACGTTGCAGCCGGTCGCGACCTGTCCGGCGATGCCTTCGAGATCGTTGCCCGGCCCGTTCATGAAATGGAAGCCGGGCGTGGCGAGCGGTTCGGCGTACTCGAACACGCTTTCCACCCGGGTCTGCGGCGCTTTTTTGGCCGCCGCGCCCAGCGACTTGAGCACAATGTTGTAAAGGCCGCGCAGCTTGTTTCCGCCCGAGGGATTGCCCTCCGGCGAGGCACCATGCCAGCTCAGGCGTTCCTTGAAGCGATCGATGCAGCGCAGAAACCGGCGTGCGGTATCGATGTCACGAATACGCGAAAGGATGTAGCTTTCCGCGCCGATGAGCTCGTCGGTCTCGGTCAGCACGGCGCGTCCGCCGTGCCGGACGACCTCGTGCGCCACCGCGCCGGCGAGCGGATTGCCGGAAACGCCGGAAAAGGCGTCGGACCCGCCGCATTGCAGCGCGACGCTCAGGCCGGCCAGCGGCTCCGGCGTGCGCACGGCCGCGGCCACGGCCGGCAGCCAGGCGCGCACCTGGGCTTCCCCCTCGGCCAGCGCGGCGGGCACGCCATGGCGGATGGTGAGAAAGTGATGCGGGACGTCGGCCAGCGGATAACCGCCGCGTTCCGCAAATTCGCGCAGACGGGCGTTGTTGAGCGGCTCGGCGCCGTAATCGACCGCCAGCACCGCGCCGACGTTGGGATGAACGAGGTAACCGGCGAGGGCGCGCAGGAGTTCCGGCATGTTGTTCGGCTCGGCCGGGTCGCCTCCCTCGGTGTGGGCCAGGGCGACGACACCGTCGATCGGTGAAAATTCGGCTGAGGCCGCCTTCAGCCGTTCAGCCAGCAGCCGCGCAAAGCTCGCCGTGCGCGAACTCGTGCCGAGAATCACGACGTAGTTGCGCGTGCCCACTCCGCGCCGGCCCGGGCGGCGATAACCGAGAAACGTCGCCGGCCGGCTCACCTGCTCGACGGGGGGCGCCGGCACGAAGGTGCGCTCATCAAAGGCATGGGGCACGATGCGATTCTCAAAATTGGGCGCGGCGGGGAGCGTGGCCTTCAAGTCGCGGATGGCGAGCGCCTCGAGCATGTCGCGGTTGCAGACATAGTCGCCCGGTGCGATGTCGGCGATGGCCACGCCGAACGGCCGCGTCCAGGAAAGCAACTCCGCGCCCTTCGCGATCGGCCGCACGGCAAAGCGGTGCCCGAGCAGAATCGTGTGCTTGAGCGCAACGGGCGCGCCTGCGATCAGCAGCTCAGTGCCCGCCTCCAGCCGGCGCGTCGCAATCGCGACATTGTCGGTCGGCGCAGGCAGGCGCGAAACGCTGCTGAGTTCGAGCGCGCAGGGCATTTTTATTAATAAAGCCAGGATGTGTGGTGGCGCCAGCGAATACTCCTCCGAAATCAGCGACCGGCGTCCGCATCCGGCAAACAGCCGGTGGATTTTTACAACCGGCATTAAGGCCTTTTTAAGGGGTTTCGACCCGGACTTAATTAGGCCCGACGGACGGTGGGGAGTAATTTTACGGCATTCCAGCCACCCATGCATGCGACCAATAAAGAACGCTATCTCTATGTCTGCCTTCTGGCGGCGACCGCCGGCTTTTTGATCGGCCTGGCCATCGTGAAGCGCAGCTCGGCGGAATCCGCCGGCTCGCGTGTGTCCTGGCCGTCCCCCACCGAACTCCGGCACTGAGAAATTTCCCATGTCAACGCTGATGGTCGCCGATCCTCCAGCCGAAGGTTGGACCGACGCCCGGGGTGATGAGCTCGCCCCGGGGATGGTGCTGGACGGCCGTTTTGAGATCACCGATCTCGTGGCGCGCAGCCAGATGGCGTCGATTTTCAAGGCCCATGATCGCAAAACGGGCCGGACCGTGGCGGTCAAAGCTCCGCTCCTGTCCGTGGAAAGCGATTTGGGCGGATACGAACGGTTCCAGCGCGAGCAGGAAATTGTCTCGCGTCTCGATCATCCCTCGATCCTGAAATTCATCCCGGTCGACGGGAAAAAAAGCCGGCCCTATCTGGTGATGGAATATCTCGAAGGTGAGACGCTCGCGCGGCGCATGGATCGGACCGGCCCGCTGCCGGAAGGCGAGGCTGCGCAAATCGCAAGCCGCGTGTGCGACGTGCTCGATTATCTGTACCGTCGCGGCATCGTCCATCGCGATCTCAAGCCGCAGAATATCATTTTCTGTCGCGATGGCAGCATGCGGCTGATCGATTTCGGCCTCGCACGTGCGGCGGAGTCCCGCCGCCTGACCTTCGCGGGCTTCACCTCGGTGCTGGGCACGCCCGATTACATCGCGCCGGAGCAGGTGATGGGAAAACGCGGCGACCATCGCAGCGACATCTACAGCCTTGGCGCCATTCTCTACGAAATGGTCACGGGCGTGCCGCCGTTTGAAGGCGAGCATCCCCTCGTCATCATGAACGCCCGCGTATCGGGCGATCCCGAGGCGCCCCGGACCCGGAATCCGAATCTGAGCCGGGCGATGGAGGAAATCATTCTCCACGCCATGGAACGGGATCCGGGCCAGCGGTATCTTTCGGCGCTCTCAATGAAGCGCCAGCTCGACGACTGCCAGACGGTCGAGCTGACGGACCGCCACCTCCATCTGCGCGCGCCGCAGCCCGGCAAAGGCAACCTGCGGCTCTGGCGGATGATCGCCGGCTTCGTGCTGCTGCAAGTGCTGCTCTTCCTCGCGCTCTTTCTCTATTTCAAATTCCACCATTGATGTCCCGGCCCTGACTTTAGGTTTTTTTAAGGGGTTTCGGCCCCGGCTTAAGGAGGCGCGGCGGGCCTCGTGCTGATACCGTCACGCACTTCAAATTAAATTTCACCAATAAAATCCCGGTTCATCCCGTTCTCAAAAACCAAACATGAATATAAACGAAATCCTCCAGATCGTCCTCTTCTTCGGGATCGGCATCGCGCTCACGCCGGTCGTGGGCCGGTTCATGGCGCGCGTCTACACCGGGGAAAGAACCTTTTTGCATCCGCTGCTCTTCCCGCTCGAGCGGCTGGTTTACAAGGTGACCGGCATCGATCCCGACCAGGAGATGTCCTGGCAGAAATACATGTGGGCCGTGGTGATCATGACCACCGTTGGATTCATTGGACTCTTTGCCATTTTGATGACGCAGCAATGGCTGCCGCTGAATCCCGCGCAGATCCCGAATTGTTCCTGGCATCTCGCCTTCAACACCGCCTGGAGCTTCACCTGCAACGCCGACTGGCAGTCCTACATGGGCGAGTCGACCATGAGCTATTTTTCGCAGACGCTCGGCCTCTCGGTGCACCAGTTCATCAGCGGCGCGGCGGGCCTGGCCGTTCTCGTCGCAGTCGGCCGCGCCTTGAAGCGGCACAGCGTGAAAACCATCGGCAACTTCTGGGTCGACCTGACCCGCGGCCTGATTTACATCGTGATTCCGCTCTCGATCCTCTGGGCGATTCCGCTGGCGTGGCAGGGCTGCCCGCAGACCTTCAAGCCTCTGCCGACCGCCAATCTGGTCGAACCCTACACCACGCAGGTGCAGAAGACCGACGCCAACGGCAACGTGGTCAACGGCCCCGATGGCAAGCCGGTCATGGTCGACCAGCGCGTGGAGACGCAGGTCATTCCGGTCGGCCCGGTCGCGTCGTTCGAGTCCTGCAAGCAGCTTTTCACCAACGGCGGCGGTTACTACGGCGTGAATAGCTCCCATCCGCTCGAAAATCCCACGCCGTTGTCGGATTTCCTTGAGATGCTCGCCATCATCGTGGTGCCGATGGCGCAGGTCTATATGTTCGGCCTGCTCGTCGGCAACAAGAAGCACGCCTGGTGCCTGTTCTATGTCATGCTGGCGATGTATGTCTTTTCGTTCGGCGTGGCGTGGTGGGCGGAGATGCAGCCAAATCCCGTCGTGCACAACATCCATCCGCTGATGGAAGGCAAGGAGCAGCGGTTCGGCCTGATGAACAGCGTGCTCTGGGGCGTATCCTGTACCGCCATCGACAATGGTTCGGTCAATTCGATGCACGACAGCTGGATGCCGCTGGCCGGCATGATGCCGATGTGGAACATCCTGATCGGTGAAATCATGTTCGGTGGCATTGGTTGCGGCATGTATTGCATGCTCTTTCACGTGCTGATCGCGGTCTTCATCGCCGGACTCATGATCGGGCGAACGCCGGAGTATCTCGGCAAAAAACTGGACGCGTGGTGCGCAACCTGGGCTGTCATCGGGGTATTGCTGCCCAATGCCGCGTGCCTGATTCCCACGGCTCTCTCGGTCATGCCCTCCGTGGTGTCGTCGGGATTGGCCAGCATGAACAACGGCGGGCCGCACGGGCTGAGCGAAGTGCTCTATGCCTTTGGCGAGGCGGCGAACAACAACGGCAGCGCCTTTGCCGGCCTCAACGCCAATGTCCCCTGGTATGACGTGGCGCTGGGCGTCTCCATCATCATCGGCCGCTTTGCCCCGATTGTCGCGGCGCTCGCGATCGTCGGCCGGCTCGCCTCGAAGAAAACGGTGGAACCCTCCGCCGGCACGCTGCCCACCCATGGCTGGACCTTCGGCCTCACCCTGACCGGTGTCATCATCATCGTCGCCGCGCTGACGTTTTTCCCGGCGCTGTGCCTTGGACCGATTGTCGAGCACGGGCTGATGCTGGCCGGCCGCGTTTTCTAAGGAGATTTTTCCATGAGTACAAAAGTCCAATTCAATTATTCCAGCCTGTTCCGTCAGGCGGTGATCGACGCGTTCAAAAAGCTGAACCCGCGCGACGAGATCAAGAACCTGGTCATGTTCGTCGTCTGGCTCGGCTCGATCTGGACCACGATCATCCTTTTCCTGCCGCATCAATGCACGCTCTTCAACGTGCAGATCTGCTTCTGGCTGTGGTTCACCTGCATCTTCGCCAACTTCGCCGAGGCCATGGCCGAGGGCCGCGGCAAGGCCCACGCCGACGAGCTGCGCAAAATGCGCACGAAGACAACGGCCCGCAAACTCGTCAACGGACGGGAAACCTCCGTCTCCAGCAGCGAGCTGAAGATCGGCGACCGCGTTGTCTGCGAGGCCGGCGACTTGATTCCGGCCGACGGCGAGGTCGTCGAGGGCATCGCCACGGTGGACGAGTCCGCCATCACCGGCGAATCTGCGCCCGTCATCCGCGAAAGCGGCGGCGACCGCAGCGCCGTCACCGGCGGCACGCGCGTCACCAGCGACCGCATCGTGATCAGCGTCACCGCCGAGGAGGGGCATTCGTTCCTCGACCGCATGATCTCGATGATCGAGGGCGCGCGCCGCCAGAAGACGCCGAACGAAATCGCGCTCAACATCGTTCTCGTCAGTCTGACCGCCCTGTTCATCGTCGTCGTCTTTACCCTGCCGCCCTACGCGCATTACAACGAGGCGCAGGCCGGGCAGAAGGACGTTGTTCTCACGACGATCCCGGTGCTGCTCTCGCTGATCGTCTGTCTGATTCCGACCACCATCGGCGGACTGCTCAGCGCCATCGGCATCGCCGGTATCGACCGCCTGATGCGCCGCAATGTTCTCGCCACCAGCGGCCGCGCCGTCGAGGCCGCCGGTGACGTCGACGTGCTCCTGCTCGACAAGACCGGCACGATCACGCTCGGCAACCGCATGGCGAGTGATTTTATTCCGGCGCCCGGCGTCA
This sequence comes from Opitutaceae bacterium, assembly GCA_035499715.1. GTDB lineage: Bacteria > Verrucomicrobiota > Verrucomicrobiia > Opitutales > Opitutaceae > DASRHD01. The sequence continues at coordinate 16,199 of DATJYF010000081.1, read as the reverse complement.
AGATTGAGGAGCTGGCCGACGCCGCGCAGCTCGCCTCGCTGGCCGACGAAACGCCCGAAGGCCGCAGCATCGTGATTCTGGCCAAGGAAAAATACGGTCTGCGTGGCCGTGAAGTCGCCGAGCCTCATGCAAAGCCGGTGCCTTTCACCGCCCAGACCCGGATGAGCGGCGTGGATTTTGGCAATGGCGACGGCAAGGTTCAGCGTCGCATTCGCAAAGGCGCCGCCGAGTCGGTCAAGCAATGGATCGAGGCGCAGGGCGGCCACAACGACAAGGCCACCATGGACAAGGTGGATGAAATTTCCCGTTCCGGCGGCACGCCGCTGGTCGTGGCCGACGGCCCGCGCATGCTCGGCGTCATCCAGCTCAAGGACATCGTCAAGGGCGGGATCAAGGAACGCTTCGCGCAATTGCGGAAGATGGGCGTGAAGACCGTCATGATCACCGGCGACAATCCGCTCACCGCCGCCGCCATCGCCGCCGAGGCGGGCGTGGACGATTTCATCGCCCAGGCCAAGCCCGAGGACAAGCTCGCCCGCATCCGCCAGGAGCAGGAGGGCGGCAAGCTCATCGCCATGATCGGCGACGGCACCAACGACGCGCCCGCCCTCGCCCAGGCCGACGTCGGCGTCGCGATGAACACCGGCACGCAGGCCGCGCGCGAGGCCGGCAACATGGTCGACCTCGACAGCAACCCGACCAAGCTCATCGAGGTCGTGGAAATCGGCAAACAACTGCTGATGACGCGCGGCGCGCTCACGACCTTCAGCATCGCCAACGACGTCTCGAAATATTTCGCGATCCTGCCCGCGATGTTCGGCCTGCTCTACGCCACGACCGCCGGCGGCCGCGGCCCGCTCGACCGGTTGAACATCATGTATCTGCACTCGCCGCAGAGCGCGATCTTGAGCGCGGTGATTTTCAACGCGCTGATCATCGTCGCGCTGATTCCGCTGGCGCTGAAAGGCGTGAAATACCAGCCGCTCGGTGCGTCAGTGATCCTGCGCAAGAACATGCTGATTTACGGTGTCGGCGGCATCATCGTGCCGTTCATCGCCATCAAGCTCATCGACCTGCTCCTGGTCGCGATCCACCTCGCGCCCTGAACGAATAAGAAAGGCAACCCATGAAACTCACCCTTCAATCCATCCTCCAGACGCTCCTCTGGACCGTCATAACGGGCATGATCTATCCGCTCGTCATGACGGTGTTCGCGCAGTTCGCGTTTCCGCACCAGGCCAACGGCAGCCTCGTGATGCGCGACGGCAAGATCGTCGGCTCGGCCCTGATCGCGCAGCAGTTCCAGGGCGAGAAGTATTTCTGGCCGCGGCCATCCGCTGTCACTTATGGCACCATGCCTTCTGGCGCGAGCAACTACGGCCCGACCAGCGCCAACCTGCAGAAAAACGTCGACGCAAATCTCGCCGCCCTGCGCACGGCAAACAAGGTGCCCGCCGATGCGCCGGTGCCGGCTGATCTTGTCTTTGCCTCGGCCAGCGGCGTCGATCCGCATATCAGCCCCGAAGGCGCGCGTTTCCAGATCGCCCGCGTGGCCGCCGCCCGCGGCATGAGCGTGGACCAGGTTACGGCGCTGGTGGACAAATTCATCGAGCCGCCGCAATGGGGATTTCTGGGCGAAGCGCGCGTCAACGTTCTGCTGCTCAACCTCGCCCTCGATCAGACCGATCCTAACAAAGGAGGAACCGCCACTGATAAAAAGTCATAATGTGCCGATATAATGGAACCGCTCTTCACACAACTGTCAGATCCCAGCCATTGCGGAATTACTAGGGTTCATGAATTCCCCGTATATAACCGGCTTTCCGGCACAACCTGCCGCAAATCCGGTCGAGATATAAGCAAACCGGCCATGCAATCATCCTTCACCGAGACGCATAGCTACGAATTCTATTTTCCCGATCTCGATACGTTGGTGCAGGTGGAGGAAGCGGGTGGGGAAGTGATCATCCGGGCGACGCGGGACACGTTTTCCGAGCGGCGCAAGTGCTATTTCATCCGCGAGCTGGCGGCCGAGGGATTCATTCCCGACAGCTACGAATGGTTTTCGCTCGCTTATCCGGAATCGTTCCGCGGCGTCCGCTGGCTGGTCGATTTCTCGTGGGTAAAGCTTCCTCCCGCCATACTCACGCGAGCGCGGAATTCGATGATCCGTATGTTTTACGGAGCGGCGCTTATTTGGCTGATCTTGATCGTCGCCTTTGCGCACTGATCCGCTTGTTCCGGCCGGGCAATTTTCGGCATAGAATCCCGGCGCGGGCGGGCTCGCCTGTTCTCCGAGAGCGATGGTGTGGAAGCCGTCGCCGGCGACGCCGATCCGCGGCCGGGACCGAACCGGGCGCTGCTTGCGGGGGTTCTGGCATTCCCCGCAAGCAGATTGCCCGGGAGCCTTGGTCTGGTGACTGCGCCGGGCCGGTGTGCCGCCCGATGCCCGGTCCTTCCCGTCGTTGCTCGTCCGGACTTGAGGAAAAATTTCGAGGCTCCGACCGGCATACCGGGCGGCCCGGTGTGCCGGACGCAGGCAAGCTGCGTTGAGGTTTTTTTAAGGTTTATCGCGGGCTTTTTAATTAGCGGCGGATTAGGCGCACAAATACACTTGGGGGATGAGATTAAACGAACTAATCCAGCTGGCAGCCTTCTTCGGGCTGCTGATCGGCCTCGCTCCGCTGCTGGGCCGCTTCATGGCCCGCGTCTTCCAGGGCGAAAAAACATTCTTGCACCCGGTCCTGCGGCCGGTGGAAGAGTTGATCTACCGGTTGAGCGGTGTGGACGAGCGCGAGGAGATGTCGTGGAAGCGGTATTTTCTCGGCGTGCTGATTTTCAATATTGTCGGGCTGCTCTCGTTGTGGGTGTTGCAAATGACGCAGGCCTGGCTGCCGCTCAATCCGCAGAAGTTCGACAACGTGCCGTGGGCGCTGGCGCTGAACACCGCGATCAGCTTCACGACCAATACCAACTGGCAGGCCTACGCCGGCGAGTCGACCATGAGCTATTTCACGCAGATGGCCGGGCTGGCCGTGCACAATTTTACCAGTGCCGCCACCGGCCTAGCCGTGCTGCTCGCCATCACGCGCGGCATAAGACGCTCCTCCACGCGCTTTATCGGAAATTTTTGGACGGATCTGACGCGCAGCACGCTTTACGTCCTGTTGCCGCTTTCCGTCATTGTTGCCATCGTGCTGGTCAGCCAGGGCGTGGTGCAAAATTTCAAGCCCTATGCCAATGCCAGCCTGGTGGAGCCCTACACCACGCAGGTGCCGAAGACCGACGACAAAGGCAACCCGGTCAATGGCGCCGACGGCAAGCCCGTGATGATGGACCAGAGAGTGGACACGCAGCCCATCCCCGGCGGGCCGGCGGCGTCGCAGATCGCGATCAAGCAGCTCGGCACCAACGGCGGCGGATTCTTCGGGCAGAACAGCGCGCATCCGTTCGAAAACGCCACGCCACTGTCCAATTTCGTGGAAATGCTTTCCATTTTGATGTTGCCCGCGGCGTTGGTTTACATGTTCGGCTCCATGACGAGCAATCTTCGGCATGCACGCCTGTTGTTCAGCGTGATGCTCGTGCTGCTGGTTGCCGGGTTCGCCGTGGCTTGGTGGGCGGAGACGAGGCCAAATCCGATCATGGGCAATGTCAGTGAACTGATGGAAGGCAAGGAGCAGCGGTTCGGCGTCATGAACAGCGTGCTGTGGGGCACCGCGACAACCTGCACGTCGAACGGCTCGGTCAACGCCATGCACGACAGCTTCACCCCGCTCGCCGGATTCGTGACGCTGACGAACCTCATGCTTGGTTGTATCGCCTTCGGCGGCGTGGGCGTGGGACTGACGGGGTTTCTCATGCACGTGCTGCTCACCGTCTTCATCGCCGGACTGATGATCGGGCGCACCCCGGAATACATGGGAAAAAAGATTCAACAGTGGGAGGCGACTTTGGCGATCGTCGCCGTGCTCGTGCCGAGCGTGGCGATTCTCGCCGGCTCGGCGGTCGCCTGCAGCCTGCCGGCCGGACTTTCCAGTCTGAATAACAGCGGCCCGCACGGCCTGAGCGAAATTCTTTATGCTTACAGCTCCGCCGCCGCCAACAACGGCAGCGCCTTCGCCGGGCTGAACGCCAACACGCTTTTCTACAATCTCACGCTTGGCTTAGTGATGCTACTCGGCCGCTTCGTCCCGATTGCCGCCGTGCTCGCCATTGCCGGCGGCCTCGCCGCCAAGAAAACCGTGCCGGCCTCGGCGGGCACACTCCCAATCAACGGCCTGACCTTTGGCTGCGCGTTGCTGGGGGTCATCCTCATCGTGGCCGCCCTGACCTTTTTTCCGGCGCTCTGCCTCGGGCCCCTGGTTGAACACGGCCTTATGCTCGCTGGCCGCACATTCTGAACAAAGGATGGACTGTTTCACGAGAGCCAGGGATGACGCGCGCCCTTCACAGGGCTTGGTTTCTCACCCGTGCCCGCGGTTTGCTCCTCAGGGAGCGGTGCGCCCGGCATCTGGAGGTTGACGAGGTGGCGTGACGCGTGCTCCGCTTGTTCACCCAACGATCAATGACCAAACTGCTTCGCGGCCTCAGCTTGCTCCTGTTGCTTCTGGCGGCGGCAGGAATTGTCGTCCTGTTATCTTCGGATGCTTCACACGCCCTCCGCCCAACCGTTTTTCACCAGCAGGCCGGGGCGATGGCGCTGATTTTGATCGGCGTTTCCTATGTCAGCCTGCAGTTGAGCGCAAAACGGCGCTGGAATGAAAAGCTCAAGGGCATTTTTCTTGGGCTGGCCTTCGCACTTTGGGGCGGCGAGCAATTCCTGCCGGCCAGCCGGCTGGTGACACTGATGGACAGCGCCGTCATCACGATTTTCGTGGTGGATTTGGGCCTGATGATCTTGGATCATCTGAGGCGGCGGCCGGAGAAGGCGCCCTGAACATCATGACAAACGGTTGATCCCAGCGGCATGAGCACGCCTCCTTCCATGTCCGAGAGCCGTCCCGATCCCGATGCCCTGCTGGCCTCGCTGCATCGCGAGGAGGCGCGCGCGCGGCGCGGACGGCTGAAGGTGTTCTTCGGCATGTGCCCCGGGGTGGGCAAGACCTTCGCGATGCTCCGCGCCGGCCAGAAGGAGCTGGGCGACGGAGTCGAAGCCGTCGTCGGCGTGGTCGAAACCCACGGCCGGGCCGAGACTGAGGCGCTGCTGGCCGGCCTGACGGTCGTACCGCGCAAGCAGATCGCCTACCGCGGCGCCACGCTCGGCGAGATGGACCTCGAGGCGATCCTGGCGCGCAAGCCGAAGCTCGTGCTGGTGGATGAACTGGCGCACACCAACGCCCCCGGCTCGCGCCATCCCAAACGCTGGCAGGACGTGGTCGAACTGATCGAGGCCGGCATCGACGTCTATTCGACACTCAACGTCCAGCACATCGAATCGCGGGCCGATGCCGTCCGGCAGATCACCGGCGCGCCGGTGCACGAGACCGTGCCGGATTCGGTGATCGATCTGGCGGATGAAATCGAGCTGATCGACCTGACGCCGGCGGCGCTGCGCGAGCGGCTGGAGGAGGGCAAGGTTTACCTCGGCGAGCGTGCGGCGGCGGCGCGGGACAATTTTTTCAAGGAGGAACATCTCACCGCGCTGCGCGAACTGGCGCTGCGTTTCACGGCCGAGCGCGTGGACCGGCAGCTGCGCGAAATGCGCGCGGGCGACGCGCGCCGCATCGTCTGGCGCAGCGGCGAGCGCCTTCTCGTCGCGGTCGGACCGAGTCCGTTTTCCACCCAGCTGGTGCGCTGGACACGGCGGATGTCAGCCGCCCTCGGCGCGCCCTGGATCGCCGTCTATGTCGAGACATCGCGGACGCTTCCGCCGGAAGGCCAGCGGCTACTGGATCAGAATCTTGCGCTGGCCCGCGAGCTGGGCGCGCAGGTGATCGTTACGCACGACGAGGACCCGGCGGCCGCGCTGGTGCGCGTGGCCCGGGCGCAAAACGCCACGCAGATCGTGGTGGGCAAGACGCGCGGACGGCGCTGGCGCGACTGGCTCCGCGGCTCGCTGGCCGACCGGCTGGCCCGGTTGGGAGGGGAGATCGACATCTACCTGGTCCCCGCGGAGGAAAAGCGGCCGCGCCGGCTGCGGCTGGAGTGGGTCGAGCACTCGGATCCCAAGGAATATTTTTCGGCGCTCGGCGCCATCGCCGGCGTCACCCTTGCGGGCTGGTTCCTGCCCGCGGATTATTACCTTTCCGTCGGCCTGGTTTACCTGCTGGTGGTCATCAGCCTGAGCCTGAGGCTGGGCCGGGGTCCGGTCTTCATCGGTGGCCTGCTCAGCGCGCTGGCGTGGGATTATTTTTTTATCCCGCCGCGATACACATTCATCATCACCAAAATCGAGGACGCCCTGCTCTGCGGCACCTATCTTGTCGTCTCATTGGTGGCGGGCCAGCTCACCGCGCGCATCCGGGCCCAGTCACGCAACGAGCGGATGAGGGAGGAGCGTGCCACCGCACTGCTTCATCTCACCCGTGCGCTGGCCGGGGCGAAGACGCTCGATGATGCAGTCTTCGCCGCGTTGCGCCAGGTGGATGAACTTTTTGGCGCGCAAACCTCGCTGGCGCTGGCGGACGAGGGCGATGGCGCGCTGGTGCCGCATTTTGCCGGCTCCTACGTGCTCGATGAAAAGGAGCGCGGCGTGGCCGAATGGGCGTTTCGCAACCGCCGCATTGCCGGTCGCTTCACGGATACGCTGCCGAGCAGCGCGGCGTACTATGTGCCGCTGGTGCGGGAGGACAAGGCGGTCGGCGTGCTCGGCGTCAAGCCGGTGGCCGACCGCGTGCTGACACTGGCGCAGCGCGATTTGCTCGACGCGTTTGCCCGACAGCTGGCCTTGAATGTGGAGCGAGAAAATCTCCGGGCGGCCAGCGAGCGCGAAAAGCTGCTGGTCGAGTCGGAAAAGCTCCATCGCGTGCTTTTCGACAGCGTGTCGCACGAGCTGCACACGCCGCTGGCGGTGATTTCGTCCGTGTTCGAAAACCTGAAGCAAGCCGATCCGGCGCTGCGCGACAGCCTCACGAACGAAGGCAGCACCGCCGTCGCCCGCCTCAATCGCCTGGTGAAAAATCTCCTCGACCAGACGCGGCTGGAAAGCGGCGCCTTGCAGCCCCATCAGGTGTGGTGCGACGTGCACGACCTCGTGAAGGCGGCCCTGGAGGACACGCACGACGCGCTCGCCGGCCACCCGCTGGAAACCATCGTGCCCGACGACATGCCGCCGGTTTCCGCCGATTTCGCCCTGACCGAGCAGGCGCTGGCCAACCTGCTGCTGAACGCCGCCGTGCACACGCCGGCGGACACGTCCATTTTTCTGACCGTCGGCCTCGATCGCGGGGGGCAGCGGATATTTTTCACCGTGGCCGACCGTGGACCGGGACTTCCGGCGGCCATGCGCGAACGCATGTTCAAGAAATTCGCCCGCGGCGATGCGGCCCGCGCCGGCGGGCTCGGGCTCGGCCTGTCGATCGTGCGGGGCTTCATCGTCGCCCAGGGCGGCGAGGTGGTCGTGGGCGAAAATCCCGGCGGAGGCACGGTGATTACGATTTACCTGCCGCACTCGATCCCAAATGATGTCCCCAAAGAATGAACAAAACCTACCGGCCGCGGGTGCTCGTCATTGACGACGAAATTCAGATTCGCCGGCTGCTGCGGGTTACGCTTGAGTCCGGCGGCTATGATGTAAACGAAGCGGAGACCGGCCAGCTCGGTTTGGGCGAGGCCGCGGGTGTGCGGCCCGACGGCATCGTGCTCGATCTCGGCCTGCCCGACATGGACGGCAAGGAGGTTTTGCGGCGGCTGCGCGAATGGTCGCAGGTGCCGGTGCTGGTCCTGACCGTGCGCGACAGCGAGCAGGAGACGATCGCCGCGCTCGACGCCGGCGCGGACGACTATCTGACGAAGCCCTTCCGCGGGCTGGAGCTACTGGCGCGGCTGCGGGCGGTGCTGCGACGCACACAGCCGGCGAACGAGGAGACGGTGGTGCGTTTTGGCGACGTCGAGATCGATCTGGCGGCGCGTCTTGTCCGCCGCGGTGGCAGGGAGGTGAAGCTCTCGGCCAAGGAATACGATTTGCTGCAATACCTCGCGCGGCATCGCGGCCGCGTCATCACCCACCGGCAGATTTTGCGCGAACTCTGGGGCCCGAACGCGGAAAAGAACACCCATTATCTGTGGGTTTATACGACGCATTTGCGCCAGAAGCTGGAGGAAAATCCGCACGAGCCCAAATATCTCAAAACCGAGGCGGGCATCGGCTACCGGCTGGACGTGGAAGGCTGAGCGACAAGCGCATCTTGTTGCCGGACAACGGCCGACTCCCGGACCGGCTTGACACCCGGGGCCTTTTCCATTTTCACCGCGCTCTTCGCAGCCTAAGTCGCGTTTCCTTCCTGAGGCGCGACACGGAGGAACCAACCCCCGGAGCAATCCGGGGAGGGGCGAACGGCGCCGGGCAACCGGTGCCGCGGTCACTTCCACGACCGAGCCCGTCAGCTAACTTCGTCGGCATCTGGAAGGGCGATTTTGGGCCCGCTCGCGCGGAACCACGATCTCCCAGGTTCAACTTGCGGTGTACGGCCCCGGCCGCGCGCCGCGCTTCTCGGAGATCGCATGCGCTTCAAACATCTGCTGCTGGGCAAACCGCGGGACGTCCATGACCCGCATCTTTTCCACAAAATCTCGCTCATTGCCTTTCTCGCCTGGGTCGGCCTGGGCGCCGACGGACTGAGTTCTTCGGCCTACGGTCCGGACGAGGCGTTTCGCGGAATTCTGGAGCACCGGTATCTGGCGGTGGCGCTGGCGCTGGCCACGGCCGGCACGGTGTTCATCATTTCCTTCGCCTACAGCCGGCTGATCGAACATTTTCCGGCCGGCGGCGGCGGCTATGTCGTCGCCACGAAGCTGCTCGGACCCTCGTGGGGCGTCGTTTCCGGCTGCGCGCTGCTGGTCGACTACGTTTTGACCATCACAGTTTCGATCGCCTCGGCGGTCGACCAGGTTTTCAGCTTCATTCCGCCGCATTATGTGAACCTGAAGTTTCCGATCGAGTGCGTGCTCATCGTCGCGCTCATCATTTTGAACCTGCGCGGCGTGAAGGAATCGGTGTCGGTGGTGGTGCCGATCTTCATGCTGTTCGTCGTGACGCATGCGATCGCGCTGGTCAGCTGTCTGATCGTGTACGGTCACAATCTGCCCGCGGTGGCGGCAGAGATGGGCGCGGGCGTGCGGCAGGATTACCATCAAATCGGCCTGTGGGCGGTTTTCCTGATCTTTATGAACGCCTACTCGCGCGGCGCCGGCACCTACACGGGCATCGAAGCGGTGTCGAACGGCGTGCCCATCATGCGGGAACCGCGGGTGGCCACGGCCAAGCGCACGATGCTCTATATGGCGGCATCGCTCGCCATCACCGCGGGCGGCATCCTGCTCGGCTACCTGCTGGTCAACGCCGCGCCCGAGGAGGGCAAGACGCTCAACGCCGTCCTGCTCGAGCGGCTCAATTTCGGCGAATGGTTCGTCGTGCTTTCGCTCCTGGCCGAGGGCGGGCTGCTGCTGGTGGCGGCGCAGGCGGGCTTCATCGACGGGCCGCGGGTGATGGCCAACATGTCCCTCGACGGCTGGCTGCCGAACCGTTTCAGCTCGCTGTCCGAGCGGCTCACGACGCACTACGGCGTGCTGCTCATTGGCGGCGCGGCCATCGCCGGCCTTGTCTACACCGGCGGCGACGTGACCACGCTCGTCACGATGTACTCGATCAACGTCTTCGTCACGTTTTCGCTCTCGCAGCTCGGCATGTGCCGGTTCTGGCTGCAGCGGCGCCGCGAGGCCGGCGCGGCCTGGCGGCGTCCGCTCGCCCTGCACGGCGTGGCGCTGACCCTTTGTACTCTTATCCTGGTGATGGTGGTGGTGGAGAAGATTGGCGAGGGCGGGTGGGTGACCCTGCTCGTGACCTCGGCGCTCATCGCCCTGTGCTGGCTGATCCGGCGCCACTACCGCGGCGTGCGGGCGCGGGTGCGCCAGCTTTCCGAAATCCTGGACGACCTGCCGAAGTCGTCGCATCCGGCTTCCGCGGACGCGCCGCTCGATCCGGCGCAGCCGACCGCCGTGCTGCTGGTCGCCGGCTTCAGCGGACTGGGCGTGCACTCGCTGCTCGCGGTGATGCGGACGTTTCCGCGGCATTACAGGCAGGTGGTGTTCGCCTCGGTCGGCGTGCTCGATTCGGGCAATTTCAAGGGCGTGGAGGAGGCCGACCGCCTCGAGGTGCAGGTGCGCGCCAATCTCGACAAATACTGCGAGCTGGCGTGCGGGCTCGGCCTGCCCGCGGCGTCCCGGCTGGCGATGGGCATCGATCCCGTGGCGGAAGCGGTCAGGCTGTGCGAAAAGATCGCGGAGGAATTTCCGCGCGCGGTGTTTTTCGGCGGGAAGCTCGTGTTCCGCCGCGAGACCTGGTGGAACCGCCTGCTGCACAACGAGACCGCTTTTGCCATCCAGCGCCGCCTGCAATGGCTGGGCCGACCGATGCTGGTCATGCCCGTGCGCGTGGGCGAATGAGGCGCCGGTGCCTCAGGCGGGCGGTTGCTGGGCCGCGATCGCCTGCGCGCGCTGGGCGGCGGCGGCCATGAAGTAGCTCTGGGCGGAGAACGAAGGCTCGCCGACCGCCCGCGACGGTGGCAGGTAGGCGCCGTTGGCGTGCAGGATCCGCGCGCCGTCGTTGTCCTGCAGCTCCATCGGCAGCAGGTCGTCGGTGATGCGGCGGCGCAGCTCGGGATCCTCGACCGGGAAGAGCACCTCGATGCGCCGGAAAAAGTTGCGCGACATCCAGTCGGCGCTGCCGGCGAGAACGAGCGGCTCGCCGCCGTGGTTCTCAAAATAGAAGGCGCGCGCGTGCTCGAGGAACCGGCCGAGAATGGAGCGGACGCGGATGTTCTCGCTTAGTCCGGGCACGCCGGGCACGAGGCAGCAGATGCCGCGCACGATGAGATCGATCTGCACGCCGGCTTGCGAGGCGGTGTAAAGATTGTCGATGGTGGTTTTGTCCACCAGCGCGTTCATCTTGGCGACGATGCGCGCCGGCCGGCCGGCGGCGGCATGATCGGTCTCGCGCTGGATGAGCTCCTGGATGCGGCGGTGGAGGTTGAAGGGTGCCACCAGCAGGTGGCCGAACTCGGGCGCACGGCTGAAGCCGGTGAGCGAGTTGAAAAGATTGGCCACGTCCGCGGTGATGTGTTCGCGGCTGGTGAACAGGCTGAGGTCGCTGTAAAGACGGGCGGTGCGCGGGTTGTAGTTGCCGGTGCCGAGGTGGGCGTAATGGCGCAGCGCGCTGCCCTCGCGGCGGACGATGAGGCAGAGCTTGCAGTGGGTTTTGTGGCCGACGAGGCCGTAGACCACGTGCACGCCGGCTTCCTCGAGCTGGCGTGCCCACTGGATGTTGTTGGCTTCGTCGAAGCGCGCCTTCAGCTCGACCAGCGCGGTGACCTGCTTGCCGTTGCGTGAGGCCTCGATCAGCGCGCGCACGATGGGCGAGTCGCCGCTCGTGCGGTAGAGGGTTTGTTTGATGGCGAAAACCTGCGGATCGCGCGCGGCCTGTTCGACGAACTCCACCACGGGCGCAAAGGCGTCGTAAGGATGATGGAGGAACACGTCCTGCGTGCGCAGGGTTTCAAAGACGGTGGCGATGTGACGCAGCAGCGAAACATTAACCGGCGTGAAGGGCGGGTACTTCAGGTCGGGCCGGTCGATGTCGTAGAGACTGAGCAGGCGCATGAGGTTGAGCGGACCGTTGAAGCGGAAGACGTATTCGTGCGAGAGGCCGAGGTGGTCGCACAGGGTGTTAAAAATGACGTCGTTGACCCCGTCCTCGATTTCGAGGCGGACGGCCGCGCCGCGGCGGAGATTGCGCAGCTCTTCCTCGATTTTTTTGAGGAGGTTTTCCGCCTCTTCCTCGTCGATGTAGAGATCGCTGTTGCGCGTGACGCGGAAAGCGTGCGCGCCGGTCACGGTGTAGCCGGGGAAGAGCACGCCGGCACAGAGCTTGATGATTTCGCTGAGAAACATGTAGCGCTGCGGGCTGCTTTTCGAGGGCTCGATCTGGACGAGGCGCGGCAGGATGCGCGGCACCGGCAGGATGGCGACCATGTTCTCGACCTCGGGCGTTTCCGGGTTGTCGAGCGAGACGACGACGTTGAGGGACTTGTTGCCGAGCTGGGGAAAGGGATGCGCCTGGTCGAGCGCCAGCGGCGTGAGGACGGGAAACACCTGTTCCTGAAAGTAGGTTTTGACCCAGTTCAGTTCGGAGGCGTTCAGCTCGCGGGCGGTTTTGAAGACGATGCCCTCGGCGGCGAGCGCCGGGACGAGCTGCTCGTGCCAGCAGCGGTACTGGTCCTCGATGAGCGAGGCGACGACGGAATGGATGCGCCGGAGCTGCTCGCGCGGGCCCAGGCCGTCGATGCTCGGCTCGGTGACGCCGCTGTCCACCTGCTGGATGAGGCCGGCGACGCGGATTTCGAAGAATTCGTCGAGGTTGGAGCAGACGATGGCGAGGAATTTCACCCGCTCGAGGAGGGGCATTTTCTCGTTTTGGGCGAGTTCGAGCACGCGGCGGTTGAAGGCGAGCCAAGAGAGCTCGCGATTGAAGTAGGCGGCCTTGGGCGACCGGATCGTCGCCGTCGTTTCCGTGTGATCGGACACGGCGGGCGGAGCGGACGCGGCGTCGCCGTTGCCAGCGACTGCGGCGGACGGAGCGGAAATTTTGCGGGTGCGCTTGGCCATGGAAACCGATCGGAAAAAACGAGGGGAAAAAGCTTATAGGCCCGGTCGGGCCGAAACGAGATTTTTGTGTCGCTTTGCCGGAATGTAACAATCGGCCGCCCGCTTGCCAGCCTGCCGAGCGAATTTCCGCGCGCCGGCGCGCGGCGGGCTTTGGCGCCTCCGCTAATTTCGCACCGGATATGGCGGTGGCGGCGGGAGATTGACTTCCTGGGTCTTGAGCTCGTCGAGGACGACGGCGATGGCCTTGTCGAGCTGCTGGTCCTCGCCGCGGAATTCGCGCGCAGGGTCGTTGTCCACATAGATGTCGGGGTCGACGCCGTGGCCCTCGATGACCCAGGTCTTGCCGTCCTTCGTATAGGGCGCGAATTCGGGGCGGGTGAGATAGCCGCCGTCGACGAGCGGAAGCGTTTCGCGGATGCCGACGGCGCCGCCCCAGGTGCGCTTGCCGATGAGCTTGCCGAGGCCGAGGGTTTTGAAACGGAAGGGGAAAATGTCGCCGTCGGAGGCGGAGAATTCGTCCATGAGCGTGACCTTGGGGCCGAGCAACATCTCGTCGGGATCGGGCGTGGGCGTGCCGTAACGCGTGACCTCGATCATGATGAGTTCGCGGCGCAGGCGGTCGATAATCATGGGCGAGACGAAGCCGCCGCCGTTGCCGCGGATGTCGACGATCAGTCCTTTTTTCCGCAACTGCGGATAGAAATGCTGGGCAAATTCGTTCAGGCCCTCGAATTCCATGTCGGGGATGTGCACATAGCCGACTTTGCCGCCGGTCTTTTCATTCACGTAGTCGATGTTGTGCTGCACCCAGGTGTAATAGTAGAGCGGCGCCTCGTCGGCGATGGGGACGACAGTGACGTCGTGGGCGCCGGCGTCGACGGGCTTGGAGTTGACGCGAAGCACGACCTGCTTGCCGGCGGTGCCGATGAGCAGCTGGTAGAGATTGTCGACCTGTGCGACCGGGGTGCCGTTGATGGCGAGAAGGTAATCGCCCTCCTTCACGTCCACGCCGATTTCAGTGAGGGGCGAGCGCAGCCCGTGGCGCCAGTTTTCGCCGCGCAGGATTTTGTCGATGCGGTAGGCGCGGGTGGCGGGATCGCGCGAGAACTCGGCGCCGAGCAGGCCCATCCTGACGCGCGGCACGGCCGGCCGGTCGCCGCCGCCGACGTAGGTATGACTGTTGTGAAGCTCGCCGATGAGCTCGCTGATGAGATAGGTGAGGTCGTTGCGGTGCTGGACGTAGGGCAGGAGCGCGGCGTACTTGGCGCGCATGGCGGACCAGTCGACGCCATTCATGTTCGGCGCATAGAAATAATCGCGCATCTGGCGCCAGCATTCATTGTAGATCTGCGTCCATTCGGCGCGGCGGTCGAGGTGCATTTCCAGGCCGGAAAAGTCGAGTTTGCTGTCTTTCAGCTCGATCTTGGCCGAGGGCAGGTCGATGAGGGCATAATCGTCGCCGGACTTGACGAGCATCCTTTTGCCGTCGGCCGTGATTTCGAAGCCGCCGACCTCGCCGAGCTCGGTTTCCTTGTGTTCCTTCAAGTCATAAACCAGGAGCGTGCCCTTGGTCGCGGCCGGGCCGGTGAGGTCGAGGTCGTCGCTGTTGTCCTCGGTGCGAAGATAATAAACTTTTCCATCCACGGCCTGGATGGGGCCGTAGTTCGCAGGCGCGATGGGCAGGCCGACAACGCGGTCCTTCAGGCCGTCCGCGTCGACTTTCACCTGAACGGGCTTCTTTTCGTCGTCCTTGTCATCCTTCGTACCGGCAGGTTTCCCGTCCGGCTTTTTTTCGCCGGCGATTTCAACCTCGTCGCTTTTCGGTGCGAAGGGCGAGGGAGTGGCCTTGGCCAGCGTGACGAAATAAACGCGCTGCATGTTTTGATAGACAAACTCCAGCTCCATGTCGCTGAGCTGGGGCCGGAAGTCGCGGCTCGAACTGAAAAACAGGTATTTGCCGTCGTCGCTGAAGGCGGGCGAGTCGGCGGCGTACCAGCCGTCGGTGACTTCGAGGCGCTTTTTCTCGTCGAGCGAATAGAGCCAGATTTTGCTCAACGACGCGTCCTCGGGCCGCGTGTAGGCCACCCATTTGCTGTCGGGCGACCAGGTGTAGTTCGTGATTTCGAACGCCGTGGCGCGGTCGACCTCGGTGACGGCCTTGGTCTCGACGTCGACGAGGCGCAGGCGCTGGCGGTAGTCGCTCCAGAGGAGTTTTTTGCTGTCGGGCGACCAGCGGGGCGCGTAGTAATACGTGTCCGCGCCGCTGGTGATCTGGACCGGGGTTCCCGCGCCGTCCTGCGGGCGGATGAAGAGTTCGTTTTCGCCGGTCTCGTCGGAGAGATAGGCGATCCATCTGCCGTCGGGCGACCATACGGCGTCGCGCTCGTGCACGCCGGACGTGTCGGTGAGGTTGCGCGTCGCGCCGTCCTTGGCCGGCACGGTGAAAACATCGCCGCGTGCGACGACGACGGCGCGTTTGCCGTCGGGCGAGGGATGCACGGTCGTGACGAATTTGGAAACATCGGTGAGCGCGGGGCGGCTGCCGGCGAAATCCTCCTTGATGACGATGGGCACCGGGCGGGCCTTTCCGGTTTTCAAGTCAAAGAGCCAGACTTCGCCGGCCTGCTCGAAGGCGATGGCGCCGCCGCCGAGCGAGGGGAATTTGATGTCATAGTCCTGGAAAAAGGTGTGTTGCTGCGTCGCCCTGGTCGCGAGGTCGTAGCTGAAAAGATTCATGCGGCCGTCGCGGTCGGAAAGAAAATAAATTTTCCCGTCCGGCGCCCACATCGGGATGATGTCCTGGGCCGGGTTGTTGGTGATGTCTTCGAGGGCGCCGGTCTTGAAATCAAAAATCCAGATATCGTCGGCCATCCCGCCGCGGTAGTGCTTGCGGGCGCGGAATTCCCGGAAGATGCGGTTGTAGGCCATCTTCGAATCGTCCGGCGAAAACGACAGGAATCCGCCGCGCGGCACCGGCAGCTGCTGCGGCAGCTCGGCGTCGAGGCCGACGGAATAAAGCTGGCCGATGAAGTCGTTGGTCGAACGCATGCGCGAGCGGAAGACGACGCGCGGCTGCGTGTTCATCCACGTCATCACGATGTTGTTCGGCCCCATGCGGTCGCCGATGTCGTCGCGGTCGAGCGTCGCGGTGTAGGTGAGGCGCTTGGGCGTGCCGCCGTCGGCCGGCATGACGTAGACCTCGGTGTTGCCGTCGTATTGCGCGGTGAAGGCGAGCTGCGTGCCGTCGGCGGAGAAACGTGGAAACATCGCATAGCCCGGGCCGTCGGTCAGCCGGCGGGCCACGCCGCCCTCTCGGCCGACGGTGTAGAGCTGGCCGGCGTAGGAAAAGACGATGACGCGGCCGTTCGTGGCGGGGA
>DATJYF010000080.1:0-11082 GCA_035499715.1 Opitutaceae bacterium | reverse complement strand
CCAATCCCCGCCAGCTCCATTGTCGGCCTTAACCCTACTCAATTTCCAATCTCAGCGCAAATTTACCGTGGCAAACGTCCTTCCAGTCGAAAAACAGGTTATGGCCATAAGCGCCTTAGCCGAGGGTTCTAGCATCCGCTCCATTGAGCGCATGACCGGCATTCATCGTGACACGATTATGCGGCTGGGGGTCCGCATTGGCGAAGCATGCGGCAGACTGATGGATGAGACCATGCGGGAACTTCCATGCCAGAAAATAGAGGTCGATGAAATTTGGGGATACGTGGGAAAGAAGCAACGCATCGTCAAAGAAGAGGATTCGCCAGAGGTTGGGGACGTTTGGACTTTCGTTGCCATTGACCCCGACACCAAGGCCGTGCCTTCGTTTCTGGTTGGCAAGCGCGATTACCTGTCAACGCGAGCCTTTGTGGCCGACGTTTCGGCCCGCATGAGCAACCGGATTAATCTCTCATCCGATGCCATGCTGCATTACGAACATGCGGTTGAGGATTCATTTGGCGGGGAGGTCGATTACGGCCAGATCGTAAAGGTATACCGAACGCCGGAAACGGAAGGGCAGCGTAGGTATAGCCCGCCAGAGATTGAGTCAGTCCGACGGGTGCCGATTGTTGGCGAGCCAACCCACATTTCCACGTCGATTATTGAGCGCCAAAACCTCACGATGCGGATGCACTGCCGCAGGCTTACCCGGCTGACCAATGCGTTTTCAAAGAAGCTGGATAATTTCAAGGCTGCGGTTGCACTTCATTTCGCCTATTACAACTTCGTCAAAATACATTACTCGCTCCGCGTGACGCCAGCAATGGCCCTTGGCATCTCTTCCCGCTTGTGGAAGGTGGAAGACTTGGTTGGCTTGTCCTAATGGACTACTTGGCTGAAATCAAAGCCGCTATCCGGCACAACCATGGCTGTGAATCCATGCATGACGTCACGGTGCATGTCCGCGAGGTCTTCCAGGGTCAGATTGCATGGGATGGGGAAGTGGAGGTCTTCCACCTGATCGGCCACGCCAAGGCCAAACGCTGCTACGCGTGGGGCCATCCGGCGGACGACAACAAGGGATGGGAATTTACCACCGTGCTTGAGATTCCGCCCGTTGTGTCACCACAGACGGCGGTAAAAGTGGCGATTGCCGCCAAGGCCAAATCGGAGAGAGCCTGATCGTAAATCAAAAATTTATTTTGTCACATTCGACGCGTAAACCGTCAGCGGTGTAAATCCTTCGGATGTCGGGTTTGTCGGATGATTTTTGTCGCCAAATTCCGCATAATATCGCCAAACCTCACCGCTCTGCTTATCAAGCAAGAATGTTTGGCCGGCGCTGGTGACTATTTCGTAATGCAATGGCGGATTTTGGCTGTCATACTGATGCCTCAAATTCAGGTTTAATTCTCCTCTTAAGTCCTGCGGAAAGGATGATGACGGAAACGGACTGAAAATAATTTTAATTCCGATAATTCCACCAATTACCAAGGCAATAAACCAAGTCAGATTTTTCATGGCCACTCGCCGTTTACGGCATGTTGTGCCGTTCTGTCAATGGCCGCTTGACGGCATAATGGGGCGTGCCTCCCACGCAAAAACGGCTAAAAATGTTTGGTGCCAGCCTTCGCCGTGAGCGCATGGCAAGAAGGATAACGCAAGAGAAATTAGCCGAGTTGGCTGATCTTAACGTAAGAACCCTTCAAAAGATCGAAGCCGGACAGACAAACATCCTGATTACGACCGCCATCCGGCTTAAGGAATCATTGAATTGCCGGTGGACTGAACTTTGGGGATAAAATCTTGTGCCTCAGAAATACCAGATTCGATTTGCGGTGATTCAATCACCTCCCACCGATACCTTTCTCCTACTCGTGATTGACGAAATACCTCTGACCAAGGACGCGTCTTTAATTTCTCTTGTTGAATCTCAAGCCAAGAAAAATATGACTCAATTATCGGATCTGGGTGCGGTGTTCGCATTGACGGATGGGTGCGGCGGATGGAGATATGATGGGAGCCGGCCCGATCTTACCCAAGTTGCGGTCAAGATGCCACTTTCTGGCATGAAATTCGATTATGTTAACGTGGAAATATAGGGCCTATTTATCCGCTTTAACTTCCCCGGCATCTGTTCCGCAATCTTTGTTAGGGCCGATACCTGTTTAATCCCCTTGGTTCCCAGTTGGGGCCCCGGCTTCTCGTTGGGCTGGTAAACCCACTTTAACGGCAGTTCCTTGGTGTGTTGGGTTATGCCGTCAGAAATAGTGCCCTTGAGGTAGTCATGGGCCACCTTGGTTGGCATGGCTGGCCGTGGCCTTAACGGGCGTACCGGTGGACTATGACGGAATCTCATCCGCATGAATTGAAGGCGTTCCCCCTTGGTCATGGGGCTACCAAACAGCCATTGGAGGGTTCCCATGCCAGCCAAGAAAATGGCTTGACTCAAATTAGGACAGTACCGACTCCCGGGTAGTGACTCATTTTGTCAAATCATGGCGGCTTGTTCGGCCAGGCGCAGTCCCGAGGCGAGGCAGGCGCTGAGCGAGATGCCATCACGCACATGGCCGCCGATGAGCAGGCCGGGGAAACTTTTTTCGGCGGCGGCCATGGCGTCGAGGAAGCGTCCGTAGTCGAGATTGTACTGCGGGATGGCGTGCGGCCAGGCAGTGTGGCGGACGAAGACCGGTTCGTCATGCACGTCGAGCAGCGAGCGCAGGTCGGGCAGCACGACCTTGAGCAGTTCGTCCGCGGGAAGCCGGGCGACCTGGGGCTGGCGCGTACCGCCGGCCATGATAGTGAGCGCGACATGTCCGTCGGGCGCGCGGCCGGGAAAGAGCGTCGAGGAAAAAATCACGCCGAGCAGCGGGCGTTGCTCGCGTCCCGGCACGAGCAGGCCGAAGCCGTCGAGCGGATGGGCCACGTCCTCGCGCCGGAAGCCGAGAAAAAGCGAGGCGACGGGCGGATATTCGATCTCGCCGAGCGCGGCCAGCGGTTGCGCGCCGTCGGCTCCCACGCGCAGCGCGGCGAGCGCGGCCGCGGGCAACGCAAGAATGACGGCGTCGGCTTCCTCCGACTGCGCGGTGCCGTTGCTTTGCCAGGAAAAACGCCAGGGCGAGCCGGGTTGCAGCGTCTCGATTTTGGCGCCGACGACGAGGCTGTCCGCGGGCAGGGCGTCGGCGAGGGTGAGGATGAGCGTCTGCAAGCCGTCGGGAAAGGACACCAGCTGGGGCGGTCCGCCACCGCCGCTGGCGCGACGTTTGCGGGCCTGCGCGATCTGGCCGCGCAGGAGCGAGCCGTGGGCGCGCTCCAGCTCCAGCAGCTTGGGAAAGGAATGGCGCGTGGAAAGTTTTTCGGGATTGCCGGCAAAGATGCCCGAAACCAGCGGCTCGAGCGCATAGTCGACGAACTCCTGTCCGAAATGATCACGCACGAATTCAGCCAGGCTGGGATCCGCCTCGCGCTCGCGGCGGCGCGCGAAAATTTCCGCGAGGAGGCGCAGTTTGGCCGGCAGGGAAAACAGCCGCGAAGCGAACAGCGCGGGCGGCGACGACGGCACGGCGTGGAGCTGGCCGCCGCGGATGAGATAGCGGTGCTTGGCCGCCGGGCTGGCGGCAATTTTCTTGGTGCCGAGGCCGAGCTCGTCCAGCATGGCCGTGGCGTCGGTGGAACTGATCTGGAGGCTGTTCGGGCCGGCTTCGACCAGCCAGCCGTCGCGGCGTTCGCTTCGCACCGCGCCGCCGAGACGGTCGCCCGCCTCGAAAAGCCGCACGCGATGGCCGCGTCTGTGCAGGCGCCAGGCAGCGGTTAATCCGGTGAGGCCGCCGCCAATGACAGCCACGCGTTTGGGTCCAGAGGCCATAGGCGTATAGGATGAAGCAAGGCCCGGCGGCGGGCTAGTCAGCTTTTGTAATTTTCGCGCTGTTTGTTGCCATCTTTCCAGCTGGTCACCGTCTCGACCAGCGCCGCGACGCAATCGATTCGCGCGTCGGGCGTGAGTCCATGGCCGAGATTGACGATGTGGCCGGCGGCTCCGCCCAGCGAAGCGAGCAACCGGCCGGTGGCGTCGCGCACCGTTTCGGGCGCGGTGGTGAGAAGCCGCGGATCGAGGTTGCCCTGGAGGGCGATGGTTTTGGACAGTTGCGCCCGCGCCGCCGCCAGGTCGACGGTCCAGTCGACGCTCAGCACCCGCGCGCCCGTGCGGCCCTGCTCGCGCAGCTGCGCCCCGGCGCCCTTGGCGAAAAGGATGACGGGAAACCCGTGCGGCAGGGCGGCGATGATTTCGCGGATCCAGCGCAGCGAAGCCGCCTCGTAATCGGCGGCCGGCAGGAGGCCGGCCCAGGAATCGAAAATCTGGATGGCGTCGGCGCCGGCGCCGATTTGCAGACGAAAATAGGCGATGAGCGCGGCGGTGAGTTTTTCCATCAAGGCGTCAAATGCGGCCCGCTCGGCGCAGAAAAAATCCCTCGCGCGGGCGAATGTTTCCGATCCGCCGCCTTCGAGCATGTAGCAGGCGAGCGTCCACGGCGCTCCGCCGAAGCCGAGCAGGGCGGTGCGGCCGGCGAGCTCCTTTTTCAGCAAGGCAAGGGCGCCGGCGACATAGGCGAGCTTGTCCGGCACGGACTCGGCGGGCGCCAGCCGGTCGACGTCGGCGCGCGAAGCGAGGGCGAAATCCATGGCGATGCCGCCTTCCTCGCGAAAGCGGTAGCCCTGGCCGAGCGCCTCGGGCACGACCAGGATGTCGGAAAACAGGATCGCGGCATCGAGGGCGAAGCGGCGCAGCGGCTGGAGCGTGACCTCGGCGGCGAGTGCCGGGGTGCGGACCATGCCGAGGAAGGAATGCTTTTCCTTCAGCGCGCGGTATTCCGGCAGATAGCGGCCGGCCTGCCGCATCAGCCAGACAGGCGGCCGGTCGACCGGCGCGCAGGCGCAGGCGGCGAGAAAGCGTTCGCGGCTATTCATCATTCAAAACCACAGAGACACAGAGGCCGCGGGGTTCCAATCCGCGATTTCCATCCGCCTGGGCTGCGTTCAGCATGTCCCGGCGGCTCAAATCCAGTCGCGCGGTTTGAGAAATACATCGTACAATCGCGCCTCGGGTGAATCCGGCTCGGGCTGCCAGTCATAGTCCCAGCGGACCAGCGGCGGCAGGCTCATGAGGATCGATTCGGTCCGGCCGCCGCTTTGCAGGCCGAAAAGCGTGCCGCGGTCGTAAACGAGGTTGAACTCGACGTAGCGGCCGCGGCGGTAGAGCTGGAACCGCCGTTCGCGTTCGCCGTGGGGCGTGGCTTTGCGGCGGGCGACGATGGGCCGGTAGGCGGCGAGGAAGGCGTCGCCGACCGCGCGGGTCAGCGCGAAACTGCCCTCGAAGCCGAGTTCATTGAAGTCATCGAAAAAAAGCCCGCCGATGCCGCGCGGCTCGCCGCGGTGCTTGAGGAAAAAATAATCGTCGCACCCTTTTTTGAAGCGTGGATAAAGCGCATCGCCGAAGGGCGCGACGGCATTGCGCGCGGTGCGGTGCCAGTGCGCGGCGTCCTCCTCAAATCCGTAAAACGGCGTGAGGTCGAAGCCGCCGCCGAACCACCAGGCGGAATTTTCAATTTCGGATTTTGGATTTTGGATTTCGGATTGTGAGCCGAGGGGCGTTCCGGCGGAAAAAAACCGCACATTCATATGACTCGTCGGCACGTAGGGATTGCGCGGATGGACGACGAGCGAGACGCCGAGCGCCTCGAACGGCCGGCCGGCGAGGGCGGGGCGCCGGGCGGTGGCCGAGGCCGGCAGCGCCGCGCCGGTCACGTGCGAAAAATTCACTCCTGCTTTCTCGAACACCGTGCCGTCCGTCAGCACGCGCGTCTGCCCGCCGCCGCCGCCGGGCCGCGTCCAGATATCCTCACGGAAGCGGGCGGAGCCGTCCTCGGCCTCGAGCGCGCCGCAGATTTTGTCCTGCAGCGAGAGGAAATGGGCTTTGACGGCGGCGATGTCGGGGGGCATGGCGAACCCCAGCAAAACACAGGCCGGCCGGGCTGAGAACTCAATTTACGGGTGCGCTGCACCGGAAAATTCCGGCCGCGCCGGCCCGGGACAGGCGGTCGGGTGGCCTTTTCCGGAGCTCGTTCGGACAAATGAAACAAGATTGTAAGCTATTGGTTCACGGATTTTGCCATGCGGGCGGCCCGGGGACCAGGCTTATTGACGACTTTGCTAGAGTTGGGGTTGGACAGCGGCGCGCATGCATGCGATGGCTGGCTGTTTCGTCGGATATATGCATTCAACCGGTCTCACCACCCTCGCCCTCATCGGCTTTATTGCGGCGTTCCGCCACGCGGCGATCCCTTCGCACTGGCTGCCGTTTGTGCTCGTCGGCCGGACGCGCGGATGGAGCCGGCCGAAAACGCTGGGCATCGTGCTCCTCGCCGGCAGCGGCCACCTGGCGACGAATACGCTGCTCGGCTTCTGCATCGCGTGGTTCGGCTTCAAGCTCGATGAAAAAACCGGAAGCTTTTTTCCGTGGGCGATCGGAGCGCTGCTCGTCGCCATCGGCCTTTATTTCTGCTGGCGGCAATGGCGGCACGGCACCTCCTGCCACCATCACCATCATCAGGCCGAAGGCCCGGACCATCAGGCGGCGGCCGGCCACGGCCATGCCCATGATCACTGGGACGAGAAACTGCAGCAGAGCGCGCTGGCGGCCAAGGACGACTGGACGGCGATCAGCGGGCTGTTTGTGATGCTGACGCTCTCGCCCTGCGAGGCGTTTCTGCCGATTTATCTGGCGGGCGTACCGTTCGGCTGGAAGGGATTTTTTCTGTTCAGCGCGGTGCTGGCGGTGGCCACGGTCGGGGCCATGACGCTGTTCACCTGGCTGACGCTGCGCGGATTCGACCGGTTCAAACTCGACCGGCTCGAGCGTTACGAGGCCGGCGTGCTCGGCGCGCTTTTCATCGCGCTGGGAATCATGGTCGTCGTGCTGGAAACGCTGGGACTGGCCTGAGCCGCTCAGCCTTTTTTCGGCGAGACGGGATCGGTGAATTTCACCGTCATGGTGCCGTCCGTGCCGGGCGCTTCGGCTTTCTTGCCGGGTGACAGCGGGGCGGCCGTGACCGGCGACGGCGCGTCCGAGGCCGGAGCCGCGGCGGCGGAAGCGGGCGGCGTGTAGCCGGCGAAGGCGGAATTGGCGGGAACCATGGCGAAACCTTTTTCGATCAGCTCCGCCACCTTGAGATCGCGGACTTTTGCCTCCGCGCTGCCCATGACCACGACGATGATGCGGTGGTTGCCGCGCTGGGCCGTGGCGGCAAGGCAGAAACCGGCGCCGTTGGTGAAGCCGGTCTTGAGTCCGTCGCAGCCGTCAATGCGGCCGAGCAGATGGTTGTGGTTTCTCATCTCCACGGGCTGGAGGCGCACGCCGGTGCCGAACGACCGGGTGCGCACCGACGTGTAGCGGAGGATGTCGGTGTGCAACAGGAGATGGCGGGCGAGGATGGCGAGATCGCGCGGCGAGGTCAGGTCGGGCGACTGGCCGCGGGCCGGCGGCAGGCCATGCGGCGAATGGAAGGTCGTGTGCGTCATGCCGAGCTCGTGCGCCTTGGCATTCATTTCCCCGACGAAAGCCTCGCGCGAGCCGGCCACGGCATGGGAGAGGGCGTTGGCCGCGTCGTTGGCCGACTGGATCATCAGCGCGTAGAGCAATTCCTCGACCGGGAAAACCTCGCCCTCCTTCAGCCAGACCTGCGTGCCGCCGATTTTCGAATCCTCGCGGGTGACGGTGACGGGCGTTTTCAGCGTGATCGTGCCGGCCGCGATGTGGTCCTGCACGATCAGAAACGTCATCAACTTCGTCACGCTGGCCGGCGGCCCGACTTCGTCGGCATGGTCCTCGAAGAGCACCTGGCCGGAGGCGGCGTCCATGACGATGGCGCCCTTGTAGGCGCGGGTGTTTTCCGCCACTTTCCTGGCGGCAAACGCGGCGGCCGGCAGGACGGACGAAATTGCAACGAAAAGGAGGAGACGCGAGAGGCGCATAGGTGAAACAAAATTTTTTTTTCGCGCGGTGCGAGCAGAAATCGGCGTCGCGCAAATTTTTTTTCGGCGCGAAGCGCACCGGATTTAGCAGGCGCGCTTTTTTTTCGGCGGGGTCGTCTGCGGCTTCCAGCTCAGCGCGTCGAGGCGCTGGCCGGCGGCCGAATCGGAAATGAGCCGGTCGAGCCAGCGGAGGCGGGTGGCCTCCTGCTTCGGGCTGACCACCTTGTGAATGGCGGTGCGCTGATACCACGGCGCCTGCGCGGTGAAAAAAGCCCAGGCTTTTTTGCGGGCGCGAAACTTTCTTTCGTAAGCGGCGGGAAGTTTAGGCGGCTCCTTCTGCTCGAAGGCATAGACGCCCGTCCGGTGCGCCAGCCGGGCGGCAAAGGCCTTCAGGCCGGCGGCGTGCATTTTGCCCGTCGCGGTCAGCCGCTCGACGTGCCGCACGTTCACCAGGCTCCAGATGCTGCCGGGCTTCCGCGGGGTGAAACGGATGGAATAACTGTCGGCACCGGTATTTCTGCGGACGCCATCGATCCAACCGAAACACAATGCCTCGTCGAGCGCCTCGGTGTAGGTGAGTCCGCCCTTGCCCGAGCTTTTGTGGTAAAAGCCGACGAGCAACTCGGCTGCGGCCAGGTGATTCTCTTCCAGCCAGCGGCGGAAGTCGGCGGGGGAGGCAAAATGCGTGGCTTTCATGCGGGAGGGAATAGGCGCTGGCTGAACGCGGTGCGGTCCGTGCGCGGCGGGCATCACAGCCAGCGGCGCACGTCCCGTTTGAGCGCGAGGTAATGCTCGCCAAATTTCATCTCGAGATATTTTTCTTCGCGACGGACGACGCCGAAGTGCAGGATCAGGGCGAGCGGAATGACCGCCAGCAACGAAATCCAGTCGTTCAGGGCGAAGCCCAGCGCCAGCTGGAGCAGGCAAAGCGCCAGATACATCGGATTGCGCGTGAAACGATAAGGCCCGGTCCGAACCACTGTCAGTGCCGGCCGGTCAGGACGGACATTCGTTCCGGCCGCCTTCATCGTTCGCTCAGCCCACTTCGCCAGCGTCGCCGCTCCGGCGGCGAGGAGGATGCCGGCGGCCAGCGAAAGCCAGCGATGGCCGGACAGGCGCAGCGGCCATATAAAATGGAGCGAACCGCTGAGGAGGGCGCCGCCGGCAAAAAGGAGGGGCGGAAACGCGATTACGCCCGGATGATCGCGGCTGGGCTGGGAGCCGGCATCGCTCATTTCTGCGACCACCATTGCCGGAGATCGTCGGCGGCGTGGTGAAGGGCGTGCGGAAGGTTCATCAACATCCCATGCGCGCCTGGGATGAAGCGATCGGCCAGCCAGACAAGAAAAGCCAGAACGACGAGCCCCATAATGCCGTCCCATAATCCGTGAAAAACGGAATACGGATACCAGCCGCAGGCGCCATGGCGATAGGAATGCTTGATGACGCGGAGCGGCCAGACCACCAGCTGATAGGCCACGAAGAGCAGAAGCAGCACGCCCCACCACGGCACGCCGGGCAGCGCGAGCCCGAAGATGGCACCGGTGAAGAGAAAGGAGAAAAAGGCGAAGATCCAGACAAATGCGATCAGCGTGCAAAGAAGAGCCACGAAAGGCAGCACGATGAAGTGACCGGCGGGCGGATGGGGCGGCCGGTTCCAGGTGTTGCGCCAGTTTTCCCGCCACTGGCGGGTGTGATCGGCCATCTGCTGGTGGAAATCGTGCTTCCAGCTGCGCATTTCCTGTTTGAATTTGCGCTTCCATTCGCGATGGGCCTGCTTGTTGCCCCAGGTCTTCATCCCTTCATAATAGCCCTCCTTGGCGCGGCGGATGAATTCCTGCGCGGTGCTCGGGATGCCGAAGGCGGCGGCCTTCGCCGCGGCCGTGTCGGCGACCGGGACCACGATCATCAGCACAAGGTAAGCCAGCACGGCGGAGCCGCCGATGAACGCCAGCAGGACAAAGAGCAGCCGGACGATGGTGACATCGATATTGAGATAGGCCGCAATGCCATTGCACACGCCGCCGATCATCTTGCCTTCCTTCACGCGATAAAGGCGTTTGGGCGGGGCGCCCCCGCCGGAGTCGCCGGCCGGCTTCGGTCCGGCAGCGGGCGCCGCGGCCGGGCCGCCGGCTTTTTCGCCGCTGCCCGCGCCGGCCGAGCCGTCGTCCACCGGACCCATCTCGTCAATGATGGTCTTGATGTCCGGCGTCGACACGACCGTGCGATGGGTGCCGAGCAGGGCGCGGCATTTGTCGGCAATGGCCTGCTCGATGTCGGCCATGATTTCGCCCTTGTCCGGATTGCCCTCGAGCTGGCGCGCGGCGTGGTCGAGATAGTCGCGCAACGCCTCATAACCGGCCTCCTCGAGCTGGTAGGCGTTGCCGTTGAGATTGATCGTGATGACCTTGTTCATGTTGATGCGGGGTGGGGAAGTTCAGGCGGAATTCGGGCCGAGGCCCTTGATCGTGGCGTTGATTTTCTGCCAGTAATCGGACGTCTCGCGCAGCTGGGCGCGGCCTTTGGCGGTGAGTTCGTAATATTTTCGCGGCGGGCCGGCCTCGGACTCCTTCCATTCGTAATCGAGGAGTCCCTCGCGGCGCATTTTGCTCAGCAGCGGATAAAGCGTTCCTTCCTGGGTGGCGAATTCCGTTCCGCTCAGCTGCTTCAGGATGTCGGCGACATAGACCTTGTCCGCGGCGATGATCTTGAGCAGCAGAAATTCCAGCATGCCCTTGCGGATGGAGGAGAATTTTTCGTCGACGCCCATGGATTTAAAGCTACCTTTTCATAACAAGGTAGCGTTTGAAACAAAGGCGTCAAGCAGGATTTTTTAAAAAGAAAAATTAGATCGGGAGCTCCGAAGTCTCAGCCTGTCCGCGTTGGGTTTGACCGTTGGTCATTCTTTAGGATGCCGACGATAATACCACCACAGCCGATAACTTCTAACTCTGCTTTGAAGGATGCTGTCGATCACGGTGCCTATCACCGCAAGGATTATCGAACCCAATAAGATCTGGCCAATCATTGGATTATGGCGGCTACCGTGATCTA
>DATJYF010000079.1:0-15969 GCA_035499715.1 Opitutaceae bacterium | reverse complement strand
GACCAGCGCGCGGCCGGCCTGCTCGTCGTCGCCGGGCAGGAGGTTGAAATGGATTTCCGAGCATGGGCCGCAGGGTCCGGTGTCGCCCATCATCCAGAAGTTGTCCTTCTTGCCGCCGGGCACGATGTGAATGTCCGGATCGAGGCCGGCTTTTTTGAAGATGCCGGCCCAGATGTCGTAGGCCTCCTGGTCGAAATCCGAAGGGTCGCCCTTCGCCTTGTCGGGCGAATACACCGTGGCGAAGAGCCGTTTCGGCGGAATACCCCAGATTTTTGTAATCAGCTCCCAGCCCCACTCGAGCGACTCTTTCTTGAAATAGTCGCCGAAGGACCAGTTGCCGAGCATCTCAAAAAACGTATGGTGGTAGGTGTCGAAGCCAACGTCCTCGAGGTCGTTGTGTTTGCCGCCGGCGCGGATGCATTTCTGCGTGTCGGCGGCGCGGGTATCCCTGCCCGGCTTGGCGTCGGCCCAATGCGAAACATCAGGCTGCTGGTCGCCGAGGAAGATGGGCACAAACTGATTCATCCCGGCATTGGTGAAGAGGAGGCCGGGTGAGTCGGGCAGGAGCGAGGACGACGGGACGATGGTGTGGCCCTGCTTGGCGAAGAAATCTAGAAAACTCTGGCGGATCTCAGCAGAGGTCATTTACGAAAGGAAAGAATGCAGAGGATACGGAGTAAAGGAATTGAATCCGGATGTCGCATGAAAAGTTTGAATTTTATATCCGATTTTTTGCACTTGGCTTGAGACGTTTGTCAGAGCGCCGCAATAATCGCATCAGCCATGGCCTTGGTGCCGACGGACTTCCCGCCAAACGCGATGTCGGCGGTGCGGCTGCCGGAGGTGACGGCTTTTTTCACCGCGGCTTCGATCCGCGCGGCGGTTTTTTCCAGCCCGAAACTGAAGCGGAGCATGAGCGCGGCGGAGAGGACTTGCGCGCAGGGGTTCGCGGTGCCTTTGCCAGCGATGTCGGGCGCGGTGCCGCCGGCGGGCTCGTAAAGACCGAAGGGCAGGCCGAGGGAATTTTTGCCGGCGCCGAGTGAGGCGGACGAGAGCATGCCGAGCGAGCCGCAGATGCAGGCCATCTCGTCGGAGAGGATGTCGCCGAACATGTTTTCCGTGACGAAGACGTCGAACTGGTTGGGGTTGCGCACCAGCTGCATCGCGGCATTGTCCACGTACATGTGCGTGAGTTCAAGGTCGGGCGCATGCCTCGCGACATAGTCAGTGACGGTCTTGCGCCAGAGGATGGAGGTTTCGAGGACGTTGGCCTTGTCGACGGAGCAGAGTTTTTTCCGGCGAGCGCGGGCGGCGGCGACGGCGGTGGCGGTGATGCGCTCGATCTCGCTTTTGCGATAGACCATCGTGTCCACGGCCTGGGTGTCGCCGTCGGGCAGCGTGGTGGTTTCCTTGGGCTTGCCGAAATAAAGGCCGCCGGTGAGTTCACGGATGCAGACGATGTCGATCCCGTCGGGAATGCGCTCGGTCTTGACCGGCGAGGCATCGGCGAGTTCGCGGTAAAGCAGGCCGGGGCGGATGTTGGCGAAAAGGGTGAAATGCTTGCGCAGCGGCAGGAGCGCGGCGCGCTCGGGCTGCTCCTTGGGCGGGAGCTTTTCCCATTTCGGGCCGCCGACCGAGCCGAAAAGGATGGCATCGGATTCTTCGCAAAGCTTGAGGGTGGGGTCGGGCAGGGCCTTGCCATGGTGGTCGATGCCGGCGCCGCCGACGTCGGCGGTCTGGTGGCTGAGAGCGAGCCCCTCCTGGCGCGCCACATGCGCAAGCACGCGCAGGGCCTCGGTCATGACCTCGGGCCCGATATAATCTCCGGGAAGAACGGCAAACTTCAAAGTCGGCATAAAGGCTGACTAAGTAGCAGGGAAACGGACGAGGGGAAGGGATTTTTTCACGGTTGCGCGGACGGCGCAAAAGGCATGGACTGGGCGGTTGCCGATGAACATCCACGTCCTGCCTGCCGGACCCATCGAGACCAACGCCTATTTGCTGACCGAGCCGTCGCGCGGCGAAGCCGTCCTGATCGATGCGCCGGACGGGGTTTGGGCCGGGGTGGAACCCATCCTGCGGCGGGAAAGATGCCGCCTGACCGAGCTTTGGATCACCCACGGGCACTGGGACCACACGCAGGGGGCGGCGGAGATCGTGCGCGCGACCGGCGCGAAGGTGCGGGCGCACGCGGACGACAAGGTGCTGATCGAGACGCCGGACGTGATGAAACGCTTCATGGGCGAGGATCTGCATCTCGAGCCGGTGAAAGTGGATGCCTGGGTGAAGCCGGGCGACAAGCTCGCGGCGCTCGGGACGACGGCGGAGGTGAGGCATGTGCCGGGGCACTGCCCCGGCAACGTGCTGTTTTATTTCGCCCCGGCCGGCGCGGCGTTCGTGGGCGACGCGATTTTTGCCGGCAGCGTGGGCCGGACGGATCTGCCCGGCGGCAGCTTTCCCATGTTGGAAAAATCCATCCGCACGCAGATCTACACGCTGCCGGATGCGACAAGGATTTTCCCCGGTCACGGACCGGACACGACGGTGGCGGAGGAAAAACAGAACAATCCCCATGTCCACGAGTGACCACGAGTTTTTCATGCGGCGGGCGCTGGAGCTCGCGCGGCGGGCTTGGGGCGAGACGCATCCGAACCCGATGGTGGGCGCGCTGATTGTCGAAAACGGCGAGGCGGTGGCGGAGGGGTTTCATGAGCGCGACGGCGCGCCACACGCGGAGCGCATGGCGCTGCACGCGCTCGGGCGCAAACCGAAGCCGGGCGCCACGCTCTACGTGACGCTCGAGCCCTGCTCGACGCCCGGGCGCACCGGCGCCTGCACCGAGGCGATCATTGCCGCCGGCCTCAAGCACGTGGTCGCCGGCGCGACCGACCCGAATCCGGCACATGCCGGGCGCGGATTCGAGCTGCTGCGGGCCGCCGGCCTGGAAGTGACGACCGGCGTGCTGGAGCGCGAATGCACCGATCTCAACCTGATTTTCAACCACTGGATCACGCGCGGCACGCCGTTTTTCGCTGCAAAATCCGCCGTGACGCTCGATGGCCGCATCGCCTGCCGCACCGGCGACTCGAAATGGATCACGGGCGAGGCGGCGCGCGGGGACGTGATGCGCTGGCGGCGGCTGTTTCCAGCCATCGCGGTGGGCGCGGGCACGGTGATGAAGGACAATCCGCGGCTGACGGCGCGCACCGGAGACGGCGAATGGTGTCCGGTGCGGTTCGTGTTCGACGGCCTGCTCCGCACCGTGCTCGACCGTGTGCAACCGCAGGTTTACCGCGACGAATTCCGTGAGCGCACGATCGTGGTGACGACGCCGCACAGTGGAGCGGGCTATGTGCGCAAGCTGCAGGCGGCGGGCGTGCAGGTATGGGTCATGCCATCGCTTACGCAACGCGTGGGCCTGACGGATTTCCGGCAGAAATGCGCGGAGGAGAAGATCACCGGCGTTTATTTCGAGGGCGGGGCGCAGCTGGTGAGCGAGTTTTTACAGGCGCGCGAGCTGGACTATCTTTTTGTCTACCGCTCGCCGATGCTTTTCGCCGACGACAAGGCCAAGGGCATGTTCAGCGGGTTGCGCACCGAGAAGGTCGCCCAGGCGATCCGGCTGGCGGATGTGAGGCACGAGCCGTTCGGCGACGACATCCTCATGCGCGGCCGGGTGGTTTATCCGGGAAAATTATTCGTGGATGAAACTGTTTTTAGCATCGGGTAATCCGCACAAGGCGCGGGAGCTGCAGGCGCTGGCGGACGCCGACCGGCTGCATTTGGAAATTGTATCCGCGGCCACGATTGGTGGCATGCCGGCGGTGGTGGAGGATGCCGGAACCTTCACCGGCAATGCCCGGAAAAAGGCGCGGGCCTTGCAGGCGCGCCTGCCGGCGGAAGCGTGGGCGCTGGCCGATGACAGCGGCTTGTGCGTGGATGCGCTGGGCGGGGCGCCGGGGGTGGAATCGGCCTATTTTGCCGGACCGAGGAGCGACGACGCGGCCAACCTGCAAAAATTGATCGAGGTCATGCGCGACGTACCGGACGGGCGGCGCGGCGCGCACTATCTCTGCGTGCTGGTCCTGGCCGGGCCGAAGGAGGAATTCATTTTTGAGGCGCGCTGCGAGGGCCGGCTGGCACAGGAGCCTCGCGGCAGGGGCGGATTCGGCTACGATCCGCTCTTCGTGCCGGAGGGCCATGAACGGACCTTTGCCGAGCTGGGCGATGAAATCAAAAACCGTCTGAGCCACCGCGCCCGGGCGTGGGCCAGGCTGGCGGAGTGGCTGCGTGGCCGCGCTTGAACGAGGCGGTTCACATCGCCTCGAGCCGGGCGCAGACTTCGCTGATCAGGAATTCGGGCGTCGAGGCGCCGGCGGTGACGCCCACGGTCGCGTATTTTTTCATTTCGTCGGGATTGAGTTCGACGGCGGTCTCGATGTGGAAAGTCGGCAGGTTTTGCTGCCGCGCGAGGGCGGCGAGCTTCACGGTGTTGGCCGAATGGTGGCCGCCGATGACAACGATGGCCTGGGCGCCGCTTCGCGCAAGCGCGACGACGTCGGTCTGGCGGTCCTTGGTGGCCTGGCAGATGGTGTCGAAGACGATGACCTCGGGGAACCTGGTCTTCGCATAATCCGCGAGCGCGTAGAATTCGTGCATGAACATGGTCGATTGCGAGACCATGCAAACCCGGCCGAGCGGCGGCAGCGCATCGATGTCCGCCCGGTCTTTGATGACGTGGCCGAGACCCTCGGTGTAACCCATCAAACCGATGGCCTCGGGATGGTTTTTGTCGCCGAAGATGATCGTGGCGTATCCTTTCTTGGCGTGGAGACGGATCTTGCCGGCGATGATGCCGACGTCGGGGCAGGTCGCATCGCGGAAGTCCATGCCGAGATTTTTCAGATAGGCGCGGCGCTCGGGCGAGATGCCGTGGGCGCGCACCACCATGACCGGGTTGTCGCCGGGAGCGTGCTTGAGCGCGACCTCGCCCCGGCTCTGGTAGTCGCCGACCTCGCGGACGCCCTCGCGCGCGAGCACATCCATCATCTGGCGGTTGTGGATGAGGGGGCCGTCGGTGTAAACCGGATGGCGGCCCTGGCGGGCGTAGTCGCGCGTGATGTCGATGGCGCGCTCCACGCCCCAGCAGAAGCCGGCGCTCTTGGCTCGGAGGACTTTCATGGGCGCACCATGCGCATCCGGCGGGCGGCGTCAAACCGGAAGCAGCCGGCCGCCGCCCTGGCAGGTGGGAAACAGCAAGGGGCCTTTTAATGCACCGAGACGAAGTGCGACGCCTCGGAAGGCCAGCCCTTGGTGGAATCTATCCGCAGGGCGGTATATGAAGCGGAACTCAGATCGTTGAAGTAAATACGGCGGAAGGAAATAACGTGGGGAGTAAGCGGCGGATACGTGCCATTTTGAAATATTTGATCGTATCCCCATTTACGGGTGGGGGCGCTATAATATGTGCTGCCGTTCCAGAGGCCGGTGGCCACTTTGCTGTCAAACAGGTTCACGATCGAACCGCGAATGGCAACGGTGCCACCCCAGTTTTCGAGAAAGCGGGGAAAGTTATGGGCGCCACCACTAAAATTGCCGCCCGTTGATGCATCGATACCCGAAATGAAGGCGGCGGCAACCTCGGGACCAGAACCTCCGAGGTTGAGAGTGCTGGGATCGACGGTGGAGAAACTGTTGTAGGCGTTGCTGGCACTGGTCTTGTTGAGGGTGGTAACGCCTGGAGTGGCGCCCGTCGGAAAATAAGCATTGCTAAAACTAGAATTATTCGAGCCGGTATTCCCAAAATATCCCGGTGAGAGGATGGTGATGGCATCGGATACGAGGGCGACGGGCACTTCGGCGCTGGTCGATCCCGTGGTGTTGCCGTCATCCGGCGTTTGCGCGCTGCTGCTGGTGATGCTGCCGTCGGAGTTGAAATTGCCTTCGACATACATTGGGGCATTCGTCGCAATCGTGAGGCCTTGATTGGGGCCGACTATTTTATTGGCGCCTGACGTGCCATTGGGAATCAGGCTGCTCCCGCTGGCGACCCTGCCGTTGGCGAGACCGACACTGGCTTGATTGCCGGTGGGGGCCTCGACATCCACATAAATTCCCCCGTTCCAGCCGCTGGTATTGTCGGCGGCGACACCGGTGCCAGCGCTGCCCGCCCCCCAGATGTTGCCTCCATTATTATTATTTACTATCGCACCTGTCACGGTGCCGGTATTTACGTCCTGCAAGGCGGTGCGCAAGGCCCCCATGTCGATTTGGATAAGATCGACGCCGGTTTGCTGACGCTGGTCATACAAGCCCTGGGTTACCGAGCCCGCCGAGGTTATGGATGTGGAGGGGGTTCCGGTCATGTTATAGTTCGTGGCGCCGCCTCCCGGTGCCGCGGCTAGAGCGGCTGTCGCCGACGAGTAGCTGCTCGCGCTGTTGGTGGTGGATCCGGTCGATCCGCCCGTGCTTGACTGGCCGGTGACAGTATCGGAGTAGCTTGAGCCGTTGTAAGTGCGGCTGATGTTATTGGTGATGGTGGCCCCGGTTTTAGGAGTTGTTGTATAATAATATTTCGTGCCGATTTTGGTCGTGCCATAGGTCGTCACCGTGCCGGTTCCCGAGGTCGTGCCGGTGGCCGTGGCTTGATAGGGCACAAAACTGACTATGCCGGTGGGTTCGTTGCCCGTCGCGCTCGATGAGCTCACTGATATCTGGCCCAGCTGGACGCCGCCATTGGGCCCGTAACCGGAAGTCCCGACATTGCCCGGGACTGGCGGGCCGTAAAAAGTGATGGTGGCCGTATCCGGCTGGCCGCCGGTGCCAGCCGCAATTTGAACCAGAACATACAGGCCCGTCTGATTTGAAAATTTTGCCTGTTCCAGTGCATACTTGCCGTTGTAATAGGTGTCGCTGGTGGAAAGCGTCTGGTCGGGTGGATCGTTGATGTAGCTGACATTTCCGGCCACCAGCGTTCCTGTCGGCCCCACGTGCTTGTCGGTGTTGCCGGTTTCGGCCGACAGCGCATCGGGTAGATCGCCGCTGGAATCGACCGGGAGCGTGAATCCGGCGGGATTATAGGGAGCGACACCCATCGATCCGGTCATGAGGTTGTTGTTCCAGGTGGTTTTTGCATAGGCGATCGGATCGTTGTTGGCGCCCGAAAAATCGTTTGTGACCAGCGGCTGCAAATTGGAAAGGCCGGTTATGCCCACGTCCGCGCCCATGGTGCTATCGCACCACTTGCCGTTATACGTGCCGCTGCTGGCCAGCATGGGGGCGGTATTTGTGCCCGTAGTATCGGTCGCAAAGCTGACCGAGCCAGCGTTTGGCGCACCGTTATTTCCAGATGTGCCCAGATTGGAGTGGTAAACATTGCCGGTGGCGGAGACCGGATAATGAAAGGTCAGGGAAGTGTCGCAGCTGACAAACAAATTGCCGTTGACGTGCACCGGGCCGTAAACGTCCATGGCCGGGCCGACATTGGTCAGTTCGAGATCGTTGTTGGCGTAGAAAATGGCGTTGGCAAAGAGCGGTTCGCCGCGCACCGAAACGGTCTCGGTCACGTAGGCCGTGACCGGCGCGTCGCCACTTTTCGGCACCGCGGTGGCCTTGGCCATCACGACGATGTCGTGACGGGCGACCATTTGCCGGGAAAGCGGATCGTTGGCGTTGGTGGGATCGTTGGGGTCGACATAGAACAGATTGCCGCTTGACGGAACTTGAACGGCCTTCCCGCCGACGAGTTCAAGCCCGTTCGGATTCGAACTCGAGAGGGCGGAGGTATTGATCTCGGATCCGCTGAAAAAGGAGCTGGAGGGCAATGCCAGCGGGACGTTGGAGCTGGTCGTTCCCGCAAAGGGATCAAGGGCGGGGGGAGAGGCATAGTTGTTGTAGAGATCCACGACCTGGGAGGCGCCATATTCGCACAGAGCCTCCGCGGCGTTGCGGGCTTCAATCCAATAAACCGTGCGCATGTTTATGCGCCGCTCAGTGACAGACCAGCCGAGGATGGAGGCCACCAGCATGCACATCATGAAAACTAAAATGATGACGGTGAGGAGGGCGGAGCCGCGCCGGCGGTATATACGGATAGGGAGATGTGAGTTCATGATAAAATGGAATCAGCCGCGGGGCCAAATGCTGAGGTTGTAGGTATCGATCGCCTTGATCTGGTTTGTGTTGGCGGTGGTTCCCCCGTTGTAGCCCTGTTCCTGGATTTGGCAACGCACCATGATGAAGGCGTTTGCATTATAGAAAACATTCAGGTGGCTGGGGGAGGAAGCCGGGCTGGTGTTATAGCTGGCCGTGCCGATGGCCGAGGTGATGAAGGTTGCGGTGTGGCCGGCGATCAACGGTTTGATGTTTGCATTCCACAGCGCGTAGATCGCGGTGTTGCCGGGCGCGGGCGTGGTTCCGGACCCGTCTTGCGGGCTGTCCACTTCTATTCTATAGATTGGGCCGGAATTGTTCGTCGTGTTGGTGACGGTGCGATAATATGCAATCAGCTTGGTGACGGTTATGGCGCCGGTGGCGGAGTTGGTCGAGGTGGTGACCAGTAAAAGGTCGTCGCCGGATTTTCCGCTGCTGACATAATTGTCGTTGCCGCTGGTGGGAATGGCCCCGTTCGTGGCGGGATCGTAAATATAAAAGTCGTTTGAAAAGGCGGCATCGGTAAACATCGCCTGCGTGAATTTTCGCATGTCTTTATTCACCGACAACCGGTTCGTGTCGGTATAATAAATTTTCAAACCCTGGATCGTGATGGCGATCGCGCCCGCCACGGCAAATCCAATGATGGTCATCGCCACCAGGAGCTCCACCAAGGTGAAGGCGGGGGCTCTGTTTGGAGTCGAAACGCTGTGATGCATGGTCAATATGTTTTGACGATCGAACGGACGGACCGGAGGGTTCCGATGAAATATTGGGTTCCTAAACCATCCTTGAACTGCCAGGTGTAAATCATGGTGATGCCATAAACATTCTGGGCGTAGGTGCTGGTGCCGCTCAGATCCGTGACCCAAACCCAGATATTGACATGCAGATTGTTGCTCATCGGAGTGGTATTCGTTTCATTCGCGGTGGACAGCTGGGCGGCGGGCCAAACCGCATTCCAAGTGGTGGCCGAACCCGGATTGCTCGGATTGGCGGGAACCTCCTTGAGATTATCGATGACGCCTGTTGGCGTTTGTCCCGGTATCAATGAAGAGATGGTGGGAATCGCCGTGCCGTTCGACGTCATCAACGGGTCGGCGCCGGCAGTCGAATCATTCTGAATGGTGGGAAGGGAAAAGGAAGCGCCAAGGTTGGGTGTGTAATTCCCCGCGTTGTCGACCGTCTGGTTGGGGTCACCGATGAGCTGGTATATGGGCATGCTTTTCAGTTGTTCCATATAGCTTGCCACGGCGGCCTGGGCGTTGCTCTGGGCCAGGCTGCCCTCGGTCAGCCGGCGCGATTGGACCAATCCGGCGAGGGTACCGGCGAATACCATCACGACGATCGTCAAGGCGACCATAACTTCAACCAGGGTCATGGCGCGCTGGCCGGAGTGGGGCGAAGAGGCGGAAATATTCACGCTCGCGATGCTACTGCACCCGGGGCGGCGCGTCCAGAGCCGGCCGGCCGGCTTTTGGTCCCTAGGCGGTCAGGGCCGAATGGCCCTAGGCCGATCACCGCATGCACCTTTATTGCGGCGAGGGTCAAAATAGGAAGGGCGCGGTCGGTGCATACCGCAGAAGAGCACGTGCACTTCAGCCGCGCGATTGCGTCTGCGCGTAAAAGGCCGCCGCCTGCGCGCGGCGGGTGAGATGCAGCTTGTCGAAGATGTTGCTGAGATAATTTTTCACTGTTTTCTCGCTGAGATTGAGGGCCTGGCCGACCTCCTTGTTGGTCTTGCCTTCGGCGATCAGGGCGAGCACGCGGCGCTCCTGGCCGGACAGTGCGGTCAACAGGTCGCGCTCCGGACCGGACCTGGCGAGCTGGATGACGCGCGCCGTCACGCTGGGGTCGAGCACGGACCTGCCGGCGGCAACGTCGATCACGGCCTGTACGAGTCCGCGGCCGTTCACTTCCTTTAGCAAATATCCGCGGGCGCCGGCCTTGAGCGCCTCGTCCACCATGCGTTCCTCCAGCACGGAGGTGAGAATGAGAACGGAGGTGTGCGGCTGGCGTTCCATGATGAGCCGGCAGGCTTCGAGGCCGGTGCCGTCGGGCAGGCGGATGTCGAGCAGCACGACGTCCGGCTGGAGACGCGCGCAGGCCTCGACAGCGGCGGCCACACTGCCGGCTTCGCCGGTGACGGCGAAGCCGGGCTCGCTTTCGAGCAGGGTGCGCAGGCCCAGGCGGACAACTTCGCTGTCGTCCACGAGCAGGACACGCACGGCGGATTTTTTGGCGGAGGTCATGCCGGTTGGAGAATGGGCATGTTGAGCAACACGCGGGTGCCGGTGCCGGGCCGGCTGGTCACGCGCAGCTCCGCGCCGAGCCGGGCGGCGCGCGCCTGCATGTTGTCGGTGCCGTGGCCGGTGGTTTCGCGCGTGTCGGGATCGAAGCCCGCGCCGTCGTCCTGCACGAGCAGGCAGACCTCGCGTTCGCCGCGATGCAGTCGCAGGGTCACGGTGGAGGCGTGGCCGTGCCGCAGGCTGTTGCTGATGGCTTCGCGCGCAATCTGCAGCGCGTCGGCGGTCTGGTCGGCATTGAGCAGGATGGCGGCTTCGTCGTCGAGTTGGATGTCAAATTTCGCCTCGCGGCCGGCGCCCAGCTCCTCGGCCAGCGCCTGCAAGGCCTGGTTGAAACTGGAGCGCTGCAGCCGCTCCGGGGCCAGGCCCTGGATGTAATTGCGCACGTCGCGGATGACGGCATTGAGTGCCTCGAGCGCCTTGGCCAGCCGGTGCTCGGCGGCCGGCCCGTTATTGTTGCGCAGGAGGGTGCGTGCCGATTCAAGCATGAGGCCGGTGGCGTAGAGCGACTGGATGAGGCCGTCGTGGAGGTCGCGGCCCAGCTGTACTTTTTCCTCCTGGGCGTGGCCGAGCAGTTTTTGCCGGAGCCGGGAGTCCTCCTCGGCGCGCTGGCGCTCGCCGCGTTCCTTGAGCAGGGCGGTGTTTTGCGCGGCGGAAGCCTGCGCGAGCTGCGCCAGACTGTTCATTTCCGAGCGCACGACGGCCAACGAATCCCGCGTGTGGCCGACGTTAACCGCCGGCCGCAGCCAAGCGATGATGGCAAGGGCGGAGGTAAGAAGAAACAGCGCCAGGGCAAGCAGCAGGAGCAAAGCCAGGGCGTGCTGGTAGAGCGCGATCAAATGATGGGCCGGCGGCGTCGGAAACGCGACCACCAAGATGGTTTGCGGATCGGCGCGATAGGAAAAGCTCAAGCGGGAGCCGGTGGCGGGGGCCGGGGCGGTGCCCCCGGAAAGCACGACCTCGGCGTCGAGCAGCGCTCCGACCTTTTGCAGGGCCGGCTGATCCCAGGCCGCGCCAGCGGCGGGCGCGACCAAGGGCAGTGCCCGGGCCAGCTCCGCCCGCTTGGCGGCGACCGTCTCGGCGCGCAGTTGCTGGGCCTGGCGCTGCAGCCAGACCTGCGCCGTGAGCGCGGCCGCGACAAAAACCAGCAACGAGACAAGCGCGACGGCAAGAATTCTGGCCAGGTTTCTCATGGAGCGGATAACCTGCCGCCAGTCTGCGCCCCGGGCGCGTCACTGGCAAATTCATTCCCGCGCCGCCACGGCCGTTTCACCAAAACTTTCGACTTTTTGCAGACGGTTGTCTTTGTTGGACGGCTCCCGCCAATGAAGTCGTTTTACCTGACCACCGCCATCGATTATGTGAACGGTTCGCCGCACCTCGGCCACGCCTACGAAAAGGTGCTGGCGGACGTCATCGCGCGCTTCCGGCGGCTGATGGGCGACCGCGTTTTTTTTCTCACCGGCACGGACGAACACGGCCAGAAAGTCCAGCAAAGCGCCCGCGCGCGGGGCATCGCTCCGCAGCAGCTCGCGGACGAAGTCAGCGCGGAGTTCCGCCAGTTGTGCGTGAAGCTCGACATTTCCAACGACGATTTCATCCGCACGACGGAGGAGCGTCACAAGCGCGTCGTGCGCGACCTCTTGCAGCGCTTGTTCGATAAAGGGGAGATCTACAAGGCCGAATTCCGCGGTTTCTACAGCACGCGCCAGGAGCAGTTTTTGAAGGAAAAAGACCGCAATCCCGACGGTTCCTGGCCGGAAATTTTCGGCGAAGTCACGGAAACCGTGGAAGTAGAGCCAAACTATTTTTTCAAGCTCGGCCCCTACCAGGACTGGCTGGTTGATTTTCTGAAAAAGCATGACGATTTCATCTTCCCGCGCCACCGCCAAAAAGAGGTGCTGGAATTCCTCACCGAGCCGCTCAACGACCTATGCATCTCACGGCCGCGCGAACGCCTGGAGTGGGGCATTCCGCTGCCGTTTGACGAAAGCTTCGTCACCTACGTGTGGTTCGACGCGCTGGTCAACTACTACTCCGCGGTCGCGGACAAGCCGGGGCTCTGGCCGGCCGACTATCACGTCATTGGCAAGGACATTCTTCAGCCGTCGCATGCAATCTACTGGCCCATCATGCTGCACGCCCTCGGCCTGCCGCCGCCGCGTTCGCTGCTCGTGCACGGCTGGTGGTCGGTCAACGGCGCGAAGATGTCGAAAAGCACGGGCAACTTCGTCGATGCGTTTGAGTTTGTTGACCGCTACGGCGTGGATGCCCTCCGCTACTTCATGATCCGCGAAATGAACGTCGGTCAGGACAGCGATTTTTCGCTGCAACTTTTCCTCGCGCGCTACAACAGCGAACTTGCAAATAACCTGGGCAACCTCGTCAATCGTACACTCAACATGATGACCCGTTTTTCTGGCGGGGTCGTGCCTGCACCTGAGGCCACAAGCTCGCTTCAGAACATCTGGGACAAGACCCGTGATGAATTCATCAAGCTCTGTGAGGGCTTCCAGTTTCACATCGCGCTCGATCGAGTGATTTCTTTTCTGACCGAAACCAACGCCTACATCGAGTTACAGGCGCCGTGGAAGCTCGCCAAAAATACCGATCCCAATACTGCAGCAGTCCTCCGCAACGCCCTTGCGACCATGGCCGAGGCGCTGCGGCTCGGGGCCACACTGCTCCAGCCGGTGATGCCGTCGACCACGACAAAAATCCAGACCGCCTTGGGCTACACGCCTGGCACGGTGTGGCGCGGCGAACTCGTTTGGGGCACCAAACTCACCGGCGCGAAAGTCCAGACGGCCCTCGTGCTTTTTCCGCGGCCCGAGCAGGAAAAGAAATAACAGCCACTATTGAACCACGGAGGCGCGGAGGACACGGAGTTTTGATTTAATTCTGAAAGAACTTTTCGATCTCTGTGCCTCTGTGGTTCAATAAATGACCGTCCTGCCGCTCGATCCCGCCGCCAACGCCACGCCCGCCGCGTTGCGCGGGTTTCTCTCCGCCTGCCGGGACGCCGCCGCGGCGCGGGGCCGGGCGCAGCTCGCCAGCATTTCCCTCGAAGTCGACGCGCTCGATCCGCTGGCCGTGCTCGAATCAATTTTCGAGCCGACGGAGCTGCATTTTTACTGCGAGCGGCCGGCGCAGAATTTCGCCCTCGCCGGAGCCGAGGCAGTTCTGAGCGCCGAGGCCGCCGGGCCGGACCGCTTCGCCGCGGTCCAGCGGTTCATCGACGACACGCTGGCCGACACCATCGCCGTCGGCGATCAAAGCGCGCCTTTTGCCGGACCGCATTTTTTTTCCGCCTTCACCTTTTTTGACGGCGTACCGGCGGGCGCGCCGTTTCCGGCGGCCCGCGTTTTCGTGTCGCGCTGGCAGGTGGCGCGGGCCGGCGACTCGACCGTCGCCGTGGCCAACCTGCTCGTGTCTCCCGACGCCGATCTCGACCTGCTCGCGGAAAAAGTCTGGCGGGCGCACGCCAAGTTTCGCGCCTTCGACTACGCCGCGCCGGATTTTTCCGATGCGCCACCGGCGCAGAAAATTTCCTTGGGCGAGTCCGGCGACTATTGCGCGGCCGTGCGCCGGGCGCTTGAATTCATCGCCGCGGGCGAATTGCAAAAGATCGTGCTGGCGCGTGCCAAGGACCTCACGGCGGCCCAGCCGCTGCATCCGCTGCGTCTGCTCAACGGCCTGCGTCAGCGCTTCGCGGGCTGCTACGCCTTTTCCGTCGCCAACGGCCGCGGCCAGAGCTTCATCGGCGCCAGCCCCGAGCAGCTGCTGCGCGTGCGCGGAGGAACGCTGCTGACCGAGGCGCTGGCCGGCTCGGCCGGCCGCGGCCTGACCGCCAGCGACGACGCCGCACTCGGCGCCGCGCTGTTGCACAGCGAGAAGGACCGGCGCGAACACCGCCTCGTGCTGGACTCGATCGTGCGCCGGCTTTCGCCGCTCGGCCTCAGGCTGGAATTTCCCGAAAAGCCCGGCTTGCTCCGGCTGGCCAACGTCCAGCACCTGCACACGCCGGTGCGCGCGGCCTTGCCCGCCGGCGGGCGCCTGCTCGACGCGCTGGCCCGCCTGCATCCCACGCCGGCCGTGGGCGGATCGCCGCGCGCGCCGGCGGTGGCGCGCATCCGCGAGCTCGAGCCTTTTCCGCGCGGCCTCTACGGCGGCGCGCTGGGCTGGATCGACGCGCGGGGCGACGGCGAATTCTTCGTCGGCCTGCGTTCGGCGCTGGTCGACGGCGCGCGGGCGCGGTTGTACGCGGGCGCGGGCATCGTCGCCGGCTCCTCGCCGGAGAAAGAGCTGGCCGAGACGGAATTGAAGTTTAAAGCCATGCAGGACGCCCTGCTTTCGCCATGAGTTCGCTCACGCTCGATTTTCGCAACGCCAACGCGCTCTGGAGCGGTGTGCTGGTGGAAACGCTCGCGCGCTGCGGGGTGAAAAACACCGTGATCTCGCCGGGCTCGCGCTCGGCGCCGCTGGTGTTCGCGTTCGCCCGGCATCCACGCCTCGAGGCCATTCCGGTGCTGGACGAGCGCTCGGCGGCGTTTTTCGCGCTGGGGCTGGCGAAAAAAAGTCGGCGGCCGGTGGCGCTGGTCTGCACCAGCGGAACAGCGGCGGCGAATTTCTTTCCCGCGGTCATCGAGGCGCACGAAAGCGGCGCGCCGCTGCTCGTCCTCACCGCCGATCGGCCACCGGAGCTGCGCGACTGCGCCTCGGGCCAGGCCATCGACCAGCAGAAATTATACGGCGGCTACGTGGAATTTTACCACGAGCTGGCCGTGCCGGAGGCGAG
Organism: Opitutaceae bacterium; assembly: GCA_035499715.1. Taxonomy (GTDB): domain Bacteria; phylum Verrucomicrobiota; class Verrucomicrobiia; order Opitutales; family Opitutaceae; genus DASRHD01. Next base: position 714 of record DATJYF010000079.1, on the reverse strand, counting down.
CGAGCCGCTGCTGCGCTACCTGCGGCAGACGGTCGCCCACGCCTGCGTGTGCGCGCAAGGCGGCCCGGTGCACCTGAACTGCCCCTTCCGCGATCCGCTCGTGCCGGTGGAGGACGCCTCGGCGCGGTCGCTGGAGGGGAAAATCAGCGAGGAGTTTTTTGCCCATCTTGCGCCGCCTTCCGTGATGGCGACGTCGATCACGGCTTGGCAGCGTCCGGCCACGGCGCGCGGTCTGATCGTCGCCGGTCCATGCCTGCCGGCCGATCCGGCGTCGCATGCGGCCGCGATCAGCCGTCTGGCCGCGGCGCTCGGCTGGCCGGTGCTGGCCGACGCTCTCTCGCCGGTGAGGCACCACGCAGGCGGGGAGGCGGCCATCGTCACTTCCTATGATGCGATTTTGCGCAGCGAGCGGGCGGCGCGGGAGCTTGCGCCGCGGCAGGTGCTTTGTTTCGGCGGCTGGCCCACGAGCAAGGTGCTGCGCAGCTGGCTCGAGGCGGCGCAGGCCGAGACCGTGGTGGCGTCGCCCGGCCCGGCCAATCGCGACGCCTTGCATGGCCGCACCCGCCATTTGCCGCTGGCGGCGGAAAATTTCGCCGTGGAAGGAGCGCCGCCGGCCGATCCGGGTTACGTCCGGTCGTGGCAAAAGGCGGAGGCGGCCGCCCGCGCCAGCCTCGATGGCGCGCTGGACGCCGCCACTTATCTTTTTGAAGGCAA
>DATJYF010000078.1:0-17694 GCA_035499715.1 Opitutaceae bacterium | reverse complement strand
CTCAACGTCCTTGTCTCGGCCTACATCATCACGCTCGTGCCGGACTCGCGGCTGCATCAGTTTTTCACCGGACTCCGGCGGCAAAAAAATTGATGCGCACCGCCGTGAAAAAAACACGCTGGTGCAAGAGGTGTGCGGCATTTCACGGCCGCCACGGGCCCGAGGCGTAAAAATTTGGTTTCGTGGCGGCCGGCGCGGGCCGCCGGAAGAAGATGGATTGCCGTGCCGCCTTTCCCTGTCATTGGGTTGAGATGTGCAGGCATTGCCCCAAGTTTCCCCTCAAACCATGACCCAACCCGAAGTGGCTCCGGCCAAGCGCACGTTCTGGCAGCGTCGCATCGTCGATCCTGTCGTCGCCCAGCTCACCCAGGGAATCACTCCCGAAAAAATCGCCCTGACCGTCGCGGTCGGCGGTGCTTGCGCGCTTTTTCCCATTTTCGGCCTGACCACGCTGCTTTGCTTCCTCGTCGCGCTTGTCCTGCGCCTCAACCAGCCCATCATCCAGCTGCTTAATCAGGCGCTCTGGCCGGTGCACCTGCCGGTGATCCTGTGGCTGGTGCGGCTGGGCGAGATCGTCTTTGGCGTTCCCCACCAGCGCTTCCGCCCGCGGGAAATGTACCACCTGTTCTGGGAGGACACCGGCCTTTTTTTCGAGAAATTCGGCACGACCGCGCTGCACGCCATTGTGGCCTGGGCCCTGCTTGCGCCGTTTTTCATCGCGCTCTGCTATTATCCGCTGCTTCCGCTGATGCGCGCCATCGACCGGATTCATCGCGAGCAGAAGGCGAAGCATTCCGCCGCGCTCCAGCGCTGAGCGCCGCCGCCGTGCCGCCGATGCAAAGCGCCCGTCCGCCGGCGAACGGCGAAAACCCAAGCCGTGTCGCGCCATGAGGCCGCTCGGCTGGCTCGCCCTGGCGTTGCTCGCCGCCCCTCTCGCCGGACGGGCGGCCGACTCCGCCGATGCACTGGTGCAGCGCGCGCTCGCGGCCGAGGATCGGTTCGACTCGAAGACCGCGCTCGCCTGCCTGCTCAAAGCCGACGCGATCCGGCCCAGCGATCCGTTCATCCTGCAAAAAATCTCCGAGCAGTACTCCGATTCCGTCGAGGACCTGTCCGACCCGGCGGCCCAAAGGCCGCTGGCGGAAAAGGCGCTGGCCTACGCGCAGCGCGCCGCCGCGCTCCAGCCCAACAACGCCGTCAACGTCCTTTCCGTGGCCATCAGCTACGGCAAGCTCAGCCTGTGCAGCGACACCCGCACCGAGATCAGGGACTCGCGCCTGGTCAAGGAGTACGCCGAGCGCGCGCTCGCGCTCGATCCCAATTACGACTGGGCCTACCACGTGCTCGGCCGCTGGAACTACGAGCTGGCCAGCCTGGGCGCGACCAGGCGGTTTTTCGCGAAATTGATCTACGGCGGACTGCCGCCCGCCTCTTCGACCGAGGCGGTGCGCCTGCTGCGCCGCGCGGTCGAACTCGCGCCCAAAACCGTGTCGCACCATGTCGACCTCGGCTTCGCCTATCTGGCGGACAAGCAGCCGGCGCTCGCCCGCGCCGAGTTCGAGCTGGCGGCGGGCATGCCGCCGGCCGAAAAATACGACGTGGAGGAGAAAAAGCGCGCGCAGGCGGCACTGGCCAGATTGAGATAGCCCGGACGCGCGCCGCGCTCATCTCGCCGCCGCGGCGAACTTGCGCAGGTACTTGAGCGCGACCTCGAATTCGTGCGGCAGCGGCGCCTGCAGCGTGACGCGTTCGCGCGTGACGGGATGGAGCAGCGCCAGCTCGCTGGCGTGCAGGCCGAGCCGGGCGAGCAGCGGCTTCTCGTCTTCGCGGCCCTTGTATCCGCGCTTGAACGACGACAGCAGGAGCGGCGTGTCGTCGCCGTAAAAAACGTCGCCCCAGATCGGCGTGCCGGTGGCGGCGAGATGCACGCGGAGCTGGTGGGTGCGGCCGGTGAGCGGCCGGCATTCGAGCCAGGCGCAGCCGCGGAAGCGCGCCAGCACGCGAAACTGCGTGGCCGCCGGCTGGCCGCCTTTTTTCACGACGCGCATGCGGCCGGGATGCCGTTCGTCCGGCCCGAGCGCGAGCTCGACGGTGAATTCGTCGAGCGCCGGCTGGCCGGCGACGAAGGCGTGATAAGTTTTTTCCACCGCCCGGGCCTGGAACTGGCCGCTGAGAAAATCGAGCGCGGGCTTGGTTTTGGCGCAAAGCAGCAGGCCGCTGGTGGCGGCATCGAGCCGGTGGACATTGGCCACGCCCCGGCCGAAGCGTGCATGCACCAGCGCCATCAGGTTTTCGCGCGATTTGTCCCAGCGGTCGGGGGCGACGAGCAGGCCGCTGGGCTTGTCGAGGGCCAGCAGCGCGTCGTCTTCATAAAGAATGGGAGGCAGCGGCACGGGTGATTTTTCGCCCGGGGGGATGGGCCGGCCAAGCCAAAACGCAACATAATCGTTTCATTGTGGTCACATTTGCGTGACAGAACAGGTTTGCCTTTGCCAATATCCCGGCAAATTACCCAGCCTTATACCACAACCCTGCCATGGCTTCGCTGAGTGATTTATTTCCCGCTCTGTCGTTATTCACGCAGCTGGGACGGTTCGCGCCCACCCAGCCGTTGCGCACGCTCATCCGCACGACGAGCTACCGGCTCCGCCCGCCCCAGCAGCGGCTGTTTGTGCCCCGGGTCCGCCGCGCGCAGGAGGCGGTGCTGCAAAACGGCCTGGCCGGCGAACATCAGCGGACGACCGTGCTGTGGGAGCGCAGCCGGGGCCGCGTGCCCACCATCGTGCTGGGCGGCTTCGTGCCCGACTCGACCGAGCAGGTGTTTCTGCTGCGGGGGTTTCTGCTCAAGACCGGCAGCCTGTATTATTTCAACTATCCGCGCCACGGTTTCTCCAACGAAATGCTCTTCGCCCAGCTCGACGATCTGGTGCAGGAACTGGCGGAACACGGACAGAAGCCGGTGATTTTCGCGGTCAGCTTCGGCGGCGGCCTGCTCCTTGAATGGCTGAAGCGGGCCCGGCGCGACGGCCGCAAAATCGACCTCAAGGGCTCCATCATCATCAGCCCCGTCGCCTGTGTCGGGGACATCTTCACGCCCGGCGAGGCCAAGCCCTCCACCCTGCCGGGCCGCGCGCTCAAGCCCTACCTCGACGGCGAGGCCAACACCCACGTGGTGGAAAAATCGCGCACCATTTTCAGCAAGATGTTCGAGTCCGGCGCGCAAAACAAGGAGGCATTGCGCGCGATCATGACCCGCGGCGAACTGTATCGCCTGCGCGAGGCCGTGATGGCCACCATTCGCAGCGTCAATTCCACCGGCGCCTGCGAACGCGTGCAGGCGCTCAAGCAGATGGAGGCTCCCGCCGCCTATTTCTCACCCGCGATGCTGCCGTTGAGCGACGCACCTGCGCTCATCCTCTACGCGGAAAAGGAAAGCTCGGTCCTGACCGACGCCTCGCCCACCCGTTTCGCGCTCGAGAACGCGCACCGCGCCTATTTCCCACACAGCACCTGCCGCCTCATCGTCAACCACCGTGGCAGCCCGGTGCAGCACGCCTCGCTGATTTTCCATTGTTTTAACTTCCTGCCCTCCCTTTCGGCCTTCTACAAGCAGCTCAAGCCCCGGAAAGTCTGGCCGCTCGCCTGATTTCGCTTGCGACGCGGCGCCGGGCAAATCTGCTTGATGCGCTGCTCGGCCATGCCGGTTCCGCCCAAATTTCTCGTCCATCTCGGTGCAGATTTTCTGACCGCGCGAATGAAATCGCGCCTGCGGCGGAAAAAAAGCGGAGCGGTGGCGGCCCAAGAGAGGATTTTCCGGCAATTGGCGGATAACTTCGCCCGGACCCAGCTCTGGCGCGGGCATCACGGGCTGGAGGCCGGCATCACTTACAAGACGTTTCACGAACGCGTGCCAGCGCAGTCCTACGAGGAGCTTGATCCCTACGTCGAGCGGATGAAGCGCGGCGAGGCCGACGTGCTCTGGCCGGGACAGTGCGCCTATTACGCGGTGTCGTCCGGCACGACCGCCGGCCGGACCAAGTACCTGCCCATCACCGAGCCGATGCTGGCGCATTTCCGTCAGGCCGGGCTCGACTCGCTGTTTTTCTACACCGCGCGCGCCGGCTCGGCCGGGGTGTTTCGCGGCCGCCACCTTTTCCTCGGCGGCTCGACCGTGCTGGCGCCGATCACCGAGGCCGCGCCTTTCGCCGCCTACGCCGGCGATCTCAGCGGCATCACCGCGATGCGGCTGCCGCCGTGGGCGGAAAAGCACCTTTATGAACCCGGCCTCGAGATCGCGCAGATGACGGACTGGCCGGCCAAGCTCCAGGCCATCGCGGAACGCACCTGCGCGCTCGACATCACGCTGCTCGCCGGCATCCCGAGCTGGATTCTCATCCTGGCCGAGGCGCTGCGCGCGCAAGCGGGCCGCGCGGAAAACCTGCAGGCGCTCTGGCCCAACTTCGAGTGCCTCATTCACGGCGGCGTGCCGCTCGGCCCGTTCGAGGACGAACTCCGCGTCGCGCTCGGCCCGACGGTGAATTTTCACGAGGTTTACCCGGCTTCCGAAGGCTTCATCGCCGCGCAGGACGCCGAGCCCGAGGCCGGCCTGCGGCTGCTGGCGGACACCGGCCTGTTTTTCGAATTCGTGCCGATGAGCCAGTTCGACGAAAACCGCCTGACCATTCTCGGCCTGCACGCCGTGCCGCTGGCGGACGTCCAGCCCGGCGTCGATTACGCCCTGCTCCTCACCACGCCGGCGGGCTTGTGCCGCTACGTCATCGGCGACGTGGTGCGCTTCGTCTCGACCGAACCGCCCCGCCTCATCTACGTCGGCCGCACCCGCCTCCAGCTCAGCGCCTTTGGCGAGCACGTCATCGAAAAGGAGCTCACCGACTCGCTCCTCGCCGTCTGCAAGCGCCACGGCTGGACCATCATCAATTTCCACGTGGCGCCGCTCTTCGTGAACGCCGCCGCCGGCCGCAGGCGCGGCCAGCACGAATGGTGGGTCGAACTCAAGGTTCCCACCATCGAGACGCCCACCGGCCCGGTCATGGCGCCCGAGCTCGACGCCGAGCTCCAGCGGCTGAACGACGACTACGAGGCCAAGCGCAAAGGCGGCGGCCTCGAGCCGCCCGTGGTGCGGCTGGTCATGCCGGGCGTTTTCGAGCAGTGGCTGCGCTCCGCGGGCAAATGGGGCGGCCAGAACAAAATGCCCCGCTGCCGCAGCGACCGCAGCATCGCCGACCAGCTGGCCGAGATCACGCGTTTCCACACGGATAATTGACCGCGGCGCGGCCGGCGCAATTTCTCCCGCGCTGGCACGAAGCCTGCTTTTATCACTGGCAAAGTTCCCTGCCACCGCAGGGTCTTGGGGTAACATGGAGTCCGGCCGAGAGGCCGGATAAGAGAAATAAATGGGGCCGGCGTTAGGGGTTTCGCCGGCCCCTTCCCTTTTTGCAATGCCGTGCGATCTGCGATGCCGCGGCGCCGCCCGCCCGCCTCAGTTGAGATACTGCTGGATTACTTTTTCGTAGTCCGCCGTCTCCATCGCGCCGACTTTTTTGTCCCGGATTTTGCCCGTGCGGTCGATGATGAAGGTGGTGGGAATCGCATCCGGGTTGCCGTAGGCCTGGACGACGGCGTCGTCGGCCATCACCACCGGATAATTCATGTGAAAATCGGCCATGAATTTTTTCACCACCGCGGGGCCGTCCTGATCGACGGAAGCGCCGATGATGACCAGGCCCTTGTCCCGGTATTTTTTCTGCAGCGCGATGTAGCCGGGGATCTCCGAGCGGCAGGGCGGGCACCAGGTGGCCCAGAAATCCAGGACCACGACCTTGCCCTTGAATTGGGCGAGGCTGACCGGCAGGCCGTTCACGTCCTTGAGCGTCCAGCCCGGCGCGGGCGTGGGCGGCGTCACCGGATCGGCGCGAAGCGAGGCGAGAAAAAACCCGGCGGCCAGGACCGCCGCGAGACCAGGGAAAAAACGCGAAAATTTCATAAAGGGCGGAGAATCTACCCATGAGAGGCGCGAGCGCAACCGCTTCTTCCCGCCCTCAGGCGCGCAGTCCGCCCATTCTCGGCAGCAGGTCGGGCGCGGACATCGCGGCCAGGCCCAGGAATCCGGCCGCTTTCACCAGCAGGATGGCGGCAATATAATAGTTCATCTCATTGCCCCCGAAATAGACCGCGCCTCCGAACATGCACAGGCCCAGGGCCACCTCGATGACCATGATGACGGCAAAAAGGGTGCGGCTGCGCAAACGCCCGACCAGCCCGCCCACCGACGCCGCGTTGCCGCCCTTGGGCGTGCGCACAAACTCGCCGCCCTTGGTCAGGAGCCCTTCCAGCGCGGCCACGCAGCCGGTCACGCTCATGGCCAGGCCGAAGGCGAGGACGAAGGGCGCGCCGATCATCCAGGCGCAGCCTTCGAGCCAGCGTCGCTGGCGAAAATACTGGCCGGTGAAATAAAGCGTCACGGTCGAGCCGCCGATGGCCACGATCCAGAGCGGATTGAGCCACATCCAGATGCCCTGCGGCGGCCGTGCGCCGAAGAAATAAAGGCAGGGCACGAACAGGAAGGAAAACAGCACCAGCAGCGGATGCACGAAACCGATCGAAAGATGGCAGAAGGCCTCGCGTTTCACCCGCGCGGGCAGATTGCTGGCGAGCACGGTGCGCAGGAGCTTGCGCGCCACCTGCATGCCGCCCTTGGTCCAGCGCCGCTGCTGCGATTTGAAGGCGGTGAGGTTCTCCGGCAGCTCCGACGGCACGACATATCGGTCGAGATAGACGAATTTCCAGCCTTGGAGCTGCGCGCGATAGCTCGCGTCCAGATCCTCCGTGACCGTGTCGGCCCGCCAGCCGCCGGCCTCTTCGAGCGCGGTGCGGCGCCACATGCCGGCCGTGCCGTTGAAGTTGAAAAACAAATCTCCCGAGAACCGCGCCGCCTGTTCGACGATAAAATGCGCATCGAGAAAAATCCCCTGGCAGCGCGTGAGCAGGCTGGCGGTGCGGTTGCTGAATTCCCACCGCGCCTGCACCACGCCGACGCGTGGATCGGCGAAGTAAGGCACGAGCTTTTCCAGAAAGTCGGGCTCGGGCCGGAAGTCGGCGTCGAAGACGGCGAAAAATTCCGCCGCGCTGCACTTCATTCCGGCGGCCAGGGCGCCGGCCTTGTAGCCCTGGCGGTTGCGCCGGTGCAGGTGCACGCAGCGCGCCGCGGCCTCCGGGTGCAGCCGCAGCCATTGCTCGACCAGCTCGCGGGTCTGGTCGGTGGAGTCGTCGAGGATCTGGATCTCGAGCCGCTCCGCCGGCCAGCGCAGCGCCGTGACTTTTTCCAGCAGCGCCTCGATCACCAGGGGCTCATTGAAAATCGGGCACTGCACGCACACCTGTGGCCGCGGTCCGGTCCAGGGCGGCGGCTCGACCGGGGGGCGGCGGCAGTGGCGGTAGTAGAGCCACAGGATCTTGATGCGGTGGAGGGCAAAAAAGGCCAGGCCGCACAAGGTAAGCGCGTAGATTGCGAGCAATCCGTTCGCCATTCCCAAGTTAGGAGCGGAGGGGGCGGCGGGGGTCAAGGCTGCAAATTCCATCGGGCGTTAGACCCGTGCGCGAGATGGCGTTCCGCCCGGCACGGGATGGACGGACGGACGGTCAGGTTTCGCGGGCGTCGGGCAGGTCGAGGCCCAGGGTCTCGATGAACTTTCTCATCGCCGGCGTGAGCACGCGCCCTTTGCGGTGCAAGATGGCGAGGGGCCGCGTGAACTCCTTGCCCTTGAACGGCAGCACCGCCAGCGTGCCCTGCTTCATTTCCTGCTGCACGGTGGCCTGCGGCACGATGGCGATGCCGTGGTCGATCTCCACCGCGCGCTTCACCGTCTCGATGTTGTCGAATTCCATCACCGGCTGGATCTCGATCCGGTTGTCGCGGAAAATCTTATCGACCGCCTTGCGCGTGGGAATGTCCGGATCGAAGCCGATGAACTTGTAACCGGTGAGCTGCTTGAGGTCGATCTCGCCGGCTTTCGCCAGGGGATGGGCGGGATGGGTGATGATCACCAGGCGGTCGTTCCGAAACGGGATCATCTCGATTTGCCGCACCTTGGTCGGGAACGCCACCAGGCCGAAGTCGACCGAGTTGTGCAGGATGTCCTCATAAACGAGGTTGGAGCGGCGGTATTCCACGCGCACGTTGACCGAGGGATAATCGTGGAGAAATTTTTTGATGTAGGCGGGCAGTTCGTGCAGGCCGATCGAGTAGATCGTCGCGATCCGGATCGTCCCGCTGATGATCTTCTTCATCTCCTGCAGCTCGCTCGCGAGCTTGTCGTATTGCAGCAGAATCTCCTTCGCCGCCTCGTAGACGCGCTGTCCTTCGCGCGTGAGCTGAAATTGTTTCTGGCTGCGGTCGATGAGCAGGGTCTTGAAATGCTTCTCCATCGCCCGCGCCTGCTGACTCACCGCCGACTGCGTGATGTTGTTTAATTTGGCCGCCTTGGAAAAACTCCGGGTCTCGACCAGATCGGCAAAAATCTTAAAATTGTCGATTTGCATGAAAGCATGATAAAGATTTCTTATCATGAGGCAATTTTTTAAGAGAAATTAATAATGTTTCTTGCTTATGAGGAATTTGTCGCGCGCGCCGGCGCCGTCCGCCGGCAGATCGAGGCGGCCAGCCGCGCCGCCGGCCGCGATCCGCGCGAGGTCGAACTGCTGGCGGTGACGAAGACCCACCCGCCGGCCGCGGCGGAATACGCCGCGCGCTACGGGCTGCGTGCCGTGGGCGAAAACCGCGTGCAGGAGGCGGTGGAAAAAAAAGCCCGCACTCCCGCGCCGGTCGCATGGGAGCTCATCGGTCATCTGCAATCCAACAAGGCCCGCCTCGCCGCCCGGCATTTTGACCGCGTGCAGAGCGTGGACAGCGAAAAGCTCCTCGATCTCCTCGACCGCGCCGCCGCGAGCCTCAACCGGGTGCTGCCCATCCTGCTTGAGATCAATGCCGGCGGCGATCCGGCCAAATTCGGCGCGACGCCCGCCGCCGCCCCGCGGCTGCTCGAGACTGCACTGGCGAAAAAACACCTCCGGGTCGACGGCCTCATGACCATCGCGCCGCTCAGCGACGACCCGGCGGTCGCGCGCCGCGCCTTCGCCGCGCTCCGCCAGCTGCGCGACTGCCTGGCCCGGGAATTTTCCACGCCGCTGTCCGTGCTTTCCATGGGCATGAGCGGCGACCTCGACGCCGCCATCGCCGAGGGCAGCACGCTGGTGCGCGTCGGCACGGCGCTTTTCGGCGCGCGCGAGTGAACGCAAACCTGTTGCGCCTGTCCTTTGTGCAAGAAAATTCGGCGCCGGAAAAAATTTACCCTTGGCCGGCCGTTTCCGGATTGCAGGCCGCGCCAATTTTTTTTCCTCTCATGTACGTGGAAAATGAAAAGCTCAGCGTTGATTTGAAAAACGCGCTTCTGGGCTTGCTCGACGATACCAGCGACCCCGTGCGTCGGGCCCTGCTTTCCCTTTTCACCCAGCACGGCACCGCCGCGCTGCCCTTCCTCAAGGAAGTCGCCCAGGGGCCCAACCGCGTCCTCGCCTGGCATGCACGGTGGTTTCTCGACGAGCTGAAGTTCACCGATCCCGTCGCCGAATTCAAAGGCTTCATCCGTTCGCTCAATTACGAGCTCGAGACCGGCGCGCTCCTCCTCAGCCGCACCGTCCGGCCCAACCTCGACATCGGCGCGGTCTGCGCCAGCCTCGACGAGCTCGCCCTCCGCTGCCGCGAGCTCATCCTCGAACCCGCCACCGCCCGCGAAAAATGCCGCGTGATCAACCGCGTCCTCTTCGCCGAATACGGCTTTCGCGGCAACGTCGAGCACTACACCGATCCGCTCAACAGCTTCCTCGACCAGGTGCTCACCCGCCGCAAAGGCATCCCGCTTTCGCTCAGCATCGTCTACTTGCTCGTCGCGCAGCGCCTCGGGCTGACCCTCGAGCCGGTCAGCCTGCCGGGGCACTTCGTCGTCGGCTGCTATCTCGAGGACAAGCCCTTTTTCATCGACGCCTTCGACAAGGGCGTCTTCCGCTCCACCGAGGAACTCTTCGCTTTCCTCCGCAGCAAGAATCTCGTGCCCAAAACCAGCGACCTGGCCCCGACGCCCGTGCGCGAGGTGCTCTGCCGTTCCTGCCGCAACCTCGCCAACCACTACACCCAGGCCGGCGACCAGCGGCACGCCCAGCTCTTCACCGAATTCGTCGAGGAGTTCGAGGCCACCTACGAACGCCACGCCTCGTCCTGAGCCGGGACATTTTTTGATTTCGGATTTTATATTTCGGATTTAAAGCAGGGATTGCGCGGGCTGATCCAAAATCCAAAATCGGAAATCCAAAATTGAATCCGGTCCTCACCCTCAACGACCTCGCCTCCTGGTCGTTTTCCGGCACCGCCCTCGCCGTGCTCGGCCATCCCATCGCGCACTCGCTCAGCCCGCCCATGCACAATGCCGCGCTGGCCGAGCTGGCCAAGCGCGACGCGCGCTTCCGCGACTGGCGCTACTTCCGCTTCGACGTCACGCCCGATGACCTGCCTCGCGCGCTGCAGCTCCTGCACGAAAAAAAATTCTTCGGACTCAACCTCACCGTCCCGCACAAAATCATCGCCTTCGACCTCATCGCCGACACCGATCCGGCCGCGCGGCCCATCGGCGCGGTCAACACGCTCGTCCGCACCGGGCGCGGCTGGCACGGCCACAACACCGACGGCTACGGCCTCGCCACCGCCGTGCGGGAAACGCTTGGACGCGACCTCGCCGGTGCGAACATCGTCCTGCTTGGCGCGGGCGGTGCGGCCCGCGGCGCCGCCGTCGAGTGCCTGCAGCAAGGCTGCGCCGCGCTCTGGATTCACAACCGCACGCAAAAAAAAATAACCGAACTTTCCGTTCTGCTGGCGGGAATCTCCGAAATTTCCGGGAAAATTCCGGTGCATGAGCTCACGCCCGACTCCTCGTTCGCCCGCGTGCCCGCGGATGCACTGGTCATCAACGCGACCAGCCTCGGTCTGCACCCGGATGATCCGTCGCCGTTCGATTTGGAAAAATTGACCCAGCCCGCCGGCGTTTACGACATGATCTACAACCCGCCCGAGACGGCGCTGCTTGCCCAGGCGTGGGAATTGAAGATTCCCCGCGCCAACGGCCTGTCCATGCTCGTCCACCAGGGCGCGAAATCGCTCGAAATCTGGACCGGCGCACCCGCGGCGAAAACCGCACCGGTCATGCGGGCCGCGGCCGAGGCCGCCCTGCGCGGCGGCGTTTGACTTTCTCCGCCCCAGACGCCGAAATCATTCCGCCGCATGTCCGCCCTGGCTGATTTTTCCGTTGCGCTGCCGTGGTTTTTCCCCGCGCTCGCGTTCGTCTTCGGCGCCTGCGTCGGCAGCTTCCTCAATGTCGTCATCTACCGCGTGCCCGCGGAAAAATCGATCGTGCGGCCCGGTTCGCATTGCGCCTGCGGCGCGCCCATCGCCTGGCACGACAACATTCCGGTCCTGTCCTGGCTGCTGCTGCGGGGTCGCGCGCGCTGCTGCGGCCGGCATTTCTCCGCGCGCTATCCGTTTGTCGAATTGCTGACCGCGCTGCTGTTTCTCGCCTGCTGGCTGCTGTTCCCGCCGGCCAAGGCCGCCTGCGGCATGGTGTTCCTGGGCGTGCTCATCTGCGCGACCTTCATCGATCTCGACCACTTCATCATTCCCGATCCGTTCACCATCGGCGCGGCTTTCGCCGGCCTGCTGCTCTCGATCCTAGTGCCAGCATTGCATGGCCAGACCGGCGACGTGTTCGTGCTCGACGCCATGCGCTCCGGGGTGATCGCGCTGCGCGGCCTGTTGATCGGCTCCGCCCTCGTACTCTGGATCGCGCTGACGGCCGAGGCCGTGCTGAAAAAAGAGGCCATGGGCTTCGGCGACGTGAAGTTCACCGGCATGATCGGCGCGTTTTGCGGCTGGCACGGCGCGGTCTTCGCCATCTTTGGCGGCGCGGTCGTGGGCACGGTGTGGTTCGCCATCGCGCTGGCGGGACAGAAGCTTTTCCCCGCGCAAAAGGCCGCGCTGCCGGCCGAGTCAGCCGAGATTGAGGGCCAGCCCACGGCGCTCGGTTTCGGTGTGCACGTGCCGTTCGGCCCGATGCTGGCTATCGCCGCCGCGCTTTATTTTCTCTGGCTGCACGGCGCCGTGGACGCGTATTTCGTCGCGCTCAACGACCTGTTGTGAGCGGCGCTCAGCGGATCACCTCGGCGCCGTTGCCGGTCACGCAGTGCAACGCGTCGGGCTTCGCCCGGAATTTCTGCTCGTAAAGCTCCGCGATCTTCGCCGCGGAGGCCGCGGTGAACGTGCCGCTGGTCAGCGCCATGACCGCGCCGCCGAAGCCGCCGCCGGTCAGCCGCGCGCCGTGGACGTGCGGTGCCGCGATCAGGGCCTCGACCAGAAAATCCAGCTCCGGCGTGCTGTTCTCGAACAGTGTCTGCGAGCTGCGGTGCGACGCCGTCAGCAGCCGGCCGACCGCCGGCAGATCCTTCGCCAGCAGCGCCGCCACGCAGTCGGCGACGCGCGCGATCTCCTCGACGACGTGCCGGGCACGCCGTCGCGGCGTTTCGGCCAGCACGCCGTTCTTTTTCTCGAACTCCGCCGGCGTCAGGTCGGCCAGGCAGGCCACGCCCAGACTGCGCGCGGCCTCCATGCACTCGCGGTGCCGCGCGGCGTAAAGACCGTCCACCAGCGCGTGCTTCGTATGGGTGTTGAAAATCCAGAAGTGCGCCCCCGCCGGCAGCGGCACCGGGGCAAAGCTCGGTCCGCGGCAATCGATGAATACCAGATGGTCCTTCTCGCCAAAGCCCGACACGCCCTGGTCGAGGATGCCGCACGGGACGCCGACAAAATTGTTTTCCCCATGGCGGCCGATTTTCGCGAGGATGTCGCGTGCCACGGTGTGGCCGGTGAGGGCGAGAAACGCCAGCGCCGAGGCGAGCTCGATGGCCGCGCTGCTGCTCAGTCCCGCGCCCACCGGCAGATCGGACAGGGCGAGATAATCGAACGCACCCGGGGCGGGCAGGCCGAACGTCGGCAGTGCCGCCAGCACGCCGAGCGGATAATTGGCCCAGCTGGCCGCCCCGGACTGTTTTTTCAACTGGGTCGCCGGCACCACAACCGTTTCCGGCGAAAAATCCGTCGCAAACCGCCGCGACCCGTCCTCCGCCGGCGCCAGCGCCACCCACACGCTCCGGTCGATGGGCACGCCCAGCACGGTGCCCCCGTTATAGTCGGTGTGGTTGCCGATGAATTCAATGCGGCCCGGCGCACGCGCAATCACCGAGGGCGGCCGGCCGTACATGGCCTGAAACTTGGCGATGAGGGTTTTCTTCATGCCTAAAATAAACTGACTTGCTCCAAAAATTCGGCCCGCGCGAGCCAAATCATGCGTCATTGCGCGTCGTCCGGCGCGGCCAGCCGCACGGCCGGCGGGCCGCCGGGCGTGAAACTCAGCCCCGCCGGCGGATCCAGCCCGAGGAGCGTGAGCAGCGCGAGCCCGATGAAACCGCCGCCTTCCGCCGCGGCCGAGCGCAGTTCGCCCGTTTTTTTTCCGCCCTGGAACAGCGGCGCGGGCAGCGCCGGCACCGGGCCCGCGCCCGCCACGCGCAACAGGCGCCGCCTCACCCGGCCCATCGACTTCAACCGTGCCATCACTTCCTGCCCCAGATAGCAGCCCTTCGTGTAGGAAACGGCGTCCGCCTCGAGTCCGCCTTCGTTCGGCAGATCGCCGGGCCCGATGTCGCGCGACACCGATGTAATTTCAGATTGGATACGGAGGCGCTCCATCTCGTCCGCGGAAAGCCGCGGCCAGCGCCGCGCCGCGACCCGCGCTTCGACCGCCGGGAGCGCGTCGGCGGCGAACACCATCTCCACCCCCGGTTCCGCCGACCGCCGGCCCGCAAACCGCAGCGGCGCGTCGAACTCGCCGGCGGCGGACTCGGCCCCGGCGCCGATCAGGGAGGCCCCGGCCCAGGCCGCGGTTTGGTCCTCCACCGTCACGTCATCGGCGATGATGTAGGCCTCGAGCCGTGGGCGCAACACGGCCGCGGGCGAAAAATAGCTGCCGACCCAAAAAGCCTCCGGACCCGCCCGCAGGACGAAGCTGTCGGCCAGCACATGCCCTTTCTGATCGAGCCACAGGCCATACACCGCCGGAGCAGTCGAGAGCCCGCGCAGGTCGTTGGTAAACTGTCCTTGTAAAAAATTGGTCGCATCCGCTCCCGCCACCCGCAGCCACGCCGCCGGGCGCCAGAGGTAAACTGTCATCTCGAATGGAGATGGATTTCCCATGAATTTTAATCTTTTAAGGTAAACACCTTATAATAATTTTAAAAAATTGTTAGAACTTGGCTTGACTATACGGGTCAGAGTCTTATCACTTCAATCAGACTTTCACACTTCTCCCGCCTAGCGGGAGTTTTGGGGTAACTAAGAAAGCAATGGGCGGGCCGCTTAGGGGTAGGCGGCCCGCCTCTCTTTTTATGGTCTGCAATGCCGGACGCTTTCCGCCGCCGGGGGGCTGGCCGCATTACGAAGGACTTGCTCCGCATCGGGCCGCTTTGCAGTCTCGACCCTCCGTGCAAAAAACCTCCGACATCAACGTCCTCGAGACGCGCCTCCTGCCCAGCCCCGCGCAACTCCTCGCCGAGCTGCCCAAAAGCGAGCCGCAGGCCGCCTTTGTCACCCGCGCGCGAGAGGAAATCCACCGCATCATCTTCGCCAACGACCGGCGCTTGCTGCTCATTGTCGGCCCATGTTCGATCCACGACGTTGTCGCCGGCCGCGACTACGCCGAACGCCTCGCCGCCCTCGCCCGCGCCGTCGCCGACAGGGTGATGATCGTCATGCGTGTCTATTTTGAGAAGCCGCGCACCACCGTCGGCTGGAAGGGCCTGATCATGGATCCGCATCTTGATGGCTCGCACGACATCGCGGCCGGCCTGCGGCTGGCCCGGAAATTCCTGCGCGACGTGCTCGACCTCGGCCTGCCCACCGCCACCGAACTGCTCGATCCCATCACACCGCAATACATCGCCGATCTGGTCTGCTGGTCGGCCATCGGCGCACGCACCGCCGAATCTCAGACCCACCGCCAGATGGCCTCGGGCCTGTCCATGCCGCTCGGCTTCAAAAACGGCACCGACGGTTCCATCCAGACCGCGATCAACGCCATCCGCGCCGCCGCCCAGCCCCACACTTTCCTCGGCATCAACCTCGACGGCGCAGCCTCCGCCGTCGTCACACGCGGCAACCCCAACTGCCACGTCGTCCTGCGCGGCGGCGGCTCCGGCCCAAATTACTCGCCCGCGCACGTTGCGCAGACCGAGCAGCTCCTGGCCAAGGCCGGCCTGCCGGAATCCATCCTGGTGGACTGCTCGCACGACAACTCCGCCAAACAGCCCGAGCGCCAGCCCGAGGTGATGCGCGCGATCCTGGGGCAGATCGCCGCCGGCAACGCCTCGATCATGGGCGGGATGCTGGAAAGCAACCTCGAGGCCGGCACCCAGCCCTTCCCGCAGCCGCGCGAAAAACTCCGCTACGGCGTCAGCATCACCGACGGGTGCATCGACTGGCCCGCGACCGAGGCCCTCGTGCGCGAAGTCCACGCCGCGCTTGCGCCGCGCTTTGGCTGACGTCCGGCCCGCCGGCTTGCGCCGTTTCCGGCCCTGCCGTCATGCCAAATGCCGGCGAATGCAGTAAACCGAAGCCGGCGGCATATTGATCAGGGCGCCGCCGGTGCGGGCCGCTTTCAAGCCCAGCCGGTCGAGGACGCGCCGCGGCACCGGACAGCCAAAGCCGTAGGTAAACTGATAAAACGCGCCCTCCGGCCGCAGCTGATCGAACGCTCCCTCCAGAATCGCGGTCACTTTTTGGGCCGGCATGGTCAGCAACGGCAGTCCGCTCACCACCGCCCCGGCCCGCCTGGCGCCAAACAGGGTCGTTTCCTTCAAGCACGCGGCGTCCGCCGTCACGACCAGCGCGGCGGGAAAGCGGCGGCGAAGAACGCGCGCAAATTCGGCGCCGGATTCGATCAGCGCAAGATCAGCCTCGGGAATGCCGCGCGCCAGCAGCTCCCGGGTGAACACGCCGGTGCCCGGGCCGAGCTCGATCACCGGCGCGCAGTCCGGCGTGATGCCGGCCGTGATCGCGCTGGCCAAGGCGGCGCCCGAAGGCACGATCGCCGCCACGCGGCGCGGCTCGCGCAGCCACGCGGAAAAAAAAAGGGGGAGATCAAACGCAGGCATGGTTGCTTTCGGGGGGAGAGGGACAGGCACTTGCGCGGTCGCGCCGTACTCCAACAATACCGATTGTGTCGATGAATGTTCCCGACATGCGAGCCTGTTTTTCATCCCCGGCGGCCGACCTCGCCTTGCGCTGAATTCGCCCCTTCACCGGCGGCGAGGTCAAATTGTCCGGCAAAAATAATTCGTGCGTGTCATCCCAAAAAAATCATGGTTAATTTCCTCCGCTTATGAAATCCCCTCTTCATGTCGCCGTCACCGGCGCCGCCGGCCAGATCGGCTATTCGCTCCTCTTCCGCATCGCCTCCGGTTCGATGTTCGGCCCCGACCAGCCCGTCGTGCTCCATCTCATCGAGATCGAGCCCGCGCTCAAGGCCCTCAACGGCGTGGTCATGGAGCTCGACGACTGCGCCTTCCCGCTGCTCAAGGGCATCGTGCCCACCGCCTCGCTCGACGAAGGCTTCAAGGGCGTCCACTGGGCTCTGCTCGTCGGCTCCGTCCCGCGCAAGGCCGGCATGGAGCGCAAGGACCTGCTCGGCATCAACGGCAGGATTTTCACCGGCCAGGGCCAGGCCATCGCCAAAAACGCCGCGGCCGACGTGCGCGTGCTCGTCGTCGGCAATCCCTGCAACACGAACTGCCTCATCGCCATGAACAACGCTCCGGCCGTGCCCGCCGACCGCTGGTTCGCCATGACCATGCTCGACCAGAACCGTGCCAAGACCCAGCTCGCCAAGAAAGCGGGCGCGGACATCACCGCCGTCACCAACCTCGCCATCTGGGGCAACCACAGCTCCACGATGTATCCGGATTTCGCCAACGCCAAAATCAGCGGCCAGCCCGCGCCGGCCGTGATCAAGGACGAGTCCTGGTTCAAGGATGCGTTCATTCCCACGGTGCAAAAGCGCGGCGCGGCCATCATCAAGGCGCGCGGACTTTCCAGCGCCGCGAGCGCCGCGAACGCCGCCGTGGACACCGTCCGCAAGCTCGTCACGCCCACCGCGCCCGGCGACTGGTTCAGCGTCGCGGTGCATTCCGACGGCAGCTACGGCATCGAGAAAGGTTTGATCTTCAGCTATCCGATTCGCAGCAACGGCAAGGATTTTGAAATCGTCCAAAATGTTCCGCTCAACGATTTCAGCAAGGCAAAAATCGCCGCGACGGAAAACGAATTGAAGGAAGAGAAGTCGCTCGTTGCGGATTTGATTAAGAAATAATTTTTGACTCGTTCAAAGCGGCAATCTCCATTGCGAGGTTGCCGCTTTTTTATTTACCGCGAAATACGCGAACTACGCGAAAGGGAAATTTTCTTTTCGTGTATTTCGAGTGTTTCGCGGTTAAAATTTTGATGAATGAAATCGCGTCCCAGAATTGGTG
>DATJYF010000077.1:0-4631 GCA_035499715.1 Opitutaceae bacterium | reverse complement strand
TTGCCTTCATCCCGCCCGTGGCCGGAGGCTGACCGCATGTTCACGCTCTCGCCCGAGCCCCTGGATCCCGAGGCCCTGCGGCGCCGCCTGGCGCATCCACAGGCGGGTGCGTTTGCGACCTTCGAGGGCCGGGTGCGCAATCACAACGACGACCGGCCGGTCGTGATGCTGGAATATGAGGCGTTCGCCGCGCTGGCGGAAAAGGAGGGCGGACGCATCCTGACCGAGGCGCGCGAAAAATTCGCCGTCCTCGGCGCGGTCTGCACGCACCGCACGGGCCGGCTGCAGGTCGGCGATCTCGCGGTATGGATCGGCGTGATGGCAGCCCATCGCGCCGCCGCATTCGAGGCGTGCCGCTACATCATCGACGAAGCCAAGGCGCGCGTGCCGATCTGGAAAAAGGAGCATTATGCCGGCGGCGCGAGCGCCTGGATCAACTGTGCCACGCGCGGTGAATTTGCCTCCTCCGGGTCGCCGGATTTTGGCTGAAACCGGCGGCGGGACACACGAATTGCCACTGCGTTGCCAAAAATCCGCTAAACATAAACCCCAAAACGAGAAACGGCTCGTCTCGCACGCCCGGCTGTTTTTATTTCGCGACCATGCTTTTTCTCGCCGTCAGCGCACTCGACAAAATGAAGGCCGTCCCACCCCGGGTCTGGCTTTACCTCTTGGGCGGCATCGTCGGTTTCTTCGTGGTCGTGTTCGTGCTACGGAAGCTCGCCGGCGTCAACAAGGTCTTTCTCGGCATCATCACGTTCGTGATCTGCGGCCTGGTGTTTTTCAACTGGGTTTACCACCGGAGCGAGCCCGCCTTCCTCACGCCGCTGGTCGACCGCATTGCACCGTTCTTCCCCAGCGCCGGCGCCTACGAGCGCAGCGAAAAAACAATGCCGGGAGACGAAAAAGGCAAACCCAGCCCGCCGCCCAAGAAGCAGGAGCAACAATCCGACACGCCGCCTTCGCACGTGTATTAATATTTCTGAAAGCGCGTGTTTTGGGTGGTTTTTTGACGCGCTTTGTGGCCAATTAGTGGCTCGCCATGCCAAAATCACATTCTGATATCGGGCTCATCGGCCTTGCTGTGATGGGCCAGAACCTCGCTCTCAATATCGCCGACCACGGCTTCCAAATCTCGGTCTACAACCGCACGACGGAAAAAACCGAGAAGTTCGTCGCGGAAAATCCGCACACGCCGGGTGGAGTTGTCGGCACCAAAACCCTGGAGGAATTTGTCCAGTCGCTGGCCAAGCCGCGCAAGATGATCATCCTCGTCCAGGCGGGCAAGGCCACCGACGCCGTCATCGACGGCCTCGTGCCGCTGCTCGAGCCGGGCGACATCGTCATCGATGGCGGCAACGCCCTCTGGCTCGACACCATCCGCCGCGAAAAGGCGCTGCGCGAAAAAGGCCTGCGCTTCATCGGCAGCGGCGTCTCCGGCGGCGAGGAAGGCGCCCGCTTCGGTCCGTCGCTCATGCCCGGCGGCGAGTTTGAGGCCTGGCTCGAGTTGAAACCCGTCTGGGAGGCGGTCGCCGCCAAGGTCGACCCCAAGACCGGCAAGCCGCTCACCGGGGCCAAGCCCGGCCAGCCCGTCAAGGGCGGCGTTCCCTGCACCACCT
This sequence comes from Opitutaceae bacterium, assembly GCA_035499715.1. Lineage (GTDB taxonomy): Bacteria > Verrucomicrobiota > Verrucomicrobiia > Opitutales > Opitutaceae > DASRHD01. Next base: position 3,012 of record DATJYF010000077.1, on the reverse strand, counting down.
ACATCGGGCCCAACGGCGCCGGCCATTACGTCAAGATGGTCCACAATGGCATCGAATACGGCGACATGCAGATGATCTCCGAAGCCTACGCGCTCATGCGCGGCCTGCTCGGCCTCAAGCCCGCCGAGATGAGCGCGATCTTCGCGGAGTGGAACCAGGGCATCCTCGACAGCTTCCTGATCGAAATCACCACCGACATCCTGCAGCAGAAGGATCCGGCGACGAAAAAACCCTTCGTCGACATCGTGCTCGACGCCGCCGGCCAGAAAGGCACCGGCAAATGGACCTCGACCAACGCCCTCGACATGGGCGTGCCTGCGCCGACCGTCGCCGAGGCCGTGTTTGCCCGCTGCCTCAGCGCCGTGAAGGAGGAACGCGTCGCCGCATCGAAGATCTTGAAAGGCCCGGCGAAAAAATACCGCGGCTCGAAAAAAGCGCTCATCACCGCCATCCACGACGCACTTTACTGCTCGAAAATCTGCAGCTACGCGCAGGGCTTCCAGCTCATGCGCGAGGCCCAGAAGGAATACAACTGGAAGCTCAACTTCGGCGAAATCGCCCAGATCTGGCGCGGCGGCTGCATCATCCGCGCGGCCTTCCTGCAGAAGATCACCGAGGCCTACGCCCGCAAGCCCGATCTGGCCAATCTCCTGCTCGATCCGTACTTCAACAAGACTTTCAAGCAGGCGCAGGCCAACTGGCGCAAGGTCATCGCCCTCGCCGCCGAGTGCGGCGTGCCCGTGCCGACCTTCAGCTCCGCCCTCGCCTACTACGATGGCTACCGTTCCGCCCGCCTGCCGGCCAATTTGCTCCAGGCGCAGCGCGACTACTTCGGCGCCCACACCTACGAGCGCACGGACAAGCCGCGCGGCAAGTTCTTCCACCTCGACTGGCCCGAGCCTACCCGCCCGCAGATCGCGCTCTAGCCGCGCCCACTTGCGGCCGCGCCCGGCGCGCCGCGCTCAAGTCAGCTTGACCAATCCCATGCGGATCGCGCAGTGGGTGAGCTTCACCACGTCGTGCACGTTGAGTTTTTGCATCACCGACGTCCGGTATTTGTCCACCGTCTTGATGCTCAGCTGGAGCAGGCTCGCCACCTCTTTGGTCGAATAGCCTTCGGCCACGAGCTGGAGGACGTGGCGCTCGCGCTGGCTCAGGGGCGGGGCGGCCGGACGGATCGCCCGGGTGCGTTGAAATAGCATCGCGTTGAGCGTCGCGTCAAAAAAAGTGCCGCCTGATGCGACCAGGAAGGCGGCGCGGGCCAGCACATCGAGCGAATTGCTGCGGGAAAGAATACCGCAGGCCTTGCGGCCGATCAGATGATCCAACAGATAGCCGGGCACGCTGCTGGCAATGACCAGCAGCGCCCAAGTCGTCGCCGGCTCCGCCAGATGGTGAAGGGCGGTGAGTTCGACCGCATTGCGACTGCCCATGTCGAAGACCACGAGATCGGGCGCGACCTCGCGGCATTGTCCGATCGTGTCTTCGCCGCAAAGCAAATCCACCACGCAGGTGAAACGCTTTTCCACCGCCGGAAGCGTCTGGCGGAGAAAATCCCGCATCAGTTGATCGGTGCCCACGACGGCGAGTCGGATGGGCTTCATCGCGGCGCGACGCATGGCAGCAGCTACCTCCAGATCCGTTCAAGCGGTGGTGAAAAAAAATCCGTCGACACATTTCGGTCATGCCTGCATTCCCCGGCCACATCGCCGCAAAAACCTCCGGTGAAAAAAAAATAAAGAAAAACCGGAGCGTGCTTATCCATACGGATTGAAAGGAGTTACTGGATGAAGGGACAAAATTCCCCCAAGCGTCGACTTATCGCATCCAAGCGACAGCGATAATTTTACGGGGATTTCCGTAGGGCGATTTTTCGGCCGCTTCTGGGGGGTTTGCCCGGCGGTATTTTCCAAAATTCAGCGCCGCTCGAACCGCGCTATCGCGACCTCGACTCCAACATTGGGCCGCCGCAGCTCGCGGCGCCAGCCCGACCATTTTGCCTCCGCCGCCGCGCAGCGCAAGCGGGCAGATTCCTACCGCGCAGGTTGGAGGAATCCACCCGGATGGCGCTGTTGTTGCAACTCGGTTAAAAGTAGCGCGCACCGCAGCCAGCCGCCGTCGCCTCACCACCGCCAAATTTTTCCACCACTTTTTTCCGCCGGCGTTCCGCTGAAACTTCAATCCCCGAGCATCCCGAGCCCCGCCCATGTCCGAATCCGGTTCCTCCTCCCTGCCCAACGAGATCGTCCAGTCGATCGCCATCTCGAACGCCAAGTCGATCGGCGAGCAGCCGGCCATCCTCGCGAACCTCGCCCTGGCGAATCAGATTCTGAACAACAATCTGCAGCAGCAGATGTTCATCAGCAATCAGCAGGCGATGAACCAGATCGTCATGGCGACGATGGCCAAGTGCGTGACCCTCATCGTCGGCGGCGACGGCAGTGACGCTTCGGCCGCCACGGTCAAGGAGCTGCTCGATGTGCTGAAACAGTTTCAGAAAAACCCGCCCGCCCCGCAACCCCCGAGCCCCTGATGCCCCGCTGCCCTCCGCCCTTTTCCGCCTCTCCTCCACCAGGATCCCCCTTCAAGCCGGAATGATCCGGTTTTGAACCGAAACCAAAACAACAACCAAAAGGAGTCCCGTTCATCCCATGTCAGGCACAGATCCAGATACAGATCCCACGTCGCTCAATCCCAGCCTCGCTGAGACCGCGACCATCATCGGAATCACGAACCTCAAGAGCGTCGGCGAACAGCCGGCCATGCTCTCCAATCTCGCGTATTCCAACACCATCACCAACACCAACCTCTCCCAGCAAAACGCTGTCGCCAATCAGCAGGCGATGAACGAACTGGGCATCTCGATCGTCGGCAAGACCGTCAACAAGGTCTCCGACCTCGGACCGCTCGAGGCCCGCTCGGCCGTCGACGTCCTCACCGACAACGCGCTCGCCGACGAAATCGCGAGCCTCAAGGCCGTCATCCAAGCCTTCGCCGCGAAGACTGGCTGAC
>DATJYF010000076.1:0-6335 GCA_035499715.1 Opitutaceae bacterium | reverse complement strand
CTCGGCGCGCTCAGCTCGGCGATTTTGCTCTTCGGCATCGTGCTGCTTTACGGCGCGGCCGGCAACCGGGCGCTGCGCGGCGCGTCGTCGTCGCCGATGGAGTTCGACCAGCTGCGTCTTTTTCTTGCCGCCAATCCCCATAATTTTCTGGCCGGCGCGGGGATCGTGCTCGTGCTCGCGGGCGTGGCCTTCAAGATCGGCGCGGTGCCGTTTCAGATCTGGATTCCCGACGTCTATCAGGGCGCGCCGACGCCGGTGACGGCCTTCCTGGCCGTGGCCTCTAAGGCCGCGGGTTTTGCGGTGCTGCTCCGGCTGGCGTCGGTGTTCGCGCCCTATCAGGGGCTCGTGCTCCCGGTGCTGACGGTCATGGCCGCGGCCACGATCATTTTCGGCAACCTCGCCGCGCTGACGCAGAGCAACGTCAAGCGCCTGATGGGCCTCTCCGGCGTCTCCCACGCGGGCTACCTGTTGCTCGGAGTCGCCGCCGCCTACACGCAGCCGATGGCGGTCGGCGCGGTGTTCTTCTATCTGCTCGCCTATCTGCTCGGGTCGTTCGCCGTTTTCGGCGTCATGACCCACCTGGCGGGAACGGACGACACCGTCCAGGATCTCGACCAGTATGCCGAACTGGCGAAAAAGCGTCCGCTGCTTGCGGGCGTGCTCGCGGTCGGCCTGGGCTCGCTCGCGGGCATCCCGCCGCTGGCGGGATTCGTGGGCAAGCTGCTCATTTTTGTCGCGGCCTTCAAGGCCGGTCTCTACTGGCTGCTGGCCGTCGCGCTGGCCGGCGTGATCGTGTCGATTTATTATTACTTCGGCTGGATCAAGGCCGCGTTTTTCACCACGCTGCGCGCGGCGCCGGCGGAAGACAAAACGGCGCCGCCGGCACCGACACCAGTGGGCTTCGCCGCCGGCGTGGCGTTGCTCGCACTGGCATTTGGCTCGGTGCTGCTCGGATTTTATCCCGGCGCCATCGGCGCCTGGTTGTTGTCCCGCTAAAAAAGCCCGCGGACATTTCCGCGGGCTTGTTCATTTTCATGAGCGAGCCGAGCTGTCAGTGCCAGCGCCCTTCGATCCAGATCCAGCCGTTGGGACGGTGATCCCAATGCCCCTCGGTCCAATGCGAGTCGTGATGCGGGCGGCGGTCATAGTGGCCGTGCATCCAGACCCAGCGATCATGGTCCCGTCCCCAATGGCCGCCGATCCAGATGAAATCCGGACCGGGTGAGACGGGAATGGCCTCGGCATAAGGCGCGGGCGGGGCTTCCTCCACGATCACCTGCGGGCCTTCGGGCGGTGGCGGCGGGGGAGGGGGTGGAGGCGGAGCTTCGTGAGTCACCCAACGGCCTTCGACCCAGACATAGCCGCCTTCATGCGGAACCCAGTGGCCGGGCTCCCAGACGGCTTCGCGCCGTGGGCGGCGTTCCCAATGGCCGCGTCGCCAGACCCAGCGGTCATGTTCTCTGTCCCAGTGGCCTTCGACCCAGAAATAATCCGGGCCGGGCGAAGGCGGAGCGGTTTCGACATAGGCGGGAGGCGGAGCCTCGCGCACGACAACCACCGGCGCGGGCGCCGGGGCCACGGGAGCACCGATGCCGACGTTGATGCGGACATCGGCGCGCGCGGCGAGCGCGGCGCCTCCCATCGCGCCCACTAACATCAGGTTTTTGAATTGCATGGCAGTTATATAATTTTACCCGCCGAGGCGGGCAAAGGTTAGATGAAGAGTAGACGTCTTTTGGGGAAAAACGTTACATGCGAACAGCCAATAGAGACCCCGCGAAAAGACAATTGTTTCTGCCGGCAAATCCTGCCTCATTGCCATCACCGCATGAAAGTCACTGGCCTTGCCATTGTTCCGCCGCCGGCCGCCGCCGGCCTGCCCCGCGTCACGCCCGAGCTTCTCGCCTCCGTCCTTGCGCGCTACTCGCGCAGCAACGAAGGGCTGGCCACGATCCTGGCCAGAATCGATCCCGCCGATCCCGACGCCTCGATCGACCGCATCCTGAAGTTCGTCGATTACGGTCACGCCTCGATCGGCGGCCTGACCGGCGGCCTCGCCATCGCGATCGACGACGTCTCGATGTGGCTCGCCTGGAAAATCTTTGAAATCGCCCAGATGGCCGACGGCCAGGAGTCGAGCACGCGCTACATCACGATGGACGCGGCCAATCTGCCGACGCCGGACGAGCTGGGCCTGCCGGCGGATCTCGCGCCGCGCTGGCGCGACTTGCTGGCGCGGGCCTTCGCCGCCTACCACGCCGAGTACGCCCGGCTCGACGCCCTCGCCACCGCCGAGCCGGAGCGGGTGCGCGCGCCGGCCAGCGCCAAGCCCGCGGTGGTCGCGCGCCTGCGCAAAAACTACGCGCTCGACCGCGCGCGCTACTTCATTCCCTTCGCCACGCGTACCAATCTGGGGCTGGTACAGAGCGCGCGCATGTGGGCGCAAACCCTCAAACATCTCGATTCGCTGCCGCAGCCCGAGGCGCGCGCCGCCGCCCGCCTCATCCGCGACGAGTTGTTGAAACAGTCGCCGCGCCTGTTGCGCCACAGTTTTGCCGAGGCGTCTTTCGCCGAACAGGCGCGCCAGGAACTGGCGGCGAGCTGCGCGCTCGGCCTCGAACGTCTCTCGCCCGACGCCCTGGCCGACGCCGTCTGGGTGCGCGTCGACACCGCCACGCCGCCGTTTCTGCTGGAGACGCAGCCGATCGCCGAGGCGCTCCGCCACCGGGCCAACCGCTACGGCCACCATGGTACGGCCAGCCGTCGCATGCGCGTCACCTTTGCCTGGAACAACCTCGCCATCGCCGAGCTGCGCGACCTCAACCGCCACCGCACCGGCCACCGATTCACCCCGCTCATCCAGGCTGGATTCTACCTTCCGCCCGGCATTGACCGCGCACCCCACGCCGCGCTTCTCGCCGACCAGGCGGCCCTCACCCGCGAGCTGATGCAACGCGGCTCGCCGGCCTACGTTTACTCGCTGCTGCTCGGCGCACAGACGCCGTTCGAGCACGGCACGCACGCCGACAAGTTCATCTATGAGGCCGAACTTCGCACCGGCCTCGGCGCGCATTTCCGCTACGCCGAACACCTCGGCGCCGCGCTGAGCGAATTTTTCCGGCAGGTGCCCGCCGCCCGCGACTGGGTCGTCGAAGGCACGGCCGAGCCGGAATAGACTTGCCGCTCCGATTTTCCGCTGCATCTGTTCACCGCACGTCGCGCCATGAGCACCTTCCGCGTCCTGCAATTCAACATGCAGTTTGGTCAGGCGTGGAATGAGACCGATCCCGATGGCGCGCCGGTCGACGTCGAGGCCACGCTGGCGGAAGTCCGCCGGCACGGAGCCGACCTGATTTTTTTGCAGGAAGTGGAGCAGGCCCGGCCCGGCGGGGCGCAGGCCGAACCGCCGCCCAACTTCACCCGGCTGCGCGCCGCCCTGGCCGACTACGACGGTTTTTTCGCCTATCCCCGGCCCGATCCGCGCGAGCTGCCCTTCGGCATCGGCCTGGCGATCTTTTCCCGCGCGCCGCTGCGCGAGACGTTCGGCCGCGACCTGCCGTCGCCGCCCATCGAGTTCAATTTCGACGGCCGGAAAACCACGCCCACCGACCGCCTGCTCATCGGCGCGAAAACAACCCTGGCCGGCCGGGAAGTGCAGCTGCTCAACACCCATCTGCTCGCTTTTTTCATGCTCGGTTCCTCAAGCGAACAGAACGACGAACAGCGCCGCATCGTGACCGAGCATCTTCGCGCCGCGACCGGGCCGGCCTTGCTCGCCGGCGATTTCAACGTCCGCCACACCGCGTCCCTTGTCCGGCAGTTTGCCCAGTGCGGATTCGCCACGGTGCAGCAGGCCGAGCCGACCTGGCGCCGCCATCCTTACGTACTCGACCACATTTTCTACAGCGCGCCGCTGCGGCCGGTCCGCCACGCCGTGCGCCCGACCGGCGCCTCCGACCATCATGCGCTCGTCGCGGATTTCCAGTTCGCCGTCTAGCGGCCTCACTTCGCTCCGCGCCGCACCTTTTCCTTTTCCGCCTCGCGTTCCTCCTCGATCCGCGCCCGCTCGCCGGCCAGCTGAGCCTTGATTTTTTCCGCCTCCTCGGCCTGGCCCGCCGCCAGTGCCTCGTCGAGCCGTTTTCTCAGAAAAATCTCCCGCTCGGCCAGCCGGCCTTTGTAGATCAGGTCGATTTCCGCCAGCCGGGTTTTCTGCTCGGCTGTGAGCGGCTTGGCCGCGGTCGGATCGCTCTTGGCCAGCCGTTCCATCGCAAGTTCGTAGGCGCTTTTCATGCGCGCAGTGTTGGCGAAATCAGCCGAAATTCACGCCCAAAATCATGACCAACGCGAGGACGGCGAACGGCGCCCACACGCTGCCGTGCCGCCAGCGCAGCGCGTAGCCGGCCAGGCACGCGGCCAGCACCGCCGCGAGCGCCGCGCCGCTCCACCACGGGGCGGCGAACGCCGCGGGAAAAAAGGCACCGGGCACGCGCGTGCAGCGGCCGATCAGCCATTGGATCACGGCCAGCACCACGCCGGCGGCGTGATTGCAAAGCACGCTCGCCGCCATCCATCCGCACAGTCCGCCGAGCAGCGAGACAAACCCCGCCAGGATCGCGAGCGAAGCGAGCGGAATGAGGGCGAGATTGGCCGCGATCGCGCCTGGCGTGAAGAGATGGAAAAACGCGATGCCCGTCACCGCCGCCACCAGCGCGGTCGCCACGCCCAGCCCCAGCGCCACCAGAGCCTCGCGCTGCAAAAAATCCAGGGCACGCTGCCACCACGTCCACGACACTTCCGGCAGGCTGGCGAACAGCCTCCATTTCGCCTGCCAGATTTCGCCCAGCGGTAGCCCGAGCAGCAGCAGCGCGGCCACGATGCCGTAGCTCATCTGGAAGCTCGCGGTGAAAAGCTGCAGCGGTGCGGCCAGCAGCACGACGAAGGCCGACATCACCAGCGCGGCGAGCGCGTTGCCCGGCCGGCGGAACAAAAATGCCGCCTGCAGGAATGCCACCATCACGAACGCCCGCACCGCCGACGGGCTCGCCCCGGTGATGTCGACAAACAGCCAGAGCGTGGCCAGGCCGGCCGCGAACCGGATCCCGCGCGGCAGCCGCAGCAGGACCAGCACGGCCTGCAGGCCGGCTGCGATCACGCCGATGTGCAGGCCGCTGATGGCGAAAAGATGCATCGTGCCGCTGTGCATGAACAACTCCTCCTGGTCGCGGCTCAGCTCGTGCTTCTGGCTCAGCATCATCGCCCGCAGCGCGCCGGCCAGCTCCGGCCGTTTGTCCGCCAGCCCGGCGGAAAGGATCGCCGAAAATTTTTTCTGTGCCGCGGCGCAGAGCCGGTAATAGGCGAACGCCCGCCGTTCCTCGGTCAGCACGCGCCCGCGGGTGAATTTGAACCCCACCGCATTCATCGCGAGGTAATCGTCGAACGTGTCCGGCGGCGGACGGCGCGGCACCCTTTCGACCACGCCCCGCGCGGTGAGCCGCGCCGACCGCACCGGCGCCTTGTTTCCCGGCGGCAGCGCCAGCGAAAAATATACCCGCTGGCCGGTCAGCTCTTCGACCGGGGCATCGGCTTGGGCCACGACCGCCAGTCCGCTGGTTTTGCCCTCCGTATCCTGGGCAAAGACGCGGTCGATCCGCAGCCAAAGACGCGCCTCACGCGGCGGCAGACTGTCCCAGAAAGCGAGCCGGCGGGCGTGCCGTGCGTAGTTGGACACCCCCGCGAGCAGCATGGCCGCGCCCAGCGCCGCCGCCCATGCCGCCGTCCGCCGGCGCAGAAGAACCGCGGCGATCGCGGCGGCCAGGGCGCCGGCCAGAAGCCACGTCGCGGCGGGCGCCGCATCGGTCAGACGCCCGGCACTGATGCCCGCGATGTAGGGCAGCAGCAGCCACAGGAGCGGAGCGCGGTGTCCGAGGCTGCGGCTGGTCATGGCTGATGCTTATCACTCCTCCGGCGCAATTGAACACGAATTTTTGCGGTCTTTTCATTCCGGCGCATTCGTGGTGGATTTTCATCATGTCCGATCAACCCGACCTTTTCGGCGAGCCGCCCTCGTCCCGAGCGCCGGCGGAGAAGCCCGCCTTCCAGCCGCTGGCCGCGCGCATGCGGCCGCGCACGCTGGGTGAAATCGTCGGCCAGGACCATCTCTTGCAGCCGGGCAGCCTGCTCCCGCGACTCATCGCCACCAACCGCTTCGGCTCGCTTATCTTCTACGGCCCGCCCGGCAGCGGAAAAACCTCGCTGGCCGAGGTCATCGCGCGTGAAACCAAGAGTCGTTTCGTGCGCGTCAACGCCGTCATGTCCAACGTGGCCGAGCTGCGCGA
>DATJYF010000075.1:0-20320 GCA_035499715.1 Opitutaceae bacterium | reverse complement strand
TTGCCTTCCAGCCCGAACGCGCGGCCCTTGCTGTCGTTCGCGCTGTTCGTATCGGTGATGCGCAGCCCGTCCATCTTAGAACTGGGGCGTGAGCGCGCCGTCGCTCATGCCGAAGATGGTGAAAAGGGCAGCCATGATGGCCGCGGCTCCGGCGATGATGATGCCCGATACGATGCCCATCTTGCCGTCGGCATCGCCCTTGGACATCCGATCCGCGCCGGACCAGATTTTGACCACACCCCAGAGAAACCCAAAGAGGAACATGACGCCCAGGCCGAACGAGACCGAATTTTTGAGGGACGGCGGGATTTGCGCCAGCACCGGCGCGGGCTGCGCCCACGCGCGGGTGTTGAGGAGAGCGAGCCAGAGCCCGCCCAGGATTCGCAGTTTTATTTTCATTGGAAATGATTCTAAGCTCCAAAGAGCCTAGACCATTTCCAGCGTCGGAATCTTGGACGTTTCCGGGTTTTTTGAGGACGATTCAGGGTTTTTGATTCCCTGTTTCGGCGAAAAGCCGAAAAATTTGCGGCAGTGCCGGTCGAAATGGCTCTGGTCCGAGAAGCCCACCTCGTAAGCCGCCTCCGCCACCCGGAATTTTCCGGTGCGGAGCAGTTCCAGCGCTTTCTGCACCCGGTGTTTCAGGACAAATTGCAGCGGGGGCAGCCCCGTCGTGTTCTTGAAGAGTTCCCGAAAGTGATCCTCGCTCAGGCACACGTGCTTTGCCAGGTCTTCCATGGTGATGTTCTCCTGCAGGTGCCCCTCGATGTAGTCTATCACCCGGCGTGTCCCGTCCGGCGCCAGTTTTTGGCGGGCCTCTTCGCTCCGGCCGTTTTTCTGGAAATGTTGTTCGAGCGTGCGCGCGGCCAGGGCCACGCCAACCCCTTCAATGAAGCTGGCCGGCGGAAAGTCCTCCTTCCCGCACAAATCCTTGAATATCGCGCCGAGCGACCACAGGCATGCATCCAGCCGGCTGAGCGGTTGAAAATCGCCCACAATCACGCCGCCCAAGGGCTCTCGCACGTGCTCGTGCAGAAATTCCTCGTCGAGATAGACCACGACCGCATCGGCCTCGGTGCTCCATTCGCACGCATGCGGAAAATCAGGCGGGATCAGGCAAAATTGATGCGCGCCCACCGCCGCTTCGCGCTGGCCTGCGCCGTCCCACCAGGTGATTTTCGCCTGCGCGTCGTCAAACGTCAGTAAAAGCTCAGCCTGCCGGTGACTGTGTTCCGGCCACGAATCCGGCGGCAAATGGGCATAATGGACACTGACATTTTCTCCCCGGCAGAGCCATTTTCCATAGTGTTGCTCCATGGAAGGCAGACGCCGGATTTTTTGCGTGTAACGCGCCGCGGGCCATCCCGCGCTGAGGAGGTTCATGGTAAAAATAGTGTTTAAGCAGGTAGTTCATAACGACTTGCAGTTGTTTATTAAGCCGTCGATCCCCGCTGTATGCACACGCGCCGGACGTTTTCCACCAGATAGTGCGACCCGAGGCGGGGTATTAGTATCCACCGAACGGTTACGCTAATAACTTAATCCTACAAATGAATTGCGCCTGTTCCGCAACTCATTGCCGGTCATGCCGCCCGCGCAGGCGCGAGCCCATTCAGCGCAGCATCAGGCGTTCGTTGCGCGTATCGACCTCAACCCGGCCGCAACCGGACCCGCGGCCAAGCATGCCCTCCGCAATCGCGTCCTGCAAATGCCGCTCGACCGCCGCACGCATTGGGCGCGCCCCAAGATGCTTGTGGAATCCGCGGCGGATCAGAAATTCCACGACCTCGCCGTTCGCCTCCAGGGCGAAGCCAAGGTCGCGCAGCCGGCGTTTCTCGCGCTCGATCATCAATTCGCAGATGTCTCGTTGCGTATCAAAATCGAGCCGCGCAAAGACGAGCTTCTCTGTGATGCGGCCGACCAGCTCGGGGCGGAGCTGCTGGCCCACCCGCGCCAGGACCGTGCGCTCCACCGTGGCCATCGGAGCCGAGGTTATGCGCATGACTTCGGAGGAACCGATGTTGCTCGTGAACACGACATAGAACCGGGAAAGATTCTTCCGCTCGCCGGTGGCGAAAGTGATGCACGCGTCGTCCAGGATTTGCAGAAAAAGGTCGAGCACCAGCGGATGCGCCTTTTCGATTTCATCGAAAAGGAGCGTGCCTTCCCCCACCCCGGCGAGCGCCCGGCCCAACAGGCCGCCTTCATCGGCGGCACACCCGATCAATTTCTCGACGGACGACTGGTTCTGGTACTCCGACATATCGAATCGGATCGGTTTTTGTCCGAAAAGATAGGCGGTAAAGACATTTGTCAGCTCGGTCTTCCCCACTCCCGTCGGTCCGACAAAAAGGAAGGAGCCTTTCGGGCGGCCGGGATGGGCCAGGCCCAGTTCGCCGCGCGTCAGGACCGACACGACCCGGTCCATCACCTGCGGCTGGCCGCGGATGTTCGCTTCCAGATCGGCGCGAAGACCGCGCAGCCGATCCGCCGACACCGGCCCGGGCGACTCAAGACCTGAGGTTTCGTGTTTATTCATAGAGGATTTCGGTGCCAGGCGGGGATCTTCCCGTCCGCACCGGTCGGCTGCAGCCTGACTTTCCGAAATCCGGCCTCGCAGTGCTGCACGATGGCCTGGAATTTCCTCAGCCGGCGCAGTTCGTGCGGTTCGAAAAAATATTTGTAGTCGTCCGTGAATGAAGTCGTGCGCTTGCCGCCGGAGTACCCATAGGTGCGCTTCATCACCTTGCGCTTGCCCAGGGTATCCGCCGCGATCCGGGCGGTGTCCTCGTCCGCAGCCTTGAATGTGACGCGGTTGGCCATGTTGGCGATAAAGACCTTGGCTTTCTTTTCATCGCCCATTGGTGGAATGAGCGAGGTGTAGGACTGCGTGGAGGCCACCACGGTCGCCCTGGCTTCACGGATCACGTCGACCACGTTGTAGTCGCTCGTGCCGTCATCGTTGGCCGTGACGATCTTTTGCGCCTCGTCGGCCCAAAGAATCAAAAGATTGTCCTTGGCCCTTTCTTCCGCCGGACGGTCAAAACGCAGAAGGACGTGCGAATAGAACGTGAGCTTGAGGAGGGTATGGATGTACCGGCGCTCCACCTTGTAGCGCTGGGGAATGGACACACAGATGATTTTGCCCCGGTCGATGTCGCCAAAATCGAAGGACGACCCGTTGACCGGACAGAACACCTCGGCAATGTCCGAGTAGCTGAAATGCTTGAGCCGGTTGGCCAGGGTGCCGCGCACCCCGCCAAATTGTTCGGGCGGCTGGTTGGCGATATGCGCCAGGTAGTGGTCGTACAAAGCATACGCTTCCGGCGTGCGCTCTTCCTCCAGCGTCTCAAACAAACCGTCGAGCGCTTCATCCGAGGCGAGCAGCTCCTGGGCATTGTCCAGCGTGACCGGGAAGCCCGCCACGCGCAGGGCGCGGAAGGCAAATTCCATCTGGAACTCCGCCTGCACCCGGAAAAACGGCTGGTCCCCGCCCTGGCCGAGGGAGGTCGCGACATCGCACACATTCTTTGCCTTGGCCGAGTCGGGCAGCCGGTCATAGCCCAGAAAATTGAAGGTATGGGGCGGACGCCAGTCAGCGGAGGCGCCTTCCGGCCGGACCTGGAGCAGGATCAGGTCGTCGCTGCGCCCCAAATGGCGCATCATGGTGGAGAGCGTTTCCCAATAGAGCCCCTTGTCGTCGATGCAAAGTCCGCCCCATTTTGGGCAGTTCTTCGACACCTGCCAGAGCATCGTGTTGATGCACGAGAGCGTCTTGCCGCTGCCGGTCTCGCCCACGATGAGCCAGCCCCGGCAGAAATTGAACAGGTCCCAGGTAAATCCGCCGAGCCGGAGGACCACGCCCGCGGGCGGACGCCGGCGCATCGCGCAGCGAAGCTGCCAGAGCGAGAGCAGTCCGAAGGCGCACGCGATGGCGCGTCCAGTCCCGGAGTACGCCCAGAACGCGAGGGCCATGCCGGCGCTGGCAATGGAAAGGATGAGGTTGGCGGACATGTTCGCGCCGGCCCGTTAGCCAGACGCACCTCCACTATGCCGGCGTCGCGTAAAACCGTCTTGGACGATTCAGGGTTTTTTTAGGACGATTCCGGGTCGGCGAGACCGAATCTTATGGAGCGCCTCCAAAGCCGTCGCATCAATTGAGGGCACCCCGACCGCCAGAGACCGCTAATTAAAACACTGCATACTTGGCGGTGTTTGAACCTCGGCAACCTACGACAGCCGCAGGCAGTGCTTGCGCGTCAACGGCTGCGGCATGGACATGGGCTACGATACGGTCCACAGCCTGGGCCTTGCGCTCTTCGGCGAGAGCCGCTCACTCAGCCATTGCTGGCTTTGACCGCTGATTGCGCAGACTCGTGCCGCACCAGCTCCAAAAGAGATTTCAACTGGATGGCGCCGAGTTCGCGCAGCGAAACAAGGGGCCGCTTCAGGCCGAGCTTTTCGACGGCGAACTGGCGGAGCTTCGGCTTGTCCCAGCCGAGTTCATTGCTTCGTGCCTGGATCCCACGGAAATAGTCCTGCTGATACGCCGCCGGATTCCGGTGACGCAGATGACAACGGTGAATCGCCCGCTGCTGGTTCAAGAAGTTCCGGACATCGTCATACTTTTCCTTTGGAATCAGCGCAAACGCGCTGACCTTGAACTTTCGCTGAACCATCGAATGCACGGCGCCGAAACGGGGCCTCCCATCCTCGCCGGCGAGCCGGCCGGCCAGATCGGCGATGACGGCTTGCAGCTTCTTTTTCTGGGCGCCGTCGATATGGCGCTCGTCCGGCGTGATGAGGCTGCGGCGGACATGCCGTTCCGTGTTGATGATGTCGTGCGCCGCGACCTGCACGCGGTTGTTGCGACCGGTTACGCGCACATTTTGCCGGGCACCGGCGTTTTCCGGCAGCAGCTCCGTCAACCGGGCAATGAGCCTGGCCAGCTCCGCGTCGGACTCCAGTTCGATGGCCCCTGTCTCTTCAATGAGCAGTGCTTTTCTGGCCGCCGACTCCGGCTTGGAGAGAGCGAGTTCCAGCGCCTCACCGGCCGCTGAATTCCCTTCAAACTTTTTAAGCAAATGGGCCTTCGCTGCCGCATAGGCATCCTTCAACGGCAGAGCCGTAACATCCTGGATCGGCTTTTTCAGAAACTGCGCGGCCGACAACAGCGCAATGACGATGGCTTCGGTTTGCATCCTGCCCAACGTTCCACGTCAACCTGACTGCCGCGCCGACCGGGGCTAAACCAGCGCCACATCGCTCTTGACCCCCACTGTCCGTCACGAAATTGTGACTACACATGGTTGCCCCGACGCTGAAGGAACTTTCCGCCGCCCAAGCCAGGTTGGCAAAAATGCGGCAGACCTTGGCGAAGGAACTCTCGCGCGAACTGGCCGCGCTTCCCGGCCGGTATGGATTCGATAACACCGCCACCTTCATCGCCGCGATAAGAGCCGCCTCTGGCGGCAGGCACGCCGCAAAAGCAAAAGATCCCGGCAAACGCCGCAAGCGGGCGAAGATCACGGATGCCACTCGGGCGAAGGTCAAAAAGCTGGTCGAGGCAGGCAAGACCGGCGGGGCCATCGCCAGGAAATTGGCCATCTCTTTGCCCAGCGTCCAAAACATCAAGAAGGCACTGGGCTTGACCCGCGCCAGCGGTTCAAAATCCAAATAGGATTTCCGGGGCGGCCTTCATGCCGCCAAAGCCGGCGCAGAGTGCTCATTGATCTCATCGCATGGCGGCGGACCGTCTATGCGTTCGCTTGGGAAGTTTCCAGAGTCCTTGTTTGCGCCGTTGCGTAATCCTGGCACTCAGGGAGTGCCCGCTGGCAAGACCCGCCTCGGCGGCAATCATATCCAGCGGTTTGCCCTCGCGGTATAATCTGGCGATCAAAAACCAGTCTGCGGTCGATTCACTGCCCTGTTTTCCTGCGAGCAACTCGGTTTTTCTCAATTTGGCTGCCCAGCGGCGAAGTGAATAAGGGCTTATTCCGGTCCGGACCGAGATCTCCGTCCAGGTCTCTCCCTTTCGTCGACCGGCTTCAACCAAGCTCCAGTCGATGTCATTGGGCAGCTTGAATTTTCTTTTTGCCAATCTGGCTCCTTGCCTTCGCACGTGGGGGGGTTCAATCCGGCGGGTTCAATCGTCCATACTTATTCGACTGCTTCTAAAACAACCCGTTCACGGTTTTCACAAGTCCGTTCTGGCCGCGTGACGGATGGTATATAACGCCGCATTTTGCTGTGAAAGGTGCGCGGTGGCACGCTGGACTGGTCGAGGGGAGTCGTCGGAACTCCGCGCGCCGGCTCCCGGCGCTTTGCCTCGGCCCGTCCGGCGTCGAGTCTTGGCGGGCCTGCCTGGGGTTGAATCCCCAGCGCCTGGACCACTTGAAACGCTTGCAGCCACCCCCGGAAATTTTCTAAATCGCTTCATTGCCCGGCGAGAGCCGGGCACTTAAGTTGAAGCTGGACTTGAGGCGCGGCTGGAAACGGTCGCGCCTCATTAATTTCTTATGCGAACGATCAAGTGATCGCTCAGGAACCCCGCTCGCCCGGCCATCCCAGCATGTGATTGGCCGTCTCTCGCACTTGCAGAAAGGTGAATGGCAGCGTCAAAAGCCTGTCCGTGTCCGCAATGGGCGGCGGCGGAATATAGCTCTTTGGCGACCGCGCTCCGATCCACAGTACCGGCACATTGCGGGTCGCCTTCTCGGTCTTGAGCTGGGCGCGGATCGCGGCCGACCGGCACAGGTCGCTGTCCAACACAATCAGATCGACCGGCAAAGTTCTGGCCCGGTCCAATCCCTCTCCACCTCCGGCAGCTGTGGATACGAAATGCCCGTCTATCTGGAAAAACCGCTCCAGGAGGTCGCGTATGACGGACTGCTCGCTGATGACCAGAATCCACTTCGAGGCCAGCTTGGCCGCCGCGGATGCTTTGGGAGGCGCAATCCATTCTGCTGTGACCATGCGCCCTTTGAAAATGAAACTCCTGTCGCGTTCCGACTGGGATTAACGGAGCGCGATTTTATCACCTCATTGACGCAATTGAGCCTCGACGGCGCGGCACGACGCACGACGGGTAAAAAGTTGGTTTCGAAGTTCGCCGTCGCACCCGACAGCCAGGCTTATCGCCTGAAATGGCCGCGCTAATGTCCAGCGCCAGCCCGTGAGCGAGGAGCTGCTTTCGCAACAGTCCCACGCCGGCGCGGGCGGCCCGGCAGCGTGTCCCGGCGGATTCCGTGCCGGTTGCAAAACCGGCGGATGTCCAGATTGCCGACCTTGAGGCCCAACGTCTTGAGAAACGCGCGCAGCTCACGAGTGGTGTACGATTCCCGCGGATGTCGCAGGATGTAGATCAGCGTGTTCAGCTTCCACCAGTCGGAATAGCCCACCGTCGAGCGCCGCTGCGCCTTGTTCTCGTACTTTTTGACAAAGGCCAGGGCAACATTCAGATGCCGCAGCAAACGCCTCCGCCCGGAGGGAAGAACCGACTCCAAAAGCGCAAGGCCGCTCCACATGAGCGACGGCGATGACTTCTTCGCTTTGCGCCACTGGCGCACAAAAAGAAAGGCCCCCAGGTCGAGCCGGCCAGCCTGGTAATGATGAACGAGCCGCACGACCTCGTTCCAGGTCAGCCCGCCGTAAATGTTTGCCGGCATCTGTTTCTTGAGCCGTGTCTGTTCTTTCCGCCATGCCCGGTTGTCCTCGGTCAGTTCCGCGAAACGGCTGACCGGGACTTCCTTCGCGGCCAGTCGGTCGAATTTGTCTCTGACCTTGATGTCGCGGGCGTAGTCCTCGCGCAGCCACTGACGCAACGGCGGCGACTGCCGGTAAAGCTGCATGAACAGGGCCGCCGCCGCGCTTTCCTCGGTGTTGTCCATCAATCGGCGCAGCAGCCGTTCGTCTTTTGCGGCAGGCGATTTCATGGCCGGTTGTTATCCGAAGGCGCCCGGCCGGGCAAGCCGGCCGCGGCGCCGGGCTCAAAGAGCCGGCGCAACCGCACGTAAAGCGCCTGCAAGTCCTGACGCAAAAGCACACTTTGCTCCGGCCTGGACTTCACCTTTATCTCGCAACGGCTGAGCGCCTCCAGGAGCCGGTTGGCGAGCCGGATGTGCTCCGGTAGCGGCGCCACGCCCGGGGAGTCTCTCCGGCACTTGGGTTCCGTGGCGATGCCCAGGCGCAAGTACACCTGGCGCAGACTCAACCCCGCAAAGTCCGAAACGTCAGCCGTGTTTTCGGCCAGCCGCATATAATTGTGCGCCGTGCTCTTCGACCCGTGGAATTTTTCCTTGATCCACTGCCCCCACGCCGCGCCCATCGTGCGGCGGACCCGCTCTTTTTCCGCGAGCAACAACTGGCCGGCCTGCCACGCCGCGACCAGCGCGGCGTGGAGGCATTTTTCGGAGTCCGTCGTCTGCCGGACGACTTCCTCGTGCAGCCGGTTGATCTTGTCCTCGGCCTTCATGACTTGAGCCCGGTGGCGTGGCGGAAGCTGTCCACCAGGCCGTGGACGTGCTGGCGGGTCCGGCCGGTCCGGTCGCCCAGCCGTTCCAGCGTCTCGCCGTCGATCAGATCGGGACGGATGGAATAGAGCGCAGCCGACGCGCGCAGCCCCCGATCCTCGATGTTCGGCTCGTCCGCCATCCACAAAAGCAGACGGCAAATGACCTGGAGCGCGATGGCGCGGCCTTCCTGCTCCGGGTCGGGCGGTTCGATGAAGAATGAATCGTTTTCGTTTTTCATGGGCGGTGATTTGATTTCGCCGCCACCCTACACTCCGCCCTGATTTCAAAATAGGATCAGCACCCCGGACCCGGACTGGTGATCCTATTTTCCAACACGTGTTGGCTTTTTACATTACGCACATTCGGGCCAGGGCTATGTCCCACTTGCCCGCGCTGGAACTACCCATCTTACCACTACCGCTTTAAATTCGCCACTATGTGTTATTGGGACCGAAATTTTGATCTAAGCACCGAGGAAGACGCCGAGAGGTTATTTAGAGGTATCTGGAAGTGTCGGTGCTGTCCCGAAAATGGTCGGGCCAGTGTTCGAGCGATCACCAAAGAAGTTGCCATCGCTACCCTGGAAACAGATAGCGAGCTTCTGGCTCACCAACAGACAACGCTAGGGAGGAGGGATCACAACACGGTTTTATGTGACGAATAGTTTGGTTCGACCGAATCATGCTCGAGGCGGAACCTTCAGTTTCGTTCGAATATGGATGGCGACCTCAGCTGGATCATAGTAGACGAAATGACCCACGCGGTGATGCGGAATGCGCCGGAGCTTCGTCCAATTCCGCAGCGTGCGGATGGACGGCTCCTTACCTCTGGGGAAAATCCCGGCGGCGCGGAGACCGATGATGTCCGTGAGTTGGCTTTCAATTGGTGCTGTTGATGGCGTTTCCATACCCCTGCCTGCCCGTCAACTCACGCGGCCGGCCTGACCTGTCGGCGGGCCGCGGTGCCGTGCGCCGGAAGCACCGTGAATTGCGCGGTTGCGGGCGCCGCGTGCTTTGGCAGGATGCTGAAGAATTCCTCGGCTTCTGCGGGGCTTTTCAGATCCAGGTAGTGCTTGCGGATGATGCTCTCAGAATTACCCGCTTGCAGCGCCGCTTCACCCATCGACCGGAATTTGGCCACGAACATCGAAATGAACGTGTGCCGCATGATGTCTTTTGAGAGGCCAAATTTTTTTGCTACCGCAGCCCGGAGGCGCTGTAGATTCGGAGGCACAATAGGAAATTTTTCCAAAGGATAAGCCTGCAACCAAGCTGCGAGGTTCGGCTGTATCGTGACGTTGCGTTTCATCCTCACTTTCGAGACCTCCGGCTCGATATGAATTACCCCGGTTTCAAGACACACTTGTTCAGGTCTGAGCTTGAGGATTTCGCCGTTGCGCAGGCAGGGACGGATACCGGCAAAAAGGCAGAGACCAAAGTATGGCACCAGCCGTCCGCTTTCGTAATTTTCGACGAATTCCATCAATTCAGCAGCCTGTGCCGCCCCGAGTGCTTTCGCTGATCCGCGTCTGTGCGCGATGCGATGGTAAGGAATTTTTTCGATAAGGTTCGCAACTATCCAATCCTGCTGGAAGGCGAATTTGAAAAACGTGCCCAAGATGCCGCGCCGATTGTTGTAAGTCTTCAGCGAAGGGCAACCGCGCTCGCAAAAAGCGATCAGTTTTGCTGTTGTAACCCCGGTAATAGATGTGCCGCAGAAATGCGTTTCTAAAAGTGCTAGCTCCTTTTTTATGCTGGCGACCTGAACAGCGGAAATGATGCCGCGCTCCTGTTCGCGCTTTTTGGCCGCAATGTATGCGGTCAAAGCATCGGTCAACAGTTTCGCACGGTCCGGTGCACGATAATTGGTCAGCGTGAAATCGGCACAGAACGTAAGAGAGTGTGGCTTGCCGGCGAGCCGAAGAAACACCGCCTCAGCCTCGCGCAGTTGCGCTTCAGTCAACCGGGTTACTGTGCGACGCAGCCCGGTCTGGTCCTGCGCGGCGTCGATTTCGAGCGACTGTAACTCGGCCTTTGCTTCCGCACGGGTCGGAAAATTTTTGCGGATTCGTTTTCCGTCCAACCAGCCGGAAACGCGAAAAACGATCTCCCCGGAAGGATTCGTGAATTCTGATATGAGGAATTCTGGTGTTTGGTTCATGACCGATTTGCCACGTCAACTGGCAAATCGGTTGTTGGCTTTTCTAAGTCGCTGCATTGCAACGTAGAAACTGGCGGAGAGGGTGGGATTCGAACCCACGGTACCGTTGCCGGCACACCTGATTTCGAGTCAGGCGCATTCGACCACTCTGCCACCTCTCCGTGGCGGGAAGGGCGAAACGTAGAGTGGGCGCGGGAAAACGGAAGCCGAAAAATACCGGCCGTACGCCGGTCAGACGTTCTCGTCCTCGTCCGCCCGGGCGGTCTCGCGGTTGGCCGGCAGGTGCTGCGGGAGGCAAAAATAATAGTTCATCAGCCACCAGCTGCGCGAGGAGCGGTAGAACAACAGCGGAAAACCGATCGAGCCGGCACCGGCGAGAACAACGGCGAGGGTGACGCCGATGACGCGAAAATACGCGAGCAGCATCACGGGCGTGAGGAAGCCGACGAGCGTGACGCCGTAATTGAGCGACATCGAACCGAGAAAGAACCCCTCGTCGCGCTCGAATTTCAGGCCGCACTGCGGGCACTCCTGGTTGACCTCGAAAAACCGGCCGGGCTTGAAGAGCGTGCGCCCGCCGCAATTCGGGCAGCGGTGGGTCAGTCCGCGCGCAAGGATTTGTCCGCGGGTGACTTTCATGGTGAAAGAGAAAGGCGCTCCGCCAACGATGGAGCTGGGCGCCGGAAAAAAGGCAAGGACGCGGCGCCGGCACTCAGGCGCCGAGCTGGTAGCGGGTGAAGCGGCGGAGCTGGATGTTCTCGCCGATCTTCGCGATTTTTTCCGTGAGGATTTCCTTCACGGTTTTCTCCGGCTGCCGGACGAAGGGCTGGTCGAGCAGACAGACGGTCGAATAATATTTTTCGAGCTTGCCCTCGACGATCTTCTGCACGGCGGCGGGCGGCTTGCCCTGGACCTGGGCGGCGGCGATCTCACGTTCGCGGGCGAGCTCGGCCGCGGGCACTTCCTCGCGGGCGACGTAAAGCGGGCTGTGGGCGGCGACCTGCAGGCACATGTCCTTGCAGAAAGCGCGGAATTCCTCGTTGCGCGCGACGAAATCGGTCTCGCAGTTGACCTCGAGGAGAACGCCGACCTTGCCGCCGAGATGGATGTAGCTCTCGATCAGGCCCTCCTTGGTGGCGCGATCCGCTTTTTTCGCGGCAGAGGCAGCGCCCTTTTTGCGGAGAATGGTGACAGCCTCCTCGATGTTGCCGCTGGCTTCGGTCAGGGCTTTTTTGCAGTCGAGCAGACCGGCGCCGGTTTTTTCGCGCAGGTCGCTGACCATTTGAGCGGTGATGGCGGTGCTCATGGAAAGGAAAAATGACGGGAAAAATTATTCGGCCTTGACCGGCGCCTTGCGCGGGCGGGAGGGCTTTTTCTTCGGCAGAACGACGGTCTCTTCCTCGCCGGCAAGGACGTCCTTGGGCAATTCGATCTTGGAAAGGTCGACCTCGCCGGCGGCGGCCGCCTCGGCGGCCGCATTGGCGGCGCGCAATTCGGCCTGGCCGCGGGCCACACGGCGGCTGTCGCGCTGGTTGAGGCCGCTTTGCACCGCGGCGGTGACCGCCTCGACGATGATGCGGATGGATTTGGCGGCGTCGTCGTTGCCGGGGATGGGATGCGAGACGCTGGTCGGATCGGAATTGGTATCGACCAGGCCGAGGCAGGGAACCTCGGAGCGTTCGGCCTCGGCAACGGCGATTTTTTCGTGGCTGACGTCGATGACGAAGAGGGCCGAGGGCAATTCGGTCATCTCGGTGATGCCGTCGAAATTGCGCTGCATGCGGGCCATCTCGCGCTTGATGGACGACTCCTCCTTTTTCGGCAGCTTGGCGAGCTCGCCGCTGTTTTCCATCTGCTGGAATTTTTTGAATTTCGCGATCGAACGCTTGATCGTCTCAAAATTGGTCAGCGTGCCGCCGAGCCAGCGGTTGACGCAGTAGGGCATGTTGACCGAGGTGGCGGCCTCGCGGACGATGTCCTGGGCCTGGCGCTTGGTGCCGACGTAGAGGACGTTGCCGCCGTCGGCGACGAGGTTTTCGAGGAAGGCGCAGGCCTTTTCGAGCGCGACCTGGGTCTTCGCCAGGTCGATGATGGTGATGCCCTGGCGGTGGTCGAACACGTAGGGCTTGGAGCGCGGATTCCAGCGCTTGGTCTGGTGCCCGAAATGCACGCCGGCATCGAGCAGGTCTTTGGGAGTGATGTTCATGATCTATGTATCAGGCGACACACAGGTCGGCCGAAGGGCCGCCTTGCGATCGTATGGTTGAATGATTGCGGTTGATTGGAACGAACGGAGCTGCCCAAAACAAAGACCGCGGGGAGGCTTGGCAAGCGCGAATTTGGCCGGGTAGTGTCCCGATCCGGCTTTGGGCGGGAAATGCCGTTGACAGGCCGCACCGGGAGTGACTTGTTATCCCTTCCGCTTGTTGCAGGGTGGAGCAGCCTGGTAGCTCGTCAGGCTCATAACCTGAAGGTCGCGGGTTCAAATCCCGCCCCTGCACCCAATTTGAAACCCTCCAAAGCTTACTGGAAAGCTCCCGGTTAGCGATTTACGCGATCGTCGGTCAGTGTGCGCCCAATTCGATCACGGCGGCGGTGGCGGCGGGAACTTTCACGATGAACGATCCATCGGCGGAGGGCGCGGGCAGCGGCGTCCAGACGCCGTCCCAGCTTCCGTCGTCGCGGATGGGAGCGCCGCCGAGCCGCAAGCCGGTTTTGGCCGCGACATCGCCGCCCGGCGCGGTGAGAAGGAGGATGCGGCCGCGGACATGGCGGCTGTCCGGCGCGAGCGTCACCGCCGCATCGCGCGCGCCGGCGCCGTGCTCCTTGTTGATGAGCGTGACGCAGAGCGCGCCATCCGCCGCCAGCACGCCGTAGGCCGTGAGGTTGAGCTGATCCTTGTTCGCCGTGAGGTCAGCCGGCACCAGCCGGCCGCGGCTGCCGAGGGCAAACGCCTTCATGGCGTAACCCAGCGGGTGGACCGCGTAGCCAGCCGGCGAAGTCAGAAAAACCGCATAACGGCACGGTGCGCTCGCGTCGGCGGCGGCGACCTTGTCTCCCGTGTGGAAATTGAGGCCGGCGGCGCCGTGTTCCGCCCACCACCACATGTAATCGAGCCCCCAGAGCGCGGAGGCGTAGGTGTCGCTCACGTCCTCCGCCCCGCCGTTGAAAAAGTTGTTCGTCTCCTCGAGGCGATAAGGCAGCCCGCTGGCCTGCACGCCCGGAACAAACAGCTGATAAAATTTTTCGTAACGCCGGACAAACTCCGGCGACAGCATTTCGTCGCGGCCGGCCGCCGGGTCCGGGACTTTCCGGCCGTTGCCGCCGGGATAGGAATGCTGGCTGATGAAGGCGAGCCGGCGGGTGGCGGCAAAATCGCGGGCAAAATCGGCCGCCCAGGCGCCGGTTCCGGGAGTCGTGCATGGCCCGCAGAAAACGGCCTCCGGCGCCATGTCCGGCGCGGTGATCGCCGCCATGAATTTCGCCCATGTGTCGTGAAAGACCGGATACGGCTTGGCGTAGACATTCGGTTCGTTGCCGATGGCAAAACAGGCGAGTTCGGATTTGTCACGGGCAAGAATGGACTTCGCGATGCGGGCGTCGTCCGCCGGATCGGCATTCTTGAGCCGGAGGGTGTAGATGACCTTCGCGCCGGCCGCCCGGGCAAAGGCGAAGAGGCTGTCGATGTCGGCCCCGCCGGGAATCCTGACGGCCGGATTGTCCGAAGTGTTGCCGCCGACGCGCAGGCTTTTGACGCCGAGCGTCCGGAACAAGTCGACCAGCGGCCGGTTTTCCGGGCTGAAATAATGCCAGCCGTTTTTGTCCGGCAGCAGGCGCTGCGATTCGAAACTCAAGCCGCTGAAGTCCACCGGAATGGCGGCGCCGGCGGACCTGGTCTCGATCGTCAGGACGACGGGCGATTCCGGCGGCACGGCGGCACGGCCCTGCGGCGGAGCGGCCAGCGCCAGCGCGAGCAGCAATGGGATGCGGCTTCCCGCCATGGCGACGAGGCGGCATCCCGGCAAGGACATGGCGTTGCGCGCTTAAAGCTTTTCGTCCGCCGCCTTGTCGCGCCGGGCATCGGCGACGCCGGGACTGTTATGCACGGTGAAGTCGCTGACGTTTTTCAGCGCGAAGACCGGCGTGCCGGCCGCGTGGGGCAGCCGGTCGTGTTCGAAATCGGCGCCGGCGACGTCTTCGAGCCACACGGCCGGACGCAAATCCGGCTGGCCGGCGCGGAACTCGACGTCGTGCACCTCGAGGCCCTTGACGTGGCGCGCGAAGAGGCCCCAGGCGGACAGTCTGCCGAGGCGGAATGGCTCGGGATAACGGCCGTCGCCCTCATATTCCGGCACGGGGCGCCCGGCGTCCTGGGCCGTGCCGCCGCCCTCGTAATCGACGAAGATGTCGCTGAGGGACACGTCCTCGACCGGGGCGAGCGGATCGCCGGCGATGATGATGCCGCCCTCGACGGTGGAATTGTGCACGACGACGTTGTTGATCTTGATCCGGCGGGCGGTGCCGATCACCGTGCCCTCGGGACCGCGCAGGCGCGAGCCGAGACGGATGTAGAGCGGCGTGTCGACGATGTCGCGCATGGCGATGTTGGAAACCGTGATGTCCTCCATAATCGCGCCGTCGACCGACTCGAAGGCAATGCCGCGGGAATACTCCACGACGCAGTTCGAGATGGTGACGTTGATGAAGCCGCCGTTGCTTTCGGTGCCGCACTTGATCCGGCCGTTCGGGCCGTGACCGTATTTGACCGTGCGCTGGCAGGTGCCATCGAGCATCGTGCCTTCGTCGTAGCCGCTGACCATGCAGTTGGTGATGGTCAGATCCCTCACCGGCCGGGCGTAGCCGAGGGCGTAGGAGCTCTTCGGGCAGATACCGTCATCGAACGGTGAGTTGACCGAGCAGTTCGAGACGCGGACGTTCTGGCAGCAGTCGATGTCCATGCCGTCGCGGTTGGTGTCGATTTTGAGATTGTCCATCGTGAGATTGTCGACGCCGGTGACGAGGATGCCGAAATGGCCGCCGTGGAAGATGGAAAAGTCGCGGAAGGTGACGTTGTGGCAGTTCTTCAGGGCGATGGATTTGTTGCCGACGCCGGCGGGCAGGACATCCCGGCCGGGATAGCCGAACGGGCCGCGTTTTTCCCCGGTCGCGGCGGAATTTTTCGGCAGGGAGACGTCGGGGCGCTGTTCCTTGGGCAGCTTGCGCTCCGCGGGCAGCAGATCGCGCCGGCCGCCGCCGCGGCTGAGTCCGCGGCCGAAGATCAGGCCGGGGCCGATGATGGAGACGTCCTCGAGATTTTCGCCCCAGATGAGGCTGTTGTGCCAGTGAGCGTGGCCGAAGTCCTCATACTGGTCGGCGCCGGGATTCGGCTCGGGCGCGTCGTAGCCGGTCGAGAGATCGGCGGGCGGCTCGGCGGCGAGAATCGTCGCGCCGGCGTCGAGGCGGAGAACGAGGTGGCTCTTGAGATGAATCGAATAGCTGGCATAGGTGCCGGCGGGAAAATAGACCGTGCCGCCGCCCGCGGCCGCCGCGGCGTCAATGGCTTTGTTGATGGCCGGCGAATCGATGGTTTTACCGTCGCCGGTGGCGCCGTAGTCGCGGACGTTGAAGGTGTGGGACTGGGCCAGTGCCAGACCGGTGCTGAAAGCGAACGTGGCAACGAGGCCGAGAATCCGGGTCATGGATGAGTTCATAAGGTGATAAAAGAAAGACGTTTTTTATTCCAAAACAGACCATTCAATCTCGAAAAATCCCAACTTATAGATCCGTGATCGGCTGGTGGCGCGGCACGAGAACCTTCATGATGACCCAGGCGGTCAGATAGCTCAGGGCGCAAACGATGAACATAATGAGGTAGGCGGTCTGAGGAGTTTTGGCAAAGGCATCGGTGAGAGAACCTGCCAGTTTCTGCACAATCACGCCACCGATGCCACCCGCCGTGGTGCCGATGCCGGTGACCGAAGCCACGGCTTTTTTTGGAAACATGTCGGAAACCGTGGTAAAAAGGTTCGCCGACCAGGCTTGGTGGGCAGAGGCACCGATGCAGATCATCGCCACCGCCAGCACGGAAGCCAGTTTACCAAAAACGCTCACGTCGCCAAAATACTGGGTCGTCAGCACGGCGAGGGGACACACGGCGATGATCAACATCGCCGTCATGCGCGCCCGGTAGACCGGCATGCCTTTTTTGATGAGCGTCATCGGAATGCTGCCCCCGTAGATGCTGCCGATGATCGCAACGCCGAAGACGATAAAGGTTGGAACCATGACCTGGTGCGGGGTCATGCCGAATTGCTTGAACAAATAATCCGGCAGCCAGAACAGATAAAACCACCAGATGCCGTCGGTCATGAACTTGCCGAAGAAGAAGGCCCAGGTCTGGCGGTAGCCGAGAAGTTTCCACCAGGAAACTTTTTTGGCCTTGTCCCCATTCTGATCTTCGACCGCCGACTCATCGTCGATGTGAATGTAATCGTATTCGCTTTTTGAAATCCGCTTCTGCTTCGCCGGCGTGTCGTAGAGCCAGAACCAGAAAATCAGCCAGATGAAGCCCGACGCACCGGTGAGAATGAACGCCATTTTCCAGCCCATGGCGTTGCCGTAATGAATCAGGCACCAGGGGACAAAAAGCGCGGCGATCATCGCGCCGAAATTCGATCCACTGTTGAAAATACCCGTGGCAAATGCCCTTTCGCGCTTCGGAAACCATTCGGCCACGGTCTTGATCGACGCGGGAAAGTTGCCCGCCTCGCCGACGGCGAATGCGCTCCGGATCATAATGTGCATCGCCACCAACGCGCCGACAAAGGCGTTGAAAATGCCGCAGACCGACCAGATGATGAGCGAGAGCGCCAGTCCCAGCTTGGTTCCAATCTTGTCGATGAACCAGCCGGCTATGATCGTCACGCCGGCATAAAATCCAGTGAAGAACGAGGTCAGATTGGAATAATCCGTGTTGGACCAGCCAAAGCCCCCCTGACTTGTTGGCGTACAAAAATACTCCTTCAGGAAGCTGATGACGTTCCGGTCCATGTAATTGACCGTCGTCGAAAAGAACAGCAATGAGCAGATGACCCAGCGATAATTCGATTTTTCAGGAGTGGTTTGGGGTGGCATGGGAGGATGATGGGAAAACATTCATGCGGTCGAGGCAACCTCCAAGATCGGAGGAAGGGCGGTGTCCCGGCCCGTTTACGGCTCGGACGCCGGCCAGACGCGGATCAAGATCACGCCGTGGCGCGGAATCTCGGCGGCAAACTGGTCCTTGAAAACGCCCAGATCCTTTTGCCGCCACAGATCGCGCACGCGCTGCGGTCCGCTCAGGCCGAGCTGGCTCCAGACGGCGGCAAACGTGTCGGGCCGCTGCGAAAGGTTGAACAGGCCGATGGCGCGCGAGCCGTCGGCCATTTCCTTGACCCAGATCTGCCGGCGGCCGTCGACGACCGCCTGTGCCGCCTGGCGGCCGAGCGGATCCTGGTCGACGGCGAGGACCTCGTCGTTGGTCAGCAGGCCGAGCGTGAAGGCGTCGAGTTTTTCGAGATCGCAGCCGAGGAGGAGCGGCGATGAAAGCAGGCACCACAGGCTGATGTGGGTGTATTGCTCGTTCGGCGTGAGACGGGTCGCATGGAGCCTCGGTCCCCAGCCGACGTCGCCGACGACCAGCATGTCAGGGTCGTTCCAATGGCCGGGGCCGGCGAACGGCCGCCATTTGTCCTGGCTGAAGCCATTGTGCGTCATGCTGCCCCAGGTGTCGCGGATGTCGCCGGTCGTGCGCCAGCAATTGGCCAGGCGCGCCCAGTCGGCGGCGCCGCCGGAGGGCGCGTTGAACGGCGCGTTGTTCGACAGGCTGAAAACGATGTCGCGGCCGCTCGCGCGCAGGGCGCCGGCCATCTCCGCGGTTTCCGGGACGCGGTTCGGGCTCCAGTCATATTTCAAATAATCGATGCCCCACTCCGCCCACTGCTTCGCGTCCGCCGCGGCAAAGGAATATTTGCCGATGGCCCAAGGCAGGATGTCGTGGTTCACTTTTTTCGGTCCGGCCGGCTTGGTCCACGTACCCTCGGGATTTTCCGCACTGCCGCCCGGATAACCGGCATAAGACGTGACCCATGGCGTCGAATAAATGCCGGCCTTCAGGCCGAGCGCGTGGATCGCATCGCACAGCGCCTTCATTTCGGGAAATTTTTCGTTGCCTTGGAGCGCGTGCGTCGGGCCGGGGCGCCGGCCCTGCCAGGTGTCGTCGATGTTGATGTAAGTCCAGCCGTGCTCGGTCAGCCCGCTCGCGGCCATGGCCCGGGCGGAACGCAGCACCTTGTCCTGGTCGACGGAAGTGGCCCAGCAATTCCAGCTGTTCCAACCCATCGGCGGCGTGAGCGCGATTTTCTCGCCCACCTCGACGTGCAACGGCGCCGAGGCCGTGCCGCGGGCGTTTTTGGCGTGCAGCGTCACGTCGTAGCCGCCCGGCTTGGCCAGCGCGCCGGTAATGCGGCCGGTCGCGGCGTCAAGCGAGAGCCCCTCCGGCAGATTGTCCGCGGCAAAGGTCATCGGCCGGTCGCCGGTCGCGGGAATGGTGAACAAAAACGGCGAGCCTGGCCGCACGCCGAACACGCGCGGGCCGTTGATGCGCGGCTCCGCCGGCGCGGGCGGCGTCAAAATCACCGCCTCCTCCGCCGGCAGCGGCACCGGAATCCATTTCGGCGCGTCGCCCTCGACGGTGAAAGTTGCGTCGGCCCAGTCTGCATAGGCGCGCGACTGGGCGTGGCCGACATCCCCGACGGCGAGCAGCAGCTGCTTGCAGCCGTGCAGATCGACATCCACCGCCGCCGGCGCCTCGCCGCGGTGCAGTTCGCCGCGCCAGAGCGTCTTGCCGTCCGCCTCCACCGTGAAAATCACGGTCGCGTCGCCTTCGGTCGCATCGTCCACGCCGGCCGATGCAGTGAAACGGGTCGCGCCGTTCACGGCGAGGGCCAGGGTGGTTTCGAGCTGGGTGCCGACGCCGTGCTCGAACGTGTGTCCGGCGATGGCGAGCGGCTGGCTGTCGGTGCCGGCGGTTTTGTCGACCGCGGGGCGGGCCAGCTCATTTTCGGCCTGCTTGGGCTCGATGCAGGAACCGAGCGGCAGGGTTTCGGCGGCAAAGCCGCGCGCGGCGGCCAGCGCCAGGGCCGCGGCAAGAAAAGACCGGGGGAACAGGGCTGAGGTTTTCATAAGGGAATGGAAACGTGAAATGACCGGAACGGAACGACCGCGGGGCGGCGGCCGCCGTCATGGTTTGACGGAGGCAATTTCGACCGGGGTGAGCTCGATTTGCCTCAGGCGCATGAGGTCGCCACCCAAGATGGTTTTGGCGCGCACGGCGAGAACGAACTCGCCGGCCGGCAGGGTGATTTCGCCAACTTCGGCGGTGCGAAAGGCGCCGTCATTTTCCGTCGGTGTGACCCCACCGGAAAGAACCTGATCGCCCACCTCGATGGTGAAATCGCCGCCGTCGTTTTTCTTCGCCGTGTCGTATTCGACCGCGACGCGGAAATGCCCGGGCGCGGCCAGCCGCACCTTCCAGGTCACCATGGTGCCGGGCAGGCTCCAGGTCTCGATCACGTCACGGCCGCGTTTGCCGTCGCCAAAGGCGACGCCCT
>DATJYF010000074.1:0-20752 GCA_035499715.1 Opitutaceae bacterium | reverse complement strand
CATTCGGGGCAGGTGTCGCCTTAATTAAGGGCTCCGAAGTACGAAACGCGGGTTTGCTTGGCATGGTCGGTGACGAAAAAACCTTTGTTCTTTCCGTTGACGGAAAGCGCATCTTGGCGGGAATGGCGGGTTGGAATACCGATGTTAAAATTGACGCGGGATTACGGATTCTGACAGTCGAGTTCGATTCTCCAGGGCTCGGTACGGCGCTAGCTCCAGGGCTCGGCATGGCGCAAGCCGATCTTGAAGTTAATGCTATTTCAGGATCGAATTATATTGTGCAATCCAAAGTCAGTAGAACTTCCTTTGATGGAACGTTATGCGTCGACTTTTGGGTCACTGATGCTGCTACGGGCAAAACGGTTACGAGTATTATTGGAGCACGCTTGTCGCCGATGGATGAGCAGATTTGGAATACGATTCTTGAATTTTATGGTCTTCCGCCCTATGCCGAATCTGGCGGTGCTCAGCACGCCCACCCTCCCTTAGATCAGGGCGGGAATCGCCCCAGCGCCACTGGACCAAAGTATGCATACACTGAGCAAAAAGATTCGGCGAGTGTTGGGGTAGGGCAAACGCTCAAAATCGCTGGGATCTTTCGCTCTCCATACGCCGGAAAAGCAGATGTCAGTATTGATCAAATTGACGGATTGGAAGTCGGGTTTCCGTCTGGAATCTTCAATTTGGATCAACAATCTCAGCTTTGGGCCAAAGCCGGAAAAGTGTGGATTTCTCCCGGAAAACATGCGCTTGCGCTGACATTTTCCCAGCTCACGCCTGATGAGACAAGTGGCCCTTTTACTTTCACTGGCTCGTACACGGTTGACGCGGAGTTTGCGGCTGATCGCATGTATCGGTTTACCGCATCATCATACGAGGATCTATGCTGCATAAACCTCTGGGATGAGACCGGCGGTCCTGCCACACGTTCTTGCTCGGGCAGCTGGGTGTTTCGCGGTCAGCAGACCTATAGTCCTCCTCCTCTGGACACGCCGGATGATACTCCAACGTACCATCATGAGCATAAAAGGAAATAGGAAGCCGCGGAGAATGCGTATCCATATAAGCTCCTTTCGCCGAAGCAAAGGCTGTCCAAATTGGCCTACTCGTGCTTCCGTCGACAACAATTTCGGTTTCTCCATATTTGGATTTGGTGGGCCCACTGGGACTCGAACCCAGAACCAAAGGATTATGCTTACCACTTCGGCTTTCGCCGCCGGATAGCCTCGCGGGAATCCGTGCGTGGTCTGGACCATGCCTTCACCATGCCGCTGCGGGTTAGGTGGGTGATTATGGTCTCTACACGTCTCTTCTTGCGAAGATTTCGCTCGGCGTTGGGATCTAACACCGTTCACCGAATTTACACCTGACGAGTGCAGCGTTTCCACTGCACCGACCCGTGAAAGTCCTCTGCTCTAACCGTTGAGCTATAGGCCCAAAAATCCAAAGAACTTTTCGAGCGTGCATGGTGCGTGGCGGTTTCTCAACAGCAATTCGGCGACAATTACACGGCGAGCAAGAGTTGTTCGCTTTTTGAATCTCCTGACCATTCAGGTCGTGCGCCCGCGCCAGAGGGTTGATTTGCGGACTGTTTATCGGGATCTTGAACGGCATCTCCCCAGCCTTTTTGGGGCACGAAGGTCCTGCTGGCTGAGTTGCAGGGATTCCCGCAATTGCTCCGCTAACCGTGCGGCACCGGGGCGAACTCGAGTGACACGCAGATTCCAAGCTAACGTGATCTCGCGGTCGAGCCGATGCAGCACATCGGTTCCGACAATAAAATAGGTTTTCTCGGGCAGTTCGGCGAGCGCCAGCTTCGGGAGGACGGCTCTGTCCGGCGTTGTTCAAATATTTTGATCAAGCCCCGCACGAACTTTACGCGCGCTGAACCTTTGAAACCATAAACTCTCTTTGCGCACATAAACGGCGGCGGGTCGTCCGCCGTCGCCGGCAAAGCTGCCGCCCGGTGAAAAGCCTCGGCGCTGCCCACCGGGCGGCATCCGCCGTCAGCGAAAGCCGCCGCCGGCGCGGAGGGTTTCGCCGGTGATCCAGCCAGAATCGTCCGAGGCGAGGAAGGTCGCCACGGTGGCGATGTCCTCCGGCTGGCCGATGCGGCCGAGCGGCGTCTGCGCCTCGGCGTTTTTCTGGAAATCGCTCCCGATGAAGCCGGCGGCATGCACGCCTTCGGTCTCGATCATGCCGGGATTGATGGTGTTGACGCGGATCTTGCGCGCGCCGAGTTCCGCGGCGAACACGCGCGTCACGGAATCGACGGACGCCTTGGTGGCGCTGTAAACCGAGCTGCCGGGCAGCGCGGCGGTGCTGGCGATCGAGCTGATGTTGATCACGCTCCCGCCGCTGGAGCCGAACAGATGGGCGGCTTCCTGCGTGGTGAGGATCAGGCCGAGGACATTTACGTCGAACTGCCGGCGAAAATGCTCCTCCGTGATCTGTTCGAGCGGACGGAATTCGTAGACGCCGGCGTTGTTGACGAGGACATCGAGGCGGCCGAATGCCTTTTTGGTCTCGGCAAAGAGGCGTTCGATGTCGGCCTTTTTGGCGACGTCGGCCTGGACGGCGATGGCCTTGCCGCCCTGCGCGGTGATTTCGCCGACGACCTTGTCCGCGCCGGCCTTGCTGGAGGCGTAGTTGACGACGACGGAGGCGCCCTCGCTGGCGAGGTGCCGGGCAATGGAGGCGCCGATGCCCTTGGACGCCCCGGTGACGACTGCGACTTTTCCTTCAAGCTTTTTCATGATGAGTGTGGATTTTATGTGGTTGGGAGTTGGGCCCGGCGGTGGTGGGGCCGGGCGAAGTTGGAAATTCGGCGGCCGCGGGCCTACGTCTGCGTGGTGTCCCACGCCGTGACGACGACGAGCGCGACAACGGTGATGAGGATGAGGGTCATGATGGATCAGTGGCTGGGTCCGGCGGCCTGGGCCCGGACGGGACGGGCGAGCAGCGCGGCGACGGTGGCCGCGATGAGCACGAAGCCGAGCACATGGAAGCAGTCGTTGAAGGCCATGAGCGTGGCTTCGCGGCGAACGATGCCGTCGAGCGCGACGACGGCCTGCTGGCCGGCGGTGGTGGCATCGCTGCCGGCGGACGTGAAATGCCGGGTGAGGGCGGCGAGGCGCTCGCGCGCGAGCGGATTGTAGACATTGACGGTTTCGCCAAGGCGGTTCGAATGAAACCGTTCGCGGACGGTGAGCAGGGCGGAGAGGAGCGCGATGCCGATCGAACCGCCGAGATTGCGCACCATGTTGAAAAGGCCCGAGGCGCCGGCGACCCGCGCGGCCGGCAGGCCGGAGGTGGCGAGCGAGGCGACCGGCACGAGGATGAACGGCTGCCCGAGCGCGCGGATGAAAAGCGACCAGCGCAGCTGATCGTGGGCGAAGTCGGCCGTCATCTCGGTGTTGAGCAGGCAGCTCACGCCGAACATCAGCAGGCCGTAGACGATCAGCCACCGCGTATCGACGCGCTTCATGAACCAGGGCAGCAGCGGCATGATGAAGAGTTGCGGAATGCCGCCCCACACAAGCGTGGCGCCGATGTCCTGCGAGCCGTAGCCCTGCACGCTGCTGAGATAAAGCGGCAGCAGGAAAATTGAGCCATAGAGCGAGGCGCCGAGGACGAGGTTGACGATCGAGCCGAGGCCGAAATTGCGGACGGCAAAAAGGCGCAGGTCGGCGACGGGCTTTTTCGCGCGAAGCTGCCAGGCGACGAAGAGCGGCAGGGCGACGGCCGCGAGCACGGCCAGGCGGGTGATGAAGGGCGAGCCGAACCAGTCGTCGCGCGTGCCTTCCTCGAGCAGGGTGGTGAGCGCGCCGAGGCCGAGCGACAGCAGAAGGATGCCCCAGCCGTCGGCTTCGCGAAATTTTTCCCACCGCACCGGCGTCCACGGAAAGCCATACCAGACGGCGCCGAAAAGGACCGGCCCAAAGATCAGGTTGAGATAGAAGTTCCATTCCCAGCCCCAGTTGTCGGTCAGCCAGCCGCCGATGCTCGGCCCGATCGAGGGCGCGAAAATGGCGGAGAGGCCGAAGAGGGCAAAGCCGACGGCGTGGCGCGACGGCGGGAGCATCTGCAGCACGGCGGTGAAGCCGAGCGGGATGAGCGCGCCGCCGAAAAATCCCTGGCCGGCGCGAAACGCGATCATGCTGCCGAGGCTCCACGCCTGGCCGCAGAGCGCGGAAAAGACCAGGAACAGCACCGAGGTGACGAGCAGATAGCGGCGCAGCCCGAGCACGGACGCGATCCATGCGGTCAGCGGGATGACGACGATCTCGGGCACGAGGTAGGCGATCGAGATCCAGGAGCTTTCGTCGAGGGTGGCGCCGATCGCTCCGGAAATGTCGCGGAGCGAGGCATTGGTGATCTGGATGTCGAGCACGGCCATGAAGGCGCCGAGCATGCCGCCGAGCGTGCCGATCCAGGCCCGCCGCGAGCCGGGCGCAATCGCGGGCGCGGCGGGAGTGGTTGATGTTTCCATGGCGATTTCGGGTTGAGGCTTGCGGCGCCGCTTATTCGCGGACGTTGACGCTCACGACGGCGGACAATCCGGGCGAGAGATGAGCGGCCGATTCCGCCCGCGAGTCGTCGGCGAAGAGGATTTTCACCGGCACGCGCTGGACGACCTTGGTGAAGTTGCCGGTGGCGTTGTCAGGGGGAAGGAGGGAAAACTCGGCGCCGGTGCCGGGCGAGAAGCTCTGCACCACGCCCTGGAAGACGCGGCCCCGGTCGGCGTCGACGCGGATCGTCGCCTTTTCGCCGGGCCGGAGGCGGGCGAGCTGGTTCTCCTTGAAGTTGGCCACGACCCAGACCTGGTCGCTCACGATCGCCATCACCGGCTGGCCGGGCTGCAGCCGCTGGCCGACCTCGACGGCCTTCTTCGCGACGCGACCGGAGCTCGGTGCGCGGACCACCGTGTAATCAACCTGGAGCTTCGCCGTCTCGAGCGCGGCTTCGGCCTTTTGGACCTGGGCCAGCGCGACGGCGTGCTGCGCCTGCGCGGCGGCGAGCCCGGCCTCGGCGGAGTCGCGCGCCGAGGCGAGCGACTGCTGGGCGGCTTGCGCGGCATCAAACGCCGCCCTCGCCTCGTCCAGCTCCTGGGTGGAAGCGGCACCTTTGCTCACGAGCGTTTCCATGCGATGGAAATCGAGTTCTGCGAGCGTGAGCTGGGCCGCATTCTGGGCGATACGGGCGACGGCGGTCTCGACGTCGGCCTGGGCGCGCGAAATCTGCGCCTTCGCTTGAATTTCGCCGGCCTGCGCCTGGGCCAGGCCGGCCTCGTCAGCCTGCACCGCCAGATTCAGGTCGGCGGGATCGATTTCGAACAAAGGCTGGCCGGCCTCGACGTGATCATTGTCGTTGATCAACACGCGGGCGACGGTGCCGTTGATGCGCGGGCTCACCGGATGGACGTCGCCCTCGAGATAGGAATCGTCGGTGGACTCGAAGCCGGCGGCATAATGCAGGTAGCCGCCGACCGCCGAGGCCGCGATGACAAAGGCCGCGGAGCCGGCGAGAATCTTGCGCCAGGGAAGGCGGGCCAGCATTCCGGCCCTGCCGGACGAATGATGGGAAGGTGCAAAGGCCGCGTAATCAGTGTCAGGGGAAGCGGTGGTTGTGAGCGTATTCATGACGGAAAAAGACGGATTGATTTTAGTGGAACCGGCGCGGGCCGGGGGAAAGGGTGCGATCATTCGCGATAACGGGTGAGGGGAGCCTGCAGCCGATCGAGCAGGCCGGGCGTCCAGATCTGGCTGAAGAAATCTTCGCCGGCATCGGCGATGGAACTGTAAGAATAGCCCGCGAGGACGGCGTGCGGACGGGCGGACGTAATACCGGCGTCGTCGGAGCGCCGACTGGCGGAAAAGCGTGCAGCAGAAGTGCGCCTGACAGAAGAGGAGTGGTGGAGGGAAGCGTTCATGGCGGGATGATAGTTGACTAGTTGTCTATAAAATAGGTAAAGTAAAGCTGTGGAGCGAGATAGGTGAGAGGGCTCGCGGAGGGTGAGGGTGTTATCGGGCCGCGGTGGCGGCCGGTGCCGGTTTGGCTCGGAGCATCTGCAGCGCGGTGGCCGGCAGGTTGCGGAGAAGCTCTGCGTTGTTCATGATGCGCGCTTCGCTGAGCGCGCCTTGGATCAGGAATAAGAGGGTTTGGGCTTTTTGCCTGGCATCGCCCGGCTCGATTGCGCCTTCGGCGATGGCATCACGGATGGCGGATTCAAAATAGCGTTGCTTGCGTGTGCCGATTTCGCGGACCTTGGCGTTTACATCGTGCTCCTGCGTGCTAACCTCGGAACCCACCGAGCCGATGGGGCAGCCCAGCACCTTCCCGTATTTCTTGAAGTGCTCGGCCTGCCGGGTGTAGAGGGCATCGAGATAATTGGTCAGGCGGTTCAACGGCTCGACGGAAGGGGAAAATTCGCGGTCCAGCCGCGGTTTCCAGTCGTCAATCCAGAGCTTTTCCAAGGCGGCGATCGCCAGTTCGGCCTTTGACTTGAAGAAATAGTAGAAGCTGCCTTTCTTGACGTCGGCCCGATCGCAGATCTCGTCGATCGTGACGGCGCTGTAGCCCTCGTCCCACATGAGATCGAGAGCGGCGGTCATGAGCCTTTGGTCTGCATCTGATGTTCTACCCATGCCGGAATGATAGTTGACTAGTTGTCTAGTTCAAGGAATTTCTAGCGAAATTTTTTTGTGCATTTGTATCTCGCTAACCTGGTGGAGGTTGGAAGTAATTTTCTCAAGGCAAGCTGGCCTTTTCGTCAAGCGAGGTATTCACGAGGCAGCAGTCTGCCGAAAATGCGAGGCTGTTCCAGACGTGTTTGAGTCACTTCGCCTGCGGCGCCGCGTACCCTTCAACCTTCGGTTCGCCCATCTCAACCGTGCCGGCATAGATGCGCACGTGCAACGGTACGGCCTTTTCCATATAGCGGCCGAAGTACGGCGCGGCATTCGTCACAAGTTGCGGCAGCGTTCTGCCCATCTCTATGCCTTGGGATGACGTGCTCATTTTGGTACGCCAGAGCAGCTTTTTTTCCCCATTTTGGGCCGCATTGAAATCATAGGCGGAGGCGATCACGAAGTAGAGATCATCAAAAGTCTGGGCCACCAGCTGGCTGGTTTCGATATCCCGGAGGCGAAATTCTGCCAGGTGTCCGTCACTCAAGGCCCTTTTGACATCGTGTGCAAATTTGGTGCCACCGACGATCGCTGCGCGTTCCACCAGGTTTATCTGCTGCATCTCATCCATGGGGCTTTGATCGTTTTGATCGACTTGCGCAAGGGCGCTCATTGCCTCAGTGTCCCGAACATCCGTCGGCATGTTCAACGAAGTTTCCAGGTGATTGAATGAACCCCACCGGTAATGGATGAACAAGCTGGGCGGATGCGCCTTGTCCGCCGGCAGGTAGCCGTTGGTTGCCAGGGCTTTTTCCATGGCGGCATTTAATTTCTCTATCGGGGGCGGTTTCTCGCCCGCCACCGTGTCTCCCATGGCTGTCAGGCCGCTGTCGCTGCCCACGTAATAGACGGGGTGTTGTGGAGTGGCAGGGGTGACTTTTATCCCGTCGACCGTGTACTCGGTGATCACGGCCAGCTGGATGCGGGGATTTTTCTGCAAGGAACGGGGAAGAAGATCCTGCAACTCGAAGTGATCGGAAGTCTGAGCGTTGACCGCGACGACGTTCGCGGCCGCCAAAAGCAAAGCGCCTGCCAGTGAAGGCGTCTTATTCACAAGTCCAGCTTAACGGTGCCGCCAGGGGGATGTCAAACACCGGTTCGAGTCGCGGCAACGGGAGGGAATTTGCGGCCGGCTCGGATTTGCGCCCGGGCCGCAAACGGCACGGCCGCGAAGACTTCATGAAATAACGGACAGCGACGGCACACTACGTGCTACTT
Source organism: Opitutaceae bacterium (assembly GCA_035499715.1). Classification (GTDB taxonomy): domain Bacteria; phylum Verrucomicrobiota; class Verrucomicrobiia; order Opitutales; family Opitutaceae; genus DASRHD01. Next base: position 12,845 of record DATJYF010000074.1, on the reverse strand, counting down.
TTCCGGGCGTAACACACTATATCACAAACGTAACACAATCGCGCTATGAAGCTAACCCTTAAGACCGTTTGCCTTATACTCTTTTCGCTGGCCGTCCTGCGGCCGGCTTTGCCCGCCGCGCCATTGAAAGTCGGCTACAGCGACTGGCCCGGCTACACCGCTTTCGAGATTGCCGTGCAAAAGGGCTGGTTCAAGGACGCCGGCGTCGACGTCGAGTTCGACTGGTTCGATTATGGTCCTTCGATCGACGCCTTCTCCGCCGGCAAGATTGACGCCGACTGCATCGTCGCCTCCGATGCGCTGGGTGCGGGCGCGGCCGGTTCGCCGAGCAAGTTTATTGCGATCATCGACTACAGCGAAGGCAGCGATATGATCATCGGCAAGCCCGGCATCAATTCGATCAAGGACCTCAAGGGCCAGAAGGTCGCCGTCGAGTTCGGGCTCGTCGAACACTTCCTTCTCCTCGAGGGACTCAAGCGCAACGGCCTGACGCAAAACGACGTCACGCTCGTGAACACGCCGACCAACAACATGCCGCAGACGCTGGCCTCCGGCCAGGTCGCCGCCGTCGGCGCATGGTATCCGATCTCCGGCCAGGCCCTGCTCTCCACGCCGGGCTCAAAGCGGCTTTTCACCAGCGCGGACGCGAAGGGCCTGATCTACGACGTCCTCGCGGTCAATCCGGCCAGCCTCGCCGCCCATCACGACGACTGGGCCAAGATTGCGGCCATCTACTATAAATGCGTCGCCTACATCATGGATCCGAAGACGCGCGACGACGCGATCAAGATCATGGCGGGCAAGGTCCAGCAGAAGCCCGACGATTATGCGAAGAACGTTCCCGGCACGCATTTCGAGACCCTGGCCGAGGCCAAGGCCAATTACAAAGGCGACGCCGGCGCGGCCATCAATCTTCACGACTCGATGCTGCTCAGCGACAAATTCTCCCTCGACAACGGCGTCTACAAGGCCAGCCAGAAGCCGGAGGACTACATTTATTCCAGCATCACGCTGGGCTTGCCCTGAAAATTTTCACGGCGGTTTCCCTTTTGTCATGACTTGAGGATCAACCCATGGGTTTGCGCGACTGGCTGGGCTTGAGGCACGAGTTGCCGCACCGACGGCGGCTCGTGCTGACGATTTTGTCCTTCGCGCTGCCTCTCGCGCTATGGTCGATCGTCAGCTACGTGCCGTGGATCTGGCATCCGCTCATCCGGGTGACCGATCCCGGCAGCGTCGATTATTTCATGACGGGCATGGAGGTCGACCGGACGGTGTTCGCCAGGGAACTGGCCGATGCAAAAAAGGACAACCACGCGCCGCCCCAGGGCTACCGGGTCAATCCCATCTATTTCCAGCCGCCGCACGCGGTCGCCCGGGCCTTCTACACCGCGTTCGTCACGCCGCCGCGGCTTCCGACTGAACCGTGGCTGCACGAAAGCCTCGGCCACAGCATCCGCACCATCTTCTGGGGCTTCGTGATCTCGTCGGTCTTCGGCGTGCCGCTCGGCATTCTTTGCGGCACTTACCGGTTCTTCGCCAGGCTGCAGGAGCCGTTCATTGAATTTTTCCGCTATCTGCCGGCGCCGGCGTTCGGCGCGCTCTGTGTCGCCATCCTCGGCATCGAGGACGCGCCGAAGATCGCGATCATTTTCATCGGCACCTTCTTCCAACAGGTGCTGGTCATCGCCAATACCGTGCGCAAGGTCGATCCGGCGCTGATCGAGGCCGCACAAACGCTCGGCGCGCGCGGCCACCGCCTGCTCACCCGCGTGGTCATTCCGGCGGCGATCACCGACATCTACACCGACATGCGCATCCTGCTCGGCTGGGCCTGGACCTACCTGATCGTGGCCGAGGTCGTCGGCACGATGTCCGGCATCACTTATTTCATCAACCAGCAGGCGCGTTACCGTCATTTCGACAACGTCTACGCTGCCATCGCCATGATCGGCATCATCGGCCTGACCTGCGACATGTTATTTGCCTGGCTCGGCACCGTGCTTTTCCCCTGGAAGCGACGGGCGAGGAAATCAGCCCGCGCCGCCAAACCAAAGGCCGCGGCTGGCGCGCCGGAGTCTGCGGCTGAAACCGAATCATCCCGCGAGGCGACGGATTCCTCATCCATGCCGGCTGCCCGCCTCGTCGGCGAGACGCCCGATTCCATCACGTCCGAAGCCTGACGCCAGCTGCCAACCATGTCCTTTGCCCCGCTCAAACTTCCCGATTACCACGAGCAAAGCCCGGAGGTTGCCGCGCGTTTCCGTCGGATCCGGGAGCGGCCGGTGGTGCTGCGCGTGCGCGACCTCTACAAGATGTTCGGCACAAACGGCACCGCGCACGTCGCGTTTGAGAAAATGTCGCTCGACGTCCACCGCCGCGAGTTCATCTGCATCATCGGCCCGTCCGGCTGCGGCAAGTCGACCTTCATCCGCATCGTCGCCGGGCTGGAGGATGCCACCGGCGGCGAGATTCTCATCGACGGCCATCCCGTCTCCGGCCCCGGTCCGGATCGCGGCATGGTTTTCCAGGGTTACACGCTCTTCCCCTGGCGCACGGTGAAGTACAACGTGATGTTCGGCCTGGAAATGCGCGGCAAGGATTCGTCGACCGCCGACGCCGAGGCGCGCCAGTGGCTCGACATGGTGGGCTTGGGCAAGTTCGAGCACGCCTATCCGCACGAGCTGTCCGGCGGTATGAAACAACGCGTCGCCATCGCACGGGCGCTCGCGAACGAGCCGCGGATTTTGCTCATGGACGAGCCGTTCGGTGCGCTCGACGCCCTCACGCGCTGCAAAATGCAGAGTTATCTTTTGCAGATCTGGAAAAAGGTCGAGGTGACGGTACTCTTCATCACCCACGACCTCGATGAGGCCTGTTATCTGGCCGACCGCATCGTGGTCATGGGCGCCAACCCCGGCCGCGTGCTCGAGGTGATCGAAAATCCCATTCCCCGGCCGCGGCGCGCCGATCAGCTGCTTTCGCCGGAATTTCTTGCCCTCAAGCACCGCCTCGACGAATTGATCCACGGCCCGGCGGACGCCGAGGAGGAAAAGCTGCCGGTGATCAAACTCACGGAGGCCGGCGATGAAGTCGAATGACGCCGGTCCCCCTCGTTTTTTTCCCCTGCCGCGGTTCACCTGGCCCGACGGCCACCGCTGCGCCGCCATGCTTTGCTTCGACGTGGACGGCGAGACCACTGCGCTGAGCGAGGACCCGCAGCTGGCGCGCCGGCGCACGTTGATGTCACAATGCGAGTACGGTCCGCGCATCGGCGTGCCGCGGTTGCTCGGCCTGCTCGATCATCTCGGCGTGCCTGCGACGTTTTTCGTTCCCGGCTATATCGCGGAGCAGCATCCGCGCATGGTCGAGGCCATCGTGGCGCGCGGTCACGAGATCGGCCTGCACGGCTATCTCCATGAAAAACTCGCCGGCCTGGGCGAGGCGGAGGAGGAGGACATTCTCGTTCGCTGCATCGGGCTGCTCGGCCGGCTGACCGGCGTCCGCCCGGTGGGATACCGCGCGCCATGGTTTGAGACCAATCCCTGGACGGCGGATCTGCTCGTGCGCCATGGCCTGAGCTATTGCGCCAGCGAGATGGGCGACGACGTGCCTTACCTGCACGACAACGGCTTGGTCGAGATCCCCGGCCAATGGCTGCTCGAGGACTGGGAGCAATTCGCCTTCAACGCCGATCCGGCCTGGGGCTTTGTCCCGGAAAATTGTGCCAAGGTCCATGACCTGTGGTGGCGCGAGTTTGAGGCGATGCACGATTTCGGCTGCTGCTTCGTGCTTACGCTCCACCCCTGGCTGAGCGGCCGGCCGTCGCGCGTGCGGCTCCTCGAGGATCTCGTGAGCGCAATGCAGGCAAAGGGCGGCGTATGGTTCGCGCGCGGGCGCGAGCTGGCCGATTATGTGCGGGCGCATCCCGCGGCACGCCGGGAAATCGATTTCGACCACGCCCGTCTCGTTTCCCCATGACCGCGATCGCCTCAAATTTCCAAGGCGTCTTTCCGCCGCTGGCCTTTCCGAACCGCACCAGCGCACGCACCGCCCAGCCGCCGATGTCCGTCGCCGACATCCAGCGCGGCATCTCCGCCGCGGCGGAACTTCCGCTGGCCGCCGCCCGCACGATTCCCGCCCAGGCCTACACCAGCGAGGAGTTTTTCGAATGGGAAACGCGGCACCTGTTGCGGGGCGGCTGGCAGTGCGTCGCGCACGTTTCGCAAATCCCGGCGGCGGGCGATTTCCTCAACCTCGACCTGCTGGGCGAGCCGATCATTGTCGTGCACGACAAGGATGGCGCCGTGCGCGTGCTCTCGCGCGTCTGCCCGCATCGCGCGATGGACATCATGCCCGACGGCTTCGGCTACGATGGGCACGGCCCGGCCGAGGCAAAGCCCGATGCGCCCGCCTGCGGCCACACGCGGATTTTCCTCTGTCCCTATCATGCGTGGACCTTCGAACTCGACGGCCGCCTCAAGGCCTGCCCGGAAATGCACCAGGCCGAGGGCTTTGCCCGCGACGACTTCGGCCTGAAGCCGTTCCGCAGCGAGGTCTGGAATGGTTTTGTTTTTGTCAACCTTGACGGCGGGGCGCCGCCGCTGGCCGAGGGACTGGCCGGCCTGGCCGATGACGTATCTAATTTTGGGATACACAAAATGAAACTGGTGGTGGCGCGCGAGTGGGACTGCCCGTTCAACTGGAAGGTTCTGGTGGAAAATTTCATGGAGAGCTACCACCACCTCGGCATCCATCACAAAACGCTCCAGCCGATGATGCCGGCGCGCGACACCTGGACCGAGCAGGAGCGCCGTCATTACGTCCGTGCCCATCTGCCCTACAAGGATTCGGTGCGCCAGGAATACCTCGCCTTCGCGCAGCGGGGCGATTTCAGCGCCGATCCTCCGCCCGTGCCGGGCTTGAGCGAGCAGCAGAAAACCGAATGGGGCCTGTTTCTCGCCCATCCGACGTTTTTGCTCGCGACCGCGCCTGACCGCGTCATCTGGTACCGGCTCCAGCCGCTCGGCCCGGACCGGTTGAAACTGCTCACCACCACGCTGGTCCCGCCGGACTTCGTCGCGCGGGAAAATTTTTCCCTGCTGCGCGAAAAGATCACCCGGTCGCTGGTGGATTTTCACCTCGAGGATATGGAGGTCTGCACCGCGGTGCAGCGCGGACTCTACGCCAGCGGTTGGCAGCCGGGCCGCCTCAGCCATCTCGAAATGCCCGTCTGGCTTTTTCACCGTTACCTTGCCGCTCGCATCCGCGGCGTCTGGCCGACTGATGACCGCCCCGCCGCGCCCGGCCAGCGCGCTTGAACCCCATTTTTACCCCGCCGTGTTTTCGCTCGCGGAAAAATTCGCCATTGTCACCGGAGGCTCCTCCGGCATCGGGCTCGCCATCGCCCGGCGGTTTCGCGATGCCGGCGCGTGCGTGCTGGTCGCGGACCGACGGCCGGCGGCCGACGATTTCGATTTTCGCCAAACGGACGTGTCGCGGGAGGACGATATCGCGGCCATGCTCGCCACTGCGCGGGAAAAATTCGGCCGCGTCGACATTTTGGTCAACAACGCCGGGATTCAACCCCTCGGGGTCGGCTTCGACGGCCTCACCGGACCGCTGCTCGAGCGCACCTTTGCCGTCAACGTGAACAGCGTCGCCTTTGGCCTGAAGCACGCCGCACGCACGCTCGCCGACGGCGGCCGCGTGCTCAACATCGCCTCCTTTGTCGGCCTGCTCGCCACGCCCGGGGCCGCAGCCTACGCCGCTTCGAAAGCCGCAGTGATCCATCTCACCCGCCTTGGCGCCATTGAACTCGCGCCGCGCCGCATCACGGTGAACGCGGTGAGCCCGGGCACGATCCGCACGCCGGCCGTGACGGACATCCCGGACAATCCTGAGATTCCCTTCATCGAGCAGCGCGCACCACTCGGCCGGCTCGGCGAACCGGAGGAAGTCGCGGCGCTCTGCCATTTTCTGGCCTCGGACGAGGCCGCCTACATCACCGGACAGAACATCGCCATCGACGGCGGCCTTACCGCCGGCTGGACCGAATATGCCGTGACCGCGCCGGCCAACGTGCAGGAGGGAAGGTGGGTCGATGATCTCTGAAATCAAAACAGTGCCACCGCTGGTCAAAATTCCGCCGGGCACCTTCATCATGGGCGAAACCGCGGACGACAAATTTGCCACGGACACGGAGCGGCCGGCGCATCGCGTCGTGATCGACCGGATGTTCGCCCTTGGACGCTTTCCCGTCACGGTCGGCGAATACCGCGCCTTTGTGCCGGACCACGCCCCCGACGACGATCCGGATTGGCCGGTGGTGAATGTAAGCTGGGACGAGGCGCAGGCCTACTGCGCCTGGTTGCGCGCCGAAACCGGCGAGCCTTTCCGCCTGCCGTCCGAAGCCGAGTGGGAATATGCCTGCCGCGCCGGCACCCACATGCCGTTTGCCACCGGCGACGAAATCGCGGTCGAGGCCGCAAATTTTTTGTACGCCGAGGACGGCAAGCGCATCGGTCCAGGCCGGCGGACGGCGGTGGACACCTATGAGCCAAACCCCTTTGGGCTGCACGATCTCCATGGCAATGTCTGCGAATGGGTCGAGGACGTCTGGCATCCCGATTACGTCGGTGCGCCGATCGACGGCTCGGCCTGGATCGGCGGCGGCGACTCCGACCGGCGCGTGATCCGCGGCGGCGCCTGGGATTATCTTCCCCGCCTGCTGCGCAGCTCGTGGCGCGATTCGCTGCCGCGTGCGCACCGTCGGGACAACACCGGATTTCGCGTCGCCCTGATCTTGAACCCATGAGCCTGCGTCTGCACCTTTTTCGTTCGCTCTGGACCAATGGCTTCGATCTCGACGCCGCGCTGGCCGACTGCCGTGCCGGCGCCTTCGACGGCGTGGAGGGGCCGGTTTCGCTGGAAAAAAATGTGCGGGCGGAATTTTCCGCAAAAATACGCGACGCTGGCGTGCCGTTCATTGCCGAGATCACCACCGGCGGCGGCTACGTCCCGGAAAACAGGCTGCCCGCACAACATCTGGACGATTTTCGCCGGAAGACCGAAGCCGCGCTCGGCTGTGCGCCGGTTTTTCTCACCGTCCTGGCCGGCTGCGACAGCTGGTCGCTGGCGCAGAGCGTCGAATTTTTCGGCCACCTTCTCGAACTCACCAACGAACTCGGCGTGATGGCGAGCATCGAGACGCATCGCAGCCGATCCACCTTTAGTCCCTGGGCAACGCGCAAGCTCCTGCTTCAGCTGCCGACCTTGCGGCTGACCTGCGATTTCTCCCATTGGTGCTGCGTCTGCGAGCGCTTGGTCCTCGACGACGAACCCGACATCCTCGCACTTTGCGCCGAGCGGGCGCACCACATCCATGCCCGCGTCGGCTATGCGCAGGGGCCGCAGGTGCCGCATCCGGCCGCGCCGGAACACCGTGCAGCGCTCGAAGCCCACGAGCGGTGGTGGGATGTCGTCTGGTCGGCCGCTGAACGCGGCGGCGGCACGATCGCAACGATGACGCCTGAATTTGGCCCCGACGGATACCTGCAGGCCGCGCCCTTCTCCCGCGTGCCGGCGGCCAATCTCGACGAAATCAACCGCTGGATCGCGGCGCGGCAACGGACGCGTTTCGTTGAACGCGCGGCCGGCAGGGCAAGGGCGTCATTGCCGCCGCGTCAGCCGGAAACAATCCAGCGGGGACTTGCTTTCTCATGAAGCGGCCGCCGAAAAAAAACTGGGCCGAACTGACTTGGGAAGAAATCGGCAGGCTGCCTGCGCAGGGCTGCGATGCCGCCATCCTGCCCGTCGGTGCCACCGAACAGCATGGTCCCCATCTCGGCACGGGCATGGACTCTGCGCTGGCGGAGCGCGTGTGCGCGGAGGCCGGCGCGCGCACCGGCGTGCCCGTGCTGCCGCTGCTGCCTTATGGCTGCTCGCTCGGTCATTCGCACCGCTGGCCCGGCACGCTCGCGCTCAGTCCGCAGACGCTCATCGCGATCGTGACCGAGATCGGCGATTGGCTGCACGCCGCGGGCTTCCATCGGCTGTTCATCGTCAATGCCCACATGACCAACGCCGCGCCGTTGCGCTGCGCGCTGGAAATTCTGCGCAGCCGCCACGACGCGCTCATGGTCGCGGTCATCAACACCGCCACGCTCAGTCCGCGCGTGGCCCGCGCCTTTTCCGCCGACGGCGCCGACTGGCACGCCAATGCCGCCGAGACCGCGCTCATGCTGGCTTTCGCCCCGCGCCTGGTGCGGCGCGCAAAAATCGCCACGGCCGGCGATCCAGACCGCACGCGCGGGCTCGTCTTTTCCCATCCGGTCAACCGCACGAGCACGAACGGCGTGACCGGCGCGCCGGGCCGCGCGACCGCGGCGCAGGGCCGCAAGCTTTTCGCCTGGATGGCCGCCGATCTCTCCGCGCTCGTCCGCCGCGGCCGGCGCGAGTGCCCGCCGCTCGACGCCTCCTACTTCGAAAAAGCTTCCACATGAAAACCGACACCGAGATCCAGAAGATCCAATCCGAACTCAAGGCCAAGGGCGTCAAGTATTGCGTCGGCGCCTACGTCGACATTCACGGCGTGCCCAAGGGAAAATTCGTGCCGATCGACCATTTTCTCCATTTCGCCCACGGTTCCGAGCTCTACACCGGCTACGCGCTCGACGGCCTCGGCCAGCGGCCTAACGACGACGAGATCGCGTCCGTGCCCGATCTCGACGCCATCACCATTCTACCCTGGCGGCCCGAAGTCGCCTGGATGCCGGCGGACAATGCCTTTCACGGCCAGCCTTACGAGATCAACACGCGCGTGGCGCTGAAAAAAGTCCTGGCCGAGGCCGCCGCCATGGGCTTCGGTTTCAACCTCGGCATCGAATGCGAGGTTTTCGTCGTGAAGCTCGACGAACAGGGCAAGCTGCGCATCCCCAACCCAGACGACGACCTGGTGAAGAGCTGCTACGACGTGAAGCGGTTCATGGACCGCTTCGCCTGGCTCGACAAGATGGCCTCGACGATCAACGCCCTCGGCTGGGACCTCTACAGTTTCGACCACGAGGACGCGAACTCGCAGTTCGAGTTCGATTTCAAGTACGCCGACGCGCTCACGATGTGCGACCGCTACGTGTTTTTCCGGATGATGGCGAAGCACTTCGCGGCCGAGGAAGGATTGCTCGCCACCTTCATGCCCAAGCCGTTTCCGGACAAAACCGGCAACGGCGCGCATTTCAACATGTCCCTGTGCGATGCAAAGTCGGGCAAGAATGTTTTTGCCTGCGACCCGAAGGACGACCCGCGCGGGCTCGGCCTTACGCCTGTCGCCTATGCCTTCATCGCCGGCATCCTCCGCCACGGCCGTGCCATCTGCGCCGCCTTCGCGCCGACGGTCAACAGCTACAAGCGCCTCGTCCGCCGCGGCCTGATGTCTTATTATTCCTGGGCGCCGGTCTTCAACTCCTTCGGCACGAACAACCGCACCAACTCCATCCGCGTGCCGATGGGCGGCGGCCGGTGCGAAAGCCGCAACGCCGACTCGGCCTGCAACCCCTATCTCGCCGCCACGCTCGCCCTTGCCGCCGGCCTCGAAGGCGTGCGCGAAAAACTCGATCCGGGCCAGCCGCAGGACGACAATCTCTACGAGTTGCCCGAGGCCGAATTGAAGGCGCGCGGCATCAGCTACCTGCCGCGCAATCTCGAGGAGGCGGTGGAGGCGTTCGCCGCCGATCCGTTCGTCGAGCGCGTGCTCGGCGCCGAGCTGCGCAGCGAGTTCATCACCTACAAGGCCGAAGAGTGGCGCGCCTACCATCAGCAGGTGAGCCAGTGGGAAATCGACCAGTATGCCCGGCTTTATTGATGAACCACCGCCCGGCCCTGGCCGAATCCGCCCGGAGCGGGGGCAAATTTAGCCGTGACCCGCCGCCTCGCGTCGATAAAAACGACCCGGCATGCCCCCAAACGAAAAAGCCGCCCGTTTCAGCATCTCCCTTCCCGGCGGCCTTGCTGCCCAGCTCGACCAGATGGTCGGCGCGCGCGGTTTCAAAAACCGCTCGCAGGCCATCGCGGAAATGGTCCGCTCGCAGCTTTCCGAACGGGAGGTCGAAACCGGCACGAGCAGCACCGCCGGCACGATCAGCTTGGTTTACGACTACCGGAAGCGGAACCTCCAGACCACCCTTTCCGCCATCCAGCACAAATACTACCTGCTCATCGTTTCGAGCATGCACGTGCACCTTGAGCATCATCATTACCTCGAGGTTCTGCTCGTCCAGGGACCGCCCAAGCAGGTCCGCCAGCTGGCGGACGAGCTCATCACCTGCAAGGGCGTCCGGCACGGGAAGCTCCAGCTCACCGCCGTCGGCATCCCGCCGCTGCTCTAAGCCTTTACGCGCCAGAATCTGGCAGGAAAGCTGCTGAATTGACTTCACACGAAAGTATAAAAACGTAACACTGTTCCGCCATGAGTTCCGCTCCTGCCGCCGCGCCGCTTTACACCAAGACGCTGAACCACGCCGGCATGTGGTCCGCGGTCGTCTCCCGCGGCAAGACCCTCCGGCTCACCGACCTCGAGGGCGGCGCCAACGTCGGCCTGCTGCTCTACAATGCCGACCTCACCGTCGAGCGCTACAACATGCCCGACACGCTCAAGGGCCAGCATATCTTTTACCTCCGCCATCCCTACTGCCTGCATTCCGACATGGGCCGCGTCCTCGCCTCGATCACCGCCGACACGGTCGGCTGGCACGACACCGTCTGCGGCTGCTCCGACGCGAAGCTCGTGGCGGAAAAATACGGCGGAAAAACCTACCAGGCGGCGCGGAACGAATTTCATCGCAACGGCCGCGAATGCTTCCTCATCGAACTCGCCAAGTGGGGCCTGGGCGAGCGCGACCTCGTGCCGAACCTGAATCTCTTCAGCAAGGTCGTGGCCGACGAGGCCGGCCGGCTAGCCTTCGTGTCCGGCCACTCCCCGGCCGGCGGCCAGATCGCCCTGCGCTTCGAAATGAATACCCTCGTTGTGCTCAACACCTGCCAGCACCCGCTCGATCCCGATCCGCGGTATCATCCGCGCCAGGTGCGGCTTGACGTCTTTCCCTCCCCGACGGCCGCCCCCGACGATCCCTGCCGCCGCTCGCGACCGGAAAACGAACGCGCCTTCCTCAACACCGAAAATTACTGCGCGCTGCGCGCCTGAACCGCCATGACCGAAAGCAAACTCGATCCCGCCAGGGCTGTTTACCGCCAGGTCGTCGGGGCCGGCGACCATTGGTCGCACGAAATCAAGGCCGGTCAGATCTTCCGCATCGTCGACCTCGAGGGCAACCAGGCTGCCGACACGCTTTTCTACGACGCGCGCGATCCGGCCAACCGTTACAGCGCCAACGACACCATCCGCCACCAGGGCGCGCTCTATCTCACCACCGGCACCCGCCTCATGTCCACCCGCGGCGACCTGCTCCTCACCATCGTGGCCGACACCTGTGGCCGGCACGACACGCTGGGCGGCGCCTGTTCGCGCGAAAGCAACACCATGCGCTACGCGCTGGACAAGGAATCCATGCACGCCTGCCGCGACAGCTTCATCCGCGGGGCGCAGACCTGCGGCTGCGGCCTCGGCAAGCGCGACATCACCTGCAATATCAATTTTTTCATGAACGTGCCGGTGACGCCCGACGGCCGCCTCACCTTCGAAGACGGCGTGTCTGGTCCCGGCCGCTACGTCGAGATGCGGGCCGAACGCGACGTTATCGGGCTGATTTCCAACTGCCCGCAACTCAACAATCCCTGCAACGCCTACAATCCCACGCCGATCGAGGTGATGGTTTGGAGTTCCTGACTTTTCAAAAACGCAAAGTGCCAAGCCGCAAAGACGAGCCGCCGGGTTTTCCTTTTATTCAGAACTCAGCGTCTTTGTCTCTTCGCGCTTAATTTCGAGAAAATGCCTTTTACGAAGATCCTCATCGCCAACCGCGGCGCCATCGCCTGCCGCATCGCCCGCACCCTGCGCCGCATGGGCGTCGGCTCCGTCGCGGTCTATTCCGAGGCGGACCAGCACGCGGCGCACGTCGCGGCCTGCAACGAGGCCGTCGCCATCGGCCCGTCGCCAGCGGCGCAAAGCTACCTTGATGTCGAAAAAATTCTCGACGCTGCGAAAAAAACCGGCGCCCAGGCGATTCATCCCGGCTACGGCTTTTTGAGCGAGAATCCCGCCTTCGCTGAGGCCTGTGTTGCCGCCGGCCTGGTTTTCATCGGGCCGACCGCGGAGCAGATGCGGGCCTTCGGTTTCAAGCACGCCGCGCGCGCGCTGGCCGAGGCCAACGGCGTGCCGCTTTTGCCCGGCAGCAGGCTTTTGGAAAACATCGACCATGCGCTCGCCGAGGCGGCGCGCATCGGCTATCCCGTGATGCTCAAGAGCACGGCGGGCGGCGGCGGCATCGGCATGCAGCTCATCCGCTCGCCCGCGGAGCTGCCCGCGGCCTTCGCCTCGGTCGACCGGCTCGCGCGCAACAACTTCAAACAAGGCGGCATCTACCTCGAAAAGTTTGTCGAGCAGGCGCGGCATATCGAAGTGCAGATTTTCGGCGACGGCCTCGGCCACGTCGTGGCGCTGGGCGAGCGCGACTGCTCGGCGCAACGCCGCAACCAGAAGGTCATCGAGGAAACGCCCGCGCCCGGCCGGGGCGAGGCGCAGCGCCGCCGGCTCTGGGAGTGCGCCGCGCGCCTCGGCGCCGCGGCCGGCTACCAGAACGCCGGCACGGTCGAGTTCGTCCTCGATGCGAAAACCGGCGAATTTTATTTCCTCGAGGTCAACACGCGCCTCCAGGTCGAGCACGGCGTGA
>DATJYF010000073.1:0-4928 GCA_035499715.1 Opitutaceae bacterium | reverse complement strand
GGCCTTGAAGCTGCCCGGCGCGCCGGCGGAGCCGACGGCCATTCCGCGCGACGCGCTCACCGGCACCGCCGAGGCGCCGGTGCCGTGGAGCCGGCGGACGTTCGCCGCGGTGCTGCTCGCGCCGTTCGGCGTGCTGCTCCTCTTCTGGCTCGCCCTCGCGCTGCGCCGGGCGCGCGCCACCGACCCGCGCCGGGCACAACGCGAAGCCCATGCCCGCCTTGCCGCCACGCTCGCCTCGCTCCGCGCCACCGCCGATCCGGCGGCACGCGCCCGGCTCCTTCTCGCCTGGCAGCACGACGCCATCATCCTCGCCCGGCTCCACCACGCCGCGCCGCCCGCCACCGCCTTCGACGACGCGGCCTGGCAGCAGCTCTGGCGCGAAAGCGAACGCGCGCTCTACGCCGCCGGCGCCAGCCTGCCCGCCGACTGGCCCGACCGCGCCGCGGCCGCGCTCGCCGCCCGCCCCGCGCCGAAATTTTCCGCCGCCACGCTCCTGCTGCCGCGCAATCTCCTGCCCTTCGCCGCCGCCGCCGTCCTCGTGCTCACCCTCCGCGCCGACGCACCGGCGCCGGCCGATCCCATTGCCGCCTATCGTTCCGGTGATTTTGCCGCGGCCGAAACCGGCTGGCGCGCCACGCTCGCGCGCACGCCCGCCGACTGGATCGCACGCCACGATCTCGGCCTCGCGCTCGCCCAGCAGGACCGCTGGCCCGAAGCCGCCGCGCAATGGACGGCGGCGTTCGTGCAGCACCCGGAAAACGACACGTTGCGCTGGAATCTCGCGCTCGGCTTCGAGCACGCCGGCTATGCCGCCTCCGACCTCGTCACCTTTGCCTCGCCGGGGCCGCTGCAATTTCTCGCCCGCCTCGCCTCGCCTGCGGAATGGCAGCAGATCCTGGCCGCTGCCACTGCGCTCATCGCGTTCGCCCTCGCGCTGCTGCTGCTGCGCGTTTACGGCCATTTGCCGGCGTGGACCAAATTCATCGCCTTGCCCGTGCTCGCGCTGGCGCTGCTCGCCGTCCTTGCCGGCGGCGCGAGCCTCCACGCCTACGGCCCGGCGGCCGATGCGCGCGCCGCAATTGTCTGGCACTCGACCACGCTCCGCTCAATCCCGACCGAGGCCGACACCATGCAAAAAACCTCATCCCTCGCCGCCGGCAATCTCGCGGTGGTGGACAAGACATTCCTTACCGGCTCCTGGTCGCGCCTCGTCTTCGCCAACGGTCAGACCGGCTGGGTGCGCACGGAGGACCTTGTTTCGCTCTGGCGCTGACGCCCGCCGCGCCGGCTCTCATCGCCAGAGCGCATCGGCCTCGAACGGCTGCGTCCGCTCAAGCAACGGCCAGATTTCCTCTACATTTTTTGTCACGGCAAACAAGCCGGCGGCGCGTGCGGAGGTGAAACGCTCCTGCGCCATCCGCGCAAAAAATTTCAGCAGGTCGTCATAAAAACCGTCCTGATTCACCAGCACGACCGGTTTGTCGAGGCGGCGCAAATAACGCAGCGTCACGATTTCGGCGAATTCCTCCAGCGTGCCGATGCCGCCCGGCAGCGTGACGAACGCCGCCGCGCGCTCCTCCATCAGCCGCTTGCGTTCGCGCATCGTGGCCACGGTCACAAGCTCGTCCGCCCCGTCGTAGGCCAGCTCGCGCGAGATCATGAAATCGGGAATGATGCCCACGACCCGTCCGCCGCCGGCCTTGACCGCCCGCGCCACCACGCCCATCAAGCCGATGTGCCCGCCGCCGTAGACCAGCCCCCAGCCGCGCGCCACCATGCCGCGACCCAGCTCCGCCGCCGCCGCGTGGTATTTCGCCTCGAGGTGATCGCTGGACGCGCAGTAAACACAAAGGAGCCTTTGCATGGAAAATCTTAGACCGCTAATTCACACGAATTCACGCTGATAATTATCAGACACCTGGATTGAAACCGATTTTTATCAGCGCGCATTAGCGTAAATTAGCGGTTCAATCTCCGCGGAATTCCGGCTAAAGAGGAGAAAACGGTGATTGCAAACCATCCATCGTATCGCGGGCGGCTCGCGCCCTCGCCCACCGGCCATCTTCATCTCGGCCACGCGCGCACGTTCTGGATCGCCGCCAAACGCGCCCGCGCCGCCGGCGGCACACTCGTGCTCCGCAACGAGGACCTCGACGCCGTGCGCTTCCGGATGGATTTCGTGGACGCGATGCTCGAGGACCTGCGCTGGCTCGGACTGACCTGGCAGGAGGGTCCCGACGTCGGCGGACCGTATACGCCCTACAGCCAGAGCGAACGCCGTCCGCTCTATCGCGCCGCGCTGGAAAAACTCCACGCCGCGCGGCTGATTTTTCCCTGCACCCGTTCGCGGCGCGACGTGATCGAGGCCGCGAGCGCGCCTCACGAGGGCGAGAACGACGAGCCGGTCTATCCCAAAAGCTTCCGTCCCGCGGCCGACGCGCCGCTCCCGCCGCTCGGCGAAAAAATCTCCGTCAACTGGCGCCTGCGCGTGCCCGACGAGCAGCTTGTGTTCACCGATGGCCGGCTCGGCGAGCAGCGCGCGACTGCCGGCCGCGACTTCGGCGACTTCCTCGTCTGGCGCAAGGACGATACGCCCAGCTACCAGCTCGCCTGCGTGGTGGACGACGCGGCCATGCGCATCACCGAGGTCGTGCGCGGCGCCGATCTCGTCCGTTCCACCTTTCGTCAGCTCCTGCTTTACCGCGCGCTTGGGCACACGCCTCCGGCGTTTTGCCACTGCGAACTCATGACCGACGAAAACGGGGTGCGCCTGGCCAAGCGCCACGACGCGCTCAGCCTGCGCGCGCTGCGGCAAACAGGCGTCACGCCGGAGCAGATCATCGCTCAATTTCCGGCCGCGGATGGCACGGAGCCGCGCGGATGAGGAAAATTTATCCGTGTTCATCCGCGCAATCCGTGGTTAAATTCATCTCATGACCGTCAAGATCGGCGTCCTGAACATTTCCGACCGCGCCGCCGCCGGCGTCTATGAAGACACCCCCGGTCGGGCGGTGGTCGCCCTCCTGCGCGAATGGCTGACGACGCCGTTCGAGACCGACTACAAAATCGTTCCCGACGAGCGCGCCGTCATCGAGGCGGAGTTGCGCCGCCTCGCCGACGAAGCCGGCTGCGGACTGGTCGTCACCACCGGCGGAACCGGACCGGCGCCGCGCGACGTCACGCCCGAAGCCACCACCGCAGTCTGCGAAAAAATCCTGCCCGGCTTCGGCGAGCTCATGCGCACCGCCTCGCTCAAGTTTGTCCCGACCGCGATCCTTTCGCGCGCCCTGGCCGGTGTGCGCGGCCGGACGCTCATCGTCAATCTGCCCGGCCGGCCCAAGGCGATTCGGGAAAACTTTGAAGCGATCTTCCCCGCGATCCCCTATTGCCTCGATCTCATCGGCGGCCCGCGGCTGGAAACCAACGAAACGGTGATGAAGGCATTCCGGCCGAAAGCCTGACGAGTCCGGTTGGCGGGCCCGGGCAGAGGGCAAACAATCGTTGCTCTCGTTACGGCGTGGCAACGGAGTTACCTTCATTTTGCATTGCGTAGCTTTACTTTGCACCTGTGGGCGCAAGCCTGTTAGTGGCGGCCGCTGCACGGCGGCTCGATTCAAGGGATCACAAATCCGTCTCTGCCATGAAGCCTTCCCTCTCCCGCATGGTTCGTCTCGGCCGGCTTTCACAGTTGGGCCTTACCTTCGTTATCGGCTTGATCTGCGTCCCGGCGGGACGCGCGACAACGTCCGGCACCTTGAAGGCGTTTGGCGACGATACTTATGGCCAGATCGGCGATGGGCACCCCTCCTTTGTTTTTCGACCAGAAAAAATCTCGACCGGAACAAAATCAATGGCCGGTGGCTTTGACTACAGCCTGATTGTGAAGACCGATGGCACCCTCTGGGCCGTAGGTGACAATTATTATGGCCAATTGGGCGATGGCACCACGACCAACCGCAGCACACCGGTGCAGATTGCCACCGGAGTCACTGCGGTCGCCGCCGGCTGGGGACATAGCTTGTTCTTGAAGACCGACGGTACGCTTTGGACGGTGGGCTGGAATAATTGGGGCCAATTGGGCGACGGCACCACGACCGACCGTAGCACACCGATGCAGATTGCCACCGGCGTCAGTTCCATTGCCGCCGGTGATTACACCAGCTTTTTCATAAAAACCGACGGCACGCTCTGGGCCATGGGCGCGAATGATTGGGGTCAATTGGGCGACGGCTCTTTTATCTCACATGACACGCCGGTGAAGATTGCCAGCGGCGTCAGCTCGGTGGCAGGCGGTGGCTATAAGTTCAGTTTATTCGTCAAGACCGACGGCACGCTCTTGGCGGTGGGAAATAATAATTGGGGCCAACTGGGCACCCCCGGCGTTGACTTGGACGGCGTTCCGCTCCCTGCTCTTTCTCCCGTACAGGTTGCCACTGGCGTCGCCTCGGTCGCCGCCGGCGGAGACTATAGCTTATTCGTAAAGAGCGATGGCACACTCTGGGGCATGGGGGGCAATTTTGATGGCGAACTGGGCGATGGCACCACGACCGAGCGCAATACGCCGGTACAGATTGCGACCGGCGTCAGCTCCATTGCCGCCGGTTATTCCACCGGCTTTTTCATAAAGACTGACGGTACGCTCTGGGGCATGGGTTATAATAATGGGGGTGAACTGGGCGACGGGACCACGACCGAGCGTAACACGCCAATACAGATTGCCGCCGACGTCGCTGCGGTCGCCGCGGGCGGTTTCCACAGTTTGTTTGTGAAGACCGATGGTACGCTCTATGGCATGGGTAGTGATTTCTTTGATGAAGTGGGCGATGGCTCCACGACCGTTCGAGCCACACCAGTGCAAGCAGCCGTTGGTGTCGCCTCGATCACCGCCGGGGTTGGGCACAGCTTGTTTGTGAAGGCGGATGGCACCC
>DATJYF010000072.1:0-15615 GCA_035499715.1 Opitutaceae bacterium | reverse complement strand
CAATCCGGTGACGTTCGCGCTCGACGCCGATCCCGATTGCGCCGAGGTCGAGCCCAACGACGACGTGACGCACGCGCAAAAACTCGCGCTGCCCGCCATCGTCAACGGCCGGATCGAACAGCCCGGCGATCGCGACGTCTTCAGCTTCGAAGGCCGCGCCGGCGCCGGCGTCGTCATCGAGGTGTTTGCCCGCCGCCTGAATTCTCCGCTCGATTCGCTCCTGCAGCTCACCGACGCCCAAGGCAAGACGATCGCCGCCAACGACGACTACGAAGACAAAGGCGCCGGCCTGATCACGCATCAAGCCGACTCCCGCATCAGCCTGAAACTGCCGGCGGACGGAACCTATTATATTCATCTGGTCGATGCCGAGCACCAGGGCGGGCCCGAGTACGCCTACCGCCTGCACCTGCATCTCGCGCGCCCCGATTTCGAGCTGCGCGTCGTCCCCTCCAGCATCAACGTCCACGCCGGCGCCAACGCCGTGGTCACCGTCTTCGCGCTGCGCAAAGACAATTTTGACGGGCCGATTGCCGTACAGCTCGCCGAAGCCCCCGATGGTTTTTCCTTGAGCGGGGCGGAGATCCCCGCCGGTCAGGATCAAATCCGGCTGACCCTCGGCGCGCCGCCGACTGCGCCGGGCGGCTCCCTTTCGCTCACGTTTGCGGGCCGCGCCCAGATCGGCGCCAAAACCGTCGTGCATGAAGCCGTCCCGGCCGAGGATCTGATGCAGGCCTTCGCCTATCGTCACCTCGTGCCCGCCCGGGAGCAGTGGCTGACCGTGACCGGCCGCCTCCCCGGCCGGCTTCCGGCGGGCATTACCGGCGATACGCCGGTCAAAATCGCCGCCGGCGGCGAAGGCCGCCTCAAAGTGAGCGTGCCGGCCTCGGTTCCCCAGGGCGACATCCGGCTCGAGCTCAACGATCCGCCCGACGGCATCTCGCTCAAAGAGGTTTCCCGGACACTTTTTGGGTCGGAACTGGTTTTCCAAGCCGACGCCGTCAAGGTGAAGCCCGGCCTGAGGGGCAATTTGATCGTACAAATCGTCCTCGACCGCAAACCGGACGCCCAAGCCAGGGCCAAGGGCCAGGCCCGCGTCGTCGCCATTCCGATCAACTTCCTGCCCGCCATCCCCTTCACCGTCGTGGCGCCGTGAACCAATTCTTATTCGGTTTGTTAGTCGAAGTAGATCAAGGTTGAGCGGACGCCCCAGGTTTGGTCGTGCCCGGTTCGACATAGCCTTTGATCATGGGCGTGCCGATATCGACCTTGCCGGTCGGTGCTTGGACGTCGATTATCCGCGGCTCCAGCGTTTCCCGGCCCAAAAATGGCGTTCCGGCACTGATAAGGGAAGGGATCACCTGGTCTAGGTCCAAATCCTGCCTGGAAACGCTCATTCGCGAGATCCAGAGCAGAACCGTCTTATGTTTGGTGTAATAGGTGCCGAAGTCATAGGCGGAAATGACAACGTAGTAGCGATTTTTATCAGCCGAGCTGATGAGGTCCTTTTTTACCAGCCGATCGTCGCCAAAATCGGACAGCTTTACTCCCACCAAAAGCATCTCCTTTTGGTGGGCCCTTTCGTTATAGTTATGGGTCCTGGCGCCATTGTCGTCCACATCATCATAGCGCACGGCGCTGATATTGCCCCATCTCAGAACAAGAATGAGTGACGGGGGCGGATCGAGTTTGGTTCCGTTGACGTGCGTCACGAAATAGCCTTGGGAGGCGAGCGCCTCGGCGATGGCGTGTTTGATCGCGGCATCGGCCGGAATTTTGTTTCCCGCGGCGATCGAGCCCACTTCCTCATAACCGATGACATAAGGGTAATAAAAGGCGGGATTGCCGGAGGTGGGATGCTGGATCCTTTTGCCTGCCGGCGTCACGATGGTGTTGACGTTGATTTCCCAAACTGCGGCGCCCGAAGGACGGCCCAGGGCCAAGAGTAGAAAAACAAAGATCCAAAGCCGGAGAAAACGACGGTTCATGCTGGAAAGCGGCTAAGGTCCAACGAGCTCATGGCCGGTGATTCCTAATTTATCCCGAAAAATCGTCAATTGACAATCCGGCAGGGCAGTAGTGCGGCGTCCTGCATGCCGTGGATGATTTTTTTGTCGGGCGGGCAGAAGGTCGCGAGCGCGCCGCTGAGCTTCGCCTTGCCCTCGAGGATGAAATAATACGGGCAGAGTCTGAGCCGCCCGTCCTTTTCCGCGGCGGCGTGCGTGCCGCCGGCGTCATAGAGGCGGTGGCGCGTCCGGCGCGGCTTCCGGTATTCCTGCAGGACGTGGAGGTTGGCCGGCGCGAGCGCGACGGCGCGGTCCACGCCCTGCTGCCATTCCTCGCGCGAGCAGTCGCTGCCGAGGATCACGCTGCGCGCCCCCCAGGCGGTTTCGTGAAAGCCGCTGATCTTGAGGATGAGGTCGCGCTCCTTCTGCGAGGCCGCGCCGAGATCGCGCCAGTCGTTGAGGGCGCGGCCGCCGGCGTGCGGGCCGTCGAGCACGGCGCCGGGCGGAAGCGGCGCGGGGTCCACCACCCAGGAGTGCGGGATGAGCGTGCGCAGGAGCTTGAGCGCGCGGCCGCTGAGATGCTCGGCCCAGAAATCCGCGAGCAGGTGGTGATGGAAGAGCGCGAGAGCGAGCTTCTCCTCCTGAAAATGGCGCATGGGCGGCGCGATCGCGACCTCGCCGTTCTCCCAGGATTCGAAGAAAAATTTCGCGGTCCGGATGTTGGCGAGATCGAAGAGCTCGAAAAACCGGTAAATGATGTCGATTTTCTCGGGATTGCCCTCGATGTCGAAAAAGAGCGCGCCGCCGAGCGGAAAGACCTGGTCGGGCCGGAGGCAGAAGACGCGCTTGCCCTGGCGCTGCAGCTCCTGCGCGAGCCATTGCATTTCCGGCCGGTAGGTCGCGGCCTCGTCGCTGACGACGAGGGCGACAAGCGGATTGCGCTCGGCCGGACGCAGCGCGGCGAGCGACGCGTAGAAATTCGCGATCATGGCGTCGCCCTCGCCGAGGATTTTTCCATGGCCGTCGTAAAGGCGGTTAAGAAAAGCGGTGAGGCCGATGCCACCGGGCACGGAGTCGAGTTCGGTCAGGGCGAAACCATCGTCCGTGAGCAGCAGGTCCGGACGCATGACGTTGGGGAAGACGCCGCGGTTTTTGGCGTCGCGGGCGTGAGCCACGAGATCGGCGGGCTTGCCGCGGTCGAGATAATCGGCGGCCCAGGGCGCGAGAAGGGGCTTGTTGCGGAGAAGGTTTTTGCCGGCGGCGGAGCGGAGATAAAGCGTTTCGAGAGCCTGATGATATTCCAGGCAGGCCGCGCCGATGGCCTCGAGTTGCGCCACCTGCTCGGCGGTGAGCGGCCAGGCGTCGGGCGAAAGCTGCCAGGTCTTGTCCTCGAAGAGGGACTGCGCGCCGAGCGCGGAGCGGATGGAATCGTAGGCCAGACCGGTCATGGGAGAAGAGGTCAGAAGTCAGAGGTCGGATGTCGGATTCGGCAAGCAGGAGGCGACGATTTGCTGACTTCTGATTTCTGACCTCTGATTGCTCAGGTTACTCATCCATCTGGATGTCCTTGTTGCGATGGCGGGGCTGGCCGGCGCGGAGCCAGGCGTAGATGAAGCGGTCGAGGTCGCCGTCGAGCACGCCCTGGGTGTCGCTCGTGCTCACGCCGGTGCGCAAGTCCTTCACCATCTGGTAGGGCTGGAGGACGTAGCTGCGGATCTGCGAGCCCCAGCCGATTTCGCCTTTTTCGCCGTAGAACCGTTCCATCTCGCTGCGCTGCTCGTCGAGCTTGCGCTCGTAGAGGCGGGCCTTGAGCACGCTCATGGCGCTGGCGCGGTTTTTGATCTGCGAGCGCTCGTTCTGGCAGACGACGACGAGGCCGGTGGGCAGGTGGGTGATGCGGACGGCGGAGTCGGTGGTGTTCACGCCCTGGCCGCCCTTGCCGGAGGAACGGTAGACGTCGACGCGGATTTCGCCCTCGGGAATCTCGATGTTGATGTCCTCGTTGATCTCGGCGATGACGTCGACGGCACAGAAGGAGGTGTGGCGGCGCTTGTTGGCGTCGAAGGGGCTGATGCGCACGAGGCGGTGGACGCCGCGCTCGGCCTTGGCATAGCCGTAGGCGTTTTCGCCTTTGATCAGCAGGGTTGCCTTGGTGATGCCGGCCTGGTCGCCGGCCTGCACGTCCTGGACCTCGACGGTGAAGCCGCGGCGCTCGGCCCAGCGGTTGTACATGCGAAAGAGCATGTCGGCCCAGTCGCAGGACTCGGTGCCGCCCGCGCCGGCCTGGATGCTGAGGATGGCGTTGTTCCGGTCGAACTGGCCGTTGAGGAAGGAGGCGAGCTCGAGCCGGTCGAGTTCGGTCACGAGGCCGGCGACGGTGGCGTCGAGCTCGCGGGCGTAGGTTTCCTGCTCGGCGGGCGAGGCGGATTCGACCAGCTCGACCATGACGCCGGCGTCGGCGACTTTTTTCTGGAATTCGGCGACGGGGAGGACGGCGCGCTTCAGGCCGTTGAGCTTCGCGATGTGTTTCTGCGCGCGCTCGTTGTTGTCCCAAAAACCCGGCGCGGCCATCTCGGCCTCGAGCGCCTCGATCTCGCGCTGCTTCTGTTCGCCGTCAAAGAAACCTCCACAAGTGGCCGGCGCGCTTCTTGATGTTGTCGATGTGAGAAAAGGTCTCGGGAGAAATCATGGAGGGTGAATTTAATCCGGAACCGGGGATATCAGGAAAGAAAAATCGGAGCGGGCCGCGGAAACCTTGGCGCCCGCACGCTCCGCCGGCCGGCCCTCAGGGCGCGGCGAGCTGGCCGGCGCGGCGCGCCTTCCGTTCCCAATACCAGGCGATCCAGATGCAGATTTCGTAGAGCAGATAGAGCGGCACCGCCATCGAAACCTGGGTGATGACCTCGGGCGTGGTCAGGACCGCGCCGAGGATGAGCGAAAGCACGATGACGTGGCGGCGGTAGTGCGCGAGCTGCTTGTGCGTGAGGACGCCGAGCCGCACGAGCAGCAGCACAACAAGCGGAAACTGGAAACCCAGTCCCATGCCGAGAAGGAACTTGCAGACGAAGCTGATGTATTCGTCGGCCCGCCAGAAGGTGGCGTCGAAGCCGAGCAGCGTGGAATATTCCATCGAGGCGCGCAGGGCGACGGGCAGGAGGAAAAAATAGGTGGTGAGGACGCCAGTGAGAAAGAGCAGGACGCCCCACCCCATCCAGGTGAAGAGCAGGCGCCGCTCGTTCATTTTCAGCGCCGGCAGCAGAAACTGCCCGAAGAAAAAAATCCAGAACGGCGCGGAGACGACCAGTGCGCCGTAAAGCGCGACGTGAAAGGCGACGAGAAAGCCCTCGGCCGGGCTGAGGTTGTGCAACTGCACGCGGAGGCTGCCGCCGCCCTCGGCCGGAAGCGTTTTGAGCGTGACCACCTGCTGCTCGCCGACCCTGGCGGAGTCGACCTGAAACACGACGTGCGGCGCGGTGCCCGGCGGAAGCGCGGAAAACTGCTCGCGCGACACCGGATAGGGCCCGAGCTGCGCCGATCCGAGCTGGAACGTCACGGTCGGCCGCGGCGTGTCGAAGATGTCCATGTGTCGCAGCGGATACTCGAGGATGCCGACCAGCCGGTTGTCGAGCAGGATGCAAACGAGGAACGCGAGGCCGATGGCGATGGCCGAACGCACGAGCACCTTGCGCAGATCATCGAGATGATCCCAGAAGGATTTCTTTTCGCCCAAATCCTCCTCGGGCTCGAGTTCGATGGTGTTGTCGCTCATGGCAAGGGTCGGCGTCGGAACTACCGCGCCTGCAACCACGATGAAATTTCGCGGGAAAAAGCCAAGACCGGTCTAAACGCGCAGCGTGCCGGCGGCCTTTTCCGCGAGAAAGCTGGCGTAGGTCATCTCGACGCCTTCGCGCAGGCCGATGCGGGCGCGCCAGCCGAGCGCCGAGAGTTTCGACACGTCCATGAGCTTGCGCGGCGTCCCGTCGGGCTTCGCGGCATCCCAGACGATGCGGCCTTTGAAGCCGGTGACGGCGGCGACGGTCTCGGTGAGCTCCCTGATGGTCACATCAGTGCCGGTGCCGATGTTGATCCAGTCGGGCGGGTTTTCGAGCCGCAGGAGGAAGGCGCAGGCGTCGGCCAGATCGTCCACGTGCAAAAATTCGCGGCGGGGCGTGCCTGTGCCCCAGGCCGTGACCTCGGCGCGGCCGGCCTCCCTTGCCTCGTGAAATTTGCGGATCAGCGCGGGCAGGACGTGCGAGTTCTCCAGATGGTAGTTGTCGGCCGGGCCGTAGAGATTCGTCGGCATGGCCGAATGGAAAAGGACGCCGTACTGGCGCCGGTAATACTGGCAAAGCTTGAGGCCGGCGATCTTGGCGATGGCGTAGGCCTCATTGGTCGGCTCGAACGGGCCGGTGAGGAGGCAATCCTCGGGCATGGGCTGCGGCGCATGCTTCGGATAGATGCACGAGCTGCCGAGAAAGAGCAGGCGTTTCACGCCGGCGGCGTGGGCGGCGTGGATGGTGTTGGCCGCGATGGCGAGATTGTCGTAAAGAAAATCCGCCGGATAGGCCTGGTTGGCGTGGATGCCGCCGACTCTGGCCGCGGCGATAATCGCGATGTCGGGTTTTTCCGCGGCATAAAAGGCTTCGACCGCGGCCTGATTCATCAGGTCGAGCTCCCGGTGCGAACGCAGCACAAGCGCGACACCCGGCTCGCGCGCGAAGCGCCGCACGAGCGCGGAGCCGACCATGCCAGTGTGCCCGGCAACGAAAAGTTTCATGAGGTTTAATAAAACCACAGAGGCACAGAGAGCACAGAGAGAATTTTCCCGGGGCCTCCGTGTCTCAGTGGTTCAAATTCAAATTTTTGGAAGCTTGCTGATCTGCAGTTCCTTCTTCGCCAGATCGAGGTCGTGATCGACCATGATTTTGACGAGCTCCTTGAACCGGATCTTTGGCTTCCAGCCCAACTGCTTTTCCGCCTTGGCGGCATCGCCGATGAGGAGGTCGACCTCGGCCGGCCGTTCGTAGCGCGCGTCGTGTCTGACGTGCTTTTGCCAGTCGAGGCCGAGCAGGCCGAAGGTTTCCTCGCAGAATTCACGCACGCTGTGGGTTTCGTTGGTCGCCACGACGTAATCGTCCGGCTGGTCCTGCTGGAGCATGAGCCACATCATCTCGACGTATTCCCTGGCATAGCCCCAGTCGCGCCGCGCCTCGAGGTTGCCGAGGTAGAGCGAGTCCTGCAGGCCCATCTTGATGCGGGTGGCGGCGCGGGTGATCTTGCGTGTGACGAAGGTTTCGCCGCGGCGCGGCGACTCGTGGTTGAAGAGGATGCCGTTGTTCGCGTGCAGGTGGTAGCTCTCGCGGTAATTGACCGTAAGCCAGTAGGCGTAGACCTTGGCGCAGCCGTAGGGCGAACGCGGCCAGAACGGCGTCTTTTCCGTCTGCGGCACCTCCCGGACCTTGCCGAACATTTCCGAGGACGAAGCCTGGTAATAGCGGACTTTTTTCACCAGGCCGGCCTCGCGGATGGCCTCGAGGATGCGCTGCGCGCCGAGGCCGTCGACGTCGCCGGTGTACTCGGGAATGTCGAACGACACACGCACGTGCGACTGGGCGCCGAGATTGTAGATTTCGTCCGGCTGCAGATCATAGAGCAGCTTCACCATCTGGACGGAATCGGCCAGGTCGCCGTAGTGGAGAAAAAGGCGGACGCCGTTGACGTGTGGATCGAGGTAAAGATGGTCGATGCGGCCGGTGTTGAAGGTCGAGGCGCGGCGGATGACGCCATGCACCTCGTAATTTTTTTCGAGCAGGAGCTCGGCCAGATATGAGCCGTCCTGCCCGGTAATCCCGGTGATAAGAGCTTTCTTCATGAGGACCTGCGGTTAGCGTGAGTGCTGGGAGCGTCCCACGCAAGTCTTGGCGCTTGTGTTTGTGGCGCGGCCGGATGCCATTCTGGTAAAATCATGCATGTCACCCTGCTGACCGCGCAATCCCTCGACGGTTTCATCACGCGTCACGATGAGGCGGGCAGCCGCTTTACCTCGAAGGAGGACAAAACCCACTTTCGCGCGGCGCTGGCGGGTTTCGACTGCGGGGTGATGGGCGGAGTGACCTACCGGGGGGCAAGCGACTGGATTCAAGCCCAGGTCGCGGCGCCCCACCGCCTGTGCGTGGTGCTGACCCGCACCCCGGGGCGCCAGGCGGCGGACGCACGGCCGGGCGCGCTTGAATTCACCGATGCCCCGCCCGAAAAAATCCTCGCCGGCCTGCAGGCGCGCGGCTTCGCCCGCTGCGCGGTGCTCGGCGGAGCGCAGGTCCACGGCCTTTTCCTGGCGGCGCGGCTGGTGGACGAACTCTGGCTCACGGTCGAGCCGGTGCTGTTTGGCGGCGGCACGCCGCTGGTGGCGACGCCGGTCGAGGTGCGGTTGGAATTGCTTTCGCAGGAGAAGCTCAACGCTGCCGGCACCCTGCTGCTGCGCTACCGCGTGGTGCGGTAGGAATTTCCTGGCGGCATGGGCGGCGCAGCAGCGCGGTCAGATCTGGAAATCCGCCTTGCCGCTGGGTTCGTGCAGGCCGCATTCGCGTTTCAGGCCGTTGAAACGCGTGTCCTCCGCGCTCATGCCGTCAAGAAGCTTGCTCGTGCTGTGCCAGTCGCCGACCGAAACGTAGCCCTGCTCCCAGAGGGGATGGTAGGGCAGCTTGTGCTCGGTGAGATACCGGTAGATGCGGCGGTCGTCCCAGTCGACGATGGGATGAACCTTGGTGATTTTGTTCTGGACCTGGACGATGTGCAGCGCCTGGCGCGTGCTCGCCTGGGTGCGGCGCAGGCCGGTCAGCCAGGCGGTCGCGCCCAGCTCGCGCACCGCGCGTTCCATCGGCTCGATTTTGTTGACGAAATTGTAGCGCCTGAGCCCGTCGAGGCCCTGCTCCCAGAGCTTGCCATGGAGCGCCTCCTGCTCGGCCGCGGTCATGGCCGGAACATATTTTTTCAGATTGAGCTGCAACCGTTCGGCCAGCTCGTTCGCGAAACGATACGTTTCAGGAAAGAGGTAGCCGGTGTCGATGAAGATGACCGGAATGCGCGGGACGAAGCGCGTGACCAGATGCAGCATGACCGCCGACTGGATGCCGAAGCTCGTGGTCAAGACGAGGCCGTCGCCGAACGTTTCGATGGCCCAGCGCACGCGTTCCTCGGCGGTGGCGTGCTCGAGATCGGACGCGGCGGGCGCGACGGCGGGTGTGGTCATAAGAATCAATAGGACATGTCCTAACTAAAGATTAAGTCAAGTGGCTCCCCTGTTTCGCGCTGTGGCGAAGGCTGAGATTTGTGGTATATTTATACTTTTTATGAACGACTTAGGCAAAGCCATCTTTCTCTTCGGCCTGGTCTTTTGTGCCCTCGGGCTTCTGCTCTGGTCGGGCGTGGGCCGCGGCTGGCTCGGGCGCCTGCCGGGAGACATTCATTACACCAAGGGAAACTTCAGCTTTCATTTTCCCATCGTGACCTGCCTTGTCATCAGTCTGGTTTTGACCGCGCTTGTCTGGCTGTTTCGGAAATAAAATTCCGGGACTTTTGCCTGTCCGGCCGATGGTTCAATTGTTCGATGCGCCGGCCTCATCCGCCGACAGCCAGCCGTAAGCGGTTAGGAGGCGCCGCAACTCCGGATCGTCGGCGGATAGCGGCGGGAGCCAGAGTCCGAGCTTCTCGCGCTCCCACCAATGCCCGGCCGCATTGCCCGGCGCGGCGAAACGGTAGCGGTACAGCACGGCGCGCACATAGCGCGGCGGCTTTTGGGGAAACGGATTCCCGACAAACAAGCCCAGCACGCCGGGATCGTTGTGCAGCAGTTTCCAGACGAGATGCAGTGTCCACGGATACTGCTGATAATCGGACATGGACGCGAACCACATCTGCCAGTCGAGGCGCAGCTGATACGGCGCGACCTGCGGCGGCCGGCGATCCAGCTCGACCGGCAGGCCTTTGTAAGGATACTCCTTCCAATCGGCGCCATCGTCGGACACGGCCGAATCCGTGCCTTCGAAAACCACGTTGAACCGCTCGCGACCGACGCTGCCGAACGCGCCGTAAGTGTTCACGAGATCCAGCGGATCGAACGACGTGTTCATGATCTGCCGCGGTGAGATCAGGTTCAGCACCGGCTGAACGCTGAGCAGCGCCACCAGTCCGGCGACGGCCCAGGCCGTGACCCGCATCGGCCGGCTCGGCTGCGCCTCCGCCGCCGCCCGCTCGGCGCGGCGCACCAGCGCGCGCGGCAGGATTTTTCTCCAGAACGAGTCGTCGAAGCACGCCAGCGCCGGCACGATCGTCAGCCAGTTGAGAAACGACAGGTTGCCGCCGACAATGAGCGTGAGCTGAAACAGCACGATCACGGCGCCCGCGATGTGCCGCGCGAGCCGCGGCCAGAAGACGAACCACGGCGCAGCCAGTTCGGCCGCGTGATTGAAGAGCACGCCGGCCCGGAGCAGGATGCGCGGCAGAAAATTGAACCAGCGGCTGAGCGGATTCGGCAGCGGCTGGGTCTCGAAGTGGTAGTACAGCGCCGTGAAATCGCGCCAGCAGGAGTCGCCGCGGATTTTGATCAGACCCGCGCCAAGCATGATCCGGAAGATGAGCCAGCGGAACAGTCCGATGACCGGCCGTGGCGGCTCGCGCCGCGGAAAGGGCCGTGCGTCGAGCAACGGGCACAAAAAAATCGCGAGAAATCCCGTCTCCAGCAGCTGCGTTTCCCAGCCGTAGCCATACCAGTCCTGGCCGGCGTGCACAAACGACAGGTAGAGCAGCCACAGCGCCGCCAGCAAAGGCGCGTTGGCGAATCCGGCGAGCACCGCGCAGGAAAGCGCAAAACCTGCCCACGCCGCCACCACCAGTGCGCCATCCGAATGAACGAACCAGAACAGCGACGGGAGGTGCCAAAAGCCGGCGCCGGTCGATCCGAAATAATCGCGCGCCCGCACCAGAAACAGGTCGAGCGGCATCAGCCCGTGCGAGCCGATCAGCGGCAGAATCTGGTTCGCCGCGACGAGAAACGCGACCGCATAAACGAAACCCAGCAGCCGGAGCAGGACGAAACGCGTGAGCCAGTAGGTGCCCCGAGGTTTTTCTTCAGGCCGTTGATCTCCGATGGACTCGGAATTCGCCGTCATTCTGAGCGAAGCGAAGAATGACAGGCAATTTCAGTTTGTCAGGCGGTTCTCAGCCCAGCGCCTGCGCCGTGCGCACCAGCTCGATTGCAAGCGCGTGGGCGGCCTTCTGCGCGTGCGCATCCTTCAACCCGCCCTGCTCGTCGAACGCCTGGTGCGCGCGCGGCAGCGTGCAAAGCAGCGGCACGATATGGCAGCCGAGTTTGGTCAGCAATTGCTGCGCGAGCAGCTGCGAACGCAGCCCGCCAAAGGCGCCGGGCGAGGCGGAGACGACGGCCGCGACCTTGCCTTTGAACGGCTCGACCTCATCCCGGGTCATCCAGTCGAGCGTGTTTTTGAGCAGCGGCGTGATGAAGCCGTTGTATTCGGGCGAGGCGATGAGCAGCGCGTGGTGCTCCAGGGCGAGCTGGATGAGTTTCCTGGCATTTTCCGGCAGGCCCTGTTCCTCCTCGAGATCGCCGTGGTAAAGGGGCAGAACGTAGTCGCCGAGATCGATCAGGGTGACCTCGCCGCCCGCCTCGCGCACCGCGGCCACGGCGACGGCGAGAAATTTTTTGTTGAGCGAATCGCGCCGGGCGCTGCCGGAAAAAGCGAGAATGCGAAGAGGATTGGCCATGGCCGGGGGAAGAGATTCAGCCCAGCGCTTTTAGCAAGCGCTCCAGCTCGGCGCGCTTTGCCTGGAGTTCGGCCATCTGCTTTTTCGCGCCTTCGATCACGGCGGGCGGCGCCTTGTCGGTGAAGGCCTTGTTGGCCAGCCGCGCCTCGGTGCCGGCGATGTGTTTTTCCAGCGTGGCCAGCTCCTTGGCGAGCCGCTGCTTCTCAGCCGCGGCATCGACCGTTCCCTTGGTTTCAAGATAGAGCGTGCCGGCCGAGCTGACGATGGCCGGACAATTTTCCGGCGCCTGGCCTACGATGCGGAAGGCCTTGGCGCCCATCATGCGGAAAAGCCGCGCCACGTCCTCGACGTCGACGAGGCTCGCCGCGGAGGTGGTGAGCAGGTAATACGTCAGGTCGGAGCGCGCCGCCAAGCCGGCGTTGGCCTTGAGCTGCCGGGCGGAGGCGACCAGTTCCTTGAGCAGGCTGACGCGGAGGATCTTCGCCGGATCGAGCCGCGCGCCACGATCCTCCAGCGCAGTCGCCAGCTGCGACGAATCCTCGATGCGCGCGTCGCGCATGAGAAACGTGCCGGGCGCGCCGTAGCCGAGCAACTGCCACAATTCCTCGGTGATGAAGGGAATGAACGGGTGCAGCTGCAGCAGCGTCTGGCGCAGCACGAGATCCTGGATCGCCAGGCAGTTTGCCCTCGTCTCCTCGGATTGAAGCTTCGACTTGGAAACCTCGACGTACCAGTCACAGAAGTCGTTCCAGAAAAATCCGTAGAGCGACTGCACGGCCGCGCTGAATTCGAACTCGCGGAAGCAGCGCTCGATCTCGCGGGTGGTCGCGAGCAGCCGGTCAAGGATGGCGTGATCGTCGGCATCAAACTTTGCCGCGTCGAGCCGCGAGGCGATCGCGGCGAGCGAAGTGTTCTCTCCGGCCGGACCGCTCAGCTGCCGGAAACGGCAGGCGTTCCAGAGCTTGTTGCAAAAATTTTTGCCGAACTCGATCCGCTCCTCGGCGAAGCGGATGTCCTGGCCCTGCGGCGCAATGGAAATGATGCCAAAGCGCAGACCGTCTGCGCCGTATTTGTCGATCAGGTCGAGCGGGTCGGGCGAGTTGCCGAGCGACTTCGACATCTTGCGGCCCTGCTGGTCGCGAATGATGCCGGTGAAATAGACGTTCCGAAACGGAATCCGTTTTTCCAGCGGCGCGCCGGGATGCGAAAATTCCAGCCCCGCCATGATCATACGTGCGACCCAGAAGAAAATAATGTCCGGACCGGTCACGAGCGTGGTCGTCGGATAAAAATAGTCGAAGCCGGCCTTTTTCATCTCCGTCTCGTCCGGCCAGCCCATGGTGGCGAGCGGCCAGAGCCATGACGACGCCCAGGTGTCGAGGACGTCGTCCTCCTGTGTGAAGCCGTATTTCTCCAACAAATTCTGTACTGTTTGGTTAAGCGTGGCAAAGCGCAGCGTAACTTGATCACCTGCTTTGAGACCAAAAACATCGGAACGCAAATTGCCATTAACTTCTATACGCAGAGCGGTATCCACCTTATCCCGTAATGCCCATAGGTGACCAAGTCCGTGAGCCTCATTTGGGAGCACAGTAATTTCTATTGTCCAAACCGGAATGCGGTGACCCCACCAGAGCTGGCGGCTGATGCACCAGTCCTGGATGTTTTCGAG
The DNA here is from genome assembly GCA_035499715.1 of Opitutaceae bacterium. GTDB lineage: Bacteria > Verrucomicrobiota > Verrucomicrobiia > Opitutales > Opitutaceae > DASRHD01. The sequence continues at coordinate 2,157 of DATJYF010000072.1, read as the reverse complement.
CCAGTGGAGATAGACCTTGCTCCAGCGCTCGGGGAAAAACTTGATGTGGCCGTCGCGCACCGCGGCCCTGGCTTCCTCGACACGCGGATATTTCAGCCACCACTGCCAGGTGAGGCGCGGTTCGATCGGCACGTCGGCGCGCTCGGAATAGCCGACGTTGTTTGCGTAAGCTTCCTCGCCGACGAGTGCGCCGGATTCCCTTAAAAGCTCGGCGGCTTTCTTGCGGCCGGCAAAACGGTCGAGTCCGGCGAGTCCGGGACCGGCCAGTTCGTTGAGCGTGCCGTCGGCGTTGAGGACGTCGATGACCGGCAGGTGGTGGCGGGCGCCGACCTCAAAGTCCACCTTGTCGTGGGCCGGCGTGATCTTGAGCGCGCCGGAGCCGAACTCGCGATCCACGGCGGTGTCGGCAATGACGGGAATTCTGGCGCGGTTGAGCGGACGCCAGACCGATTGGCCGACGAGCCCGGCGTAGCGCGGATCGTCGGGATGGACGGCGAGGGCGACGTCGCCCGGAATCGTCTCGGGCCGGGTCGTCGCGACCTGGATGAACTCGCCCGGCCGGTCCGCCAGTTCGTAACGCACCTTGAAAAGCGTGCCGTTGACCGGCTTCATGATCACTTCCTCGTCGGAAAGCGCGGTCTGCGAGGCCGGGCACCAGTTCACGAGGCGTTTGCCGCGGTAAATGTGGCCCTTGCGGAAAAGATCGACGAAAACGGTGAGGACGGCGCGCGAGTAGGCCGGATCCATCGTGAAATGCGTGCGGTCCCAGTCGCAGGAGGCACCGAGCCGGCGGAGCTGCTCGAGGATGATGCCGCCTTTTTCGTGGCGCCAGTCCCAGACCTTCTCGATGAATTTTTCGCGGCCGAAATCGTGGCGGGTTTTCTTCTGCTTGCGCAGCTCGCGCTCGACCACGGTCTGGGTGGCGATGCCGGCGTGATCGGTGCCGGGGATCCAGAGCGCGGACCGGCCTTCGAGGCGGGCGCGGCGGATGAGGATGTCCTGGAGCGTGTTGTTCAGGACGTGGCCCATGGTGAGGACGCCGGTGACGTTGGGCGGCGGAATGACGATGCTATAGGGCGGGCGGTCCGCGGCGACCCGGCCGGCGAAGGCGTGGGCGGCCTGCCAGGCGGCGTACCATTTCTTTTCGACGTCGCGGGGTTCGTAACTTTTGGAAATCTCGGCCATGGACGGAATGAACCGTCGAAACAACCAGCGGGGCGGCGGCGAGGCAAGCGGTTTAGAGCGGCGTCCGTGTCCTCACGGAGGGGCCGGATTGACGCGCGGCGCGGCGCGGAGATTGTTTCGCCCGGCGCGCTGAATCCCCTCGCCCGCCGCGGATTTTGCATACACTTTTTCCCCTCCCGATGACCGGACGCCTTCAGCAGCACGCCCGCGAACGCCTGAACTTCACCGGCGAGATGCCCGCCGCCAAGCGGCTCGCCGCCTGCAAGACTTTTCTCCGGCTCGAAAGCGCAATGATCCGGATGCGCCACGACGCCGGCGAGTCCGGCCTGAAAGTCGCGCAGGCGCGCGCCGCCATGATCGACGAGCTGCTCGCACACCTTTCCGACTATGCGACCAATGCCTACATGCGGGCGCACGGCCAGCTGCCGGCGCCGGTCAGCCTGATCGCGCTGGGCGGCTACGGCCGGGGCGAGCTCTGTCCGCTCAGCGACATCGACGTGATGTTCCTTTTCCCGAGCAAGACCAAGCCGGCCGCGCTCAAGCCGCTGCAGGAGGCGCTCACGCTGGACATCCTCTATCTGCTGTGGGACTGCGGCCTGAAGGTCGGCCATTCCACGCGCACGGTCGACGAGGCCTTTGTGGAGGCGCGCAAGGACATCCAGACGAAGACCGCGCTGCTCGAGGCGCGGCTCGTGGCCGGCTCCCCGATGCTTTTCGACAGCTTTGCGCAGACCTACCGCGCCTTCTACATGACGGACAACCCCAAGGCCTACATCGAGGCCCGCCTGTTCGACCAGGCCGCGCGGCGCGCAAAATATGGCGACACGGTTTTCATCCAGGAGCCGGACGTGAAAAACGGCGTGGGCGGCCTGCGCGACTACCAGAACGCGCTGTGGATGGCGCGGGTGAAGCTTGGCATCACCGAGCTGGCCGAACTCGCCACCCAGAATTTCCTCCGGCGAAACGAACTGC
>DATJYF010000071.1:0-7904 GCA_035499715.1 Opitutaceae bacterium | reverse complement strand
TTGGATATTCCAGCACAACCCGAACAAGGTGGCCAGATTTACAATGAGTTGTTGTCGGCGTTCCGAGATGAGCTAGGCCCAGAGAAATACGAACAATTCAACGCACTTGTAGGTTCCAGTTTTGACAACGAGTTTGATGCTTTCGGGGCCGCGCATTTGAAATATGAATTATCCGTACAGGCGGATTCAGCGGGCCATCCACTTTACGCGATCAAAAAATATTCTTCGTTACCCAATTCTTCCATGACCTCAAATAGCTTACTTCGCCCCAGCGATGCTGTCCGAATTTTTCCCATTTTAGGGGGATTCATTCCTTCTGATTTTAATCAACAACAAAGGTCGGCCAAATAAGCGAGATCACTTTTTTGTCGCGAGTTTTTTCTGCAGCAGGGCGACGCTGTTGGCTTCGTTGACCAGATTGACGCGGCCGTTTTTCACGCAGCCGGCAAGAATGAGTTCCTTGGCAGCCGCGGGCGTGAGCGCCGGATCGAGGGCGAAGAGCTTGGCGGCGAGATTCGTGACCTGCGGCGCGGCCATGGACGTGCCGCTGAACTTGAGAAGCTGGCCGCCGGGAATGTAACTGGAGACCTCGAAGCCGTTGGCGTGGACATTGACCATCGGGCCGAAGCTGGAGAACGACGTCTCCTCGCCGGCCTGGTCCACCGCGCCGACCGTGATCATGTTGGGCAGCTGAAAGGACGAGGGGATGAACTCGTCGAACTTGACGTTGTTGTCGCTGTTGCCGGCGGCGGCGACGAAAAGGATGTCGGGCGCGCTCTTGAGCGCGGCGAGCAATCCGTCGCGGCCGATGTCAAAGATCTGACGGGCGAGTTTCTTGCGCTCCTCGGCGGTGCCGCCGGCGCCGTTGGCCTCGAGCGCGTCCTCGACGTCCTTGAGCGAGCCGCCCCAGCTCATGTTGACGACGCGCACGCCGGCGCGCTTGAAATAATCGGCTGCGGCCAGGTAGGAAGCGGCGTCTTTTTTCGCCTGTTCAATGGTCGGCTTCTCCGGAATCAGATGATAGTCGAAAGTGATGCGGCCGACCACAATGCGGGCAAAGGGATTTCCCGCCACGGCGATGCCGGCGACATGCGTGCCGTGGGAACGGTCGCCGATCAGGCCGAGGTCCTCGAGCGTGGGCTTCACCTGGTCGGGCTTGAGCTCGCTCATGTATTTCTTCAACTCGGATGCTTCGGGGCTGTCGACCGCGGCCTGGAGATCGAGAAAGCCTTTGAGGCGCGTGACGATTTCCGGCAGGCGTTTTTGCTCCGCGGCATCGAGCGGATAAAGCAGATCGGGCACGACGTTGTCGTGCAGGTCGAAAGCGAAGCCGTGCTTGCCCGCGGGATCGGTGTAGATCCGGCCGGGGAAAAGAGCGATGTCGACGCCGCTGTCCCAGATACCGATGAGCACGGGCGAGGCCTTGGCGTCGGTGGGGAGGGTGACGAGCGTGGGTGTCCAGCGGTCGGGCTTGACGACGCGGTGCGCAGTGACGTCGGCGTCGAGCGCGGCGACGATGGCGGTTTTATAAGGAAGATAATTGACCAGCTGGTTGCGGATGCCGATGAGCGTGGCGGCGACGTCGCCGGAGACCTTGCCGGTCTTGAGTGCGGCGGGATCGATCTCCTCCTGCACGCTGCCGATGAGCAGCGCCGCGCTGCGTACCTCGAAGCCGGCCTTCAACTGCTTGATGTCGTTTTGCACGAGGTCCCAGGGCATCGGCGCGAGCAGGCCGGTGAGTCTGGCCTGCAGCGCGGCGGCGAACGCGTCGGGCGCGGGCTTTTTCCGCCGGGCGTCGAGCCAGGCCTCGGAGACGAGGCCGGTGGTGAGCTTGAGGCTGGGCTTTTCCTCCAGGGCGCGCAGCTCGGCGATCAGCCTGCGGGCCGCGTCGTCGTCGCGGTCGAGCAGCGCGAGCGCGAGCAGGGTGCCTTTGTAGCGCTGGAGCGAGGTGCGGTCCTGGATGTCGTAGGCGGCGAGGTCCGCCTCGATGTCCTTTTTCACCGCAGTGGCGAAGGCGGCGAATGCCGCATCGTCCTCGACGAGCCTGGACGGCGCCTCGGTCATCGCGTAGGTATGGCGCGGCAGATCGTCGGCCGTGTGGACGGCGATCTTCGCCGTCGGCGCGTCGGCGCGGGCGGGCAGGACGGCGACAAGCGGAGCGAACGCAAGGAGGGCCAAAAAAGAACCGTGGCAGTTTTTCAGGATCATATAAGAGTCGTAAGGGCAAAGGCGGCGCCGCCACCAGTCATTTTGTTCAGGCGGCCGGGCGAGAGGCCTCCCCGTTTCGGACGCGCCGGTTGCTCACGTTGTTCCCGTCGTCGGCGTGGAGGCCGGCAAAAATCAGGCTTGAGACAATCGTCACGCAGCCGATGACGAGAAACGCGTGGTGCAGGGCCGGCACGAGTTGCGCCGGGTCGGCGCGGTTGACATGGCCGAGAAACCAGGCCGCGAGGAGCGAGGAAAAGGCGACGCCGAAGCTCAGCGCCATCTGCTGCGCTGTGCTGGCGATGCTGCTGGCCTTGCTCGCATCCGGATTGCTGATGTCGGCGTAGGTCAGCGTGTTCATGCTCGTGAATTGCAGCGACGAAAAGAAGCCCTGGGCGAAGCTCAGCGGCAGGATGAACCAGAGCGAGGTTCCCGGCGCCACGTGGGTGAACACCATGATGGTTATGCCGAGCAGGACGGTGTTGACCACGAGCACGCTGCGGTGGCCGAAGCGGGCGAGCAGCGTTTTGGTCAGCAACTTCATGCCGATGGCCGCCCCGGCCTGCGGCATGGTCAGCAGGCCCGCCTGCCAGGGCAGATAGCCGAGGCCGATCTGGTAGAGCAGGGGCAGCAGGAACGGCATGCCGCCGATGCCGAGCCGCGTGACCAGCCCGCCGAGGATCGACAGCCGGAAGGTGCGGATGCGGAACAATTCCACCGCGAGCACGGGGGCGGCGGCCTGACGGGCATGCCAGACGTAGGCCAGCAACAGCATGCAGGCGCACGCCAGCAGAAAAATCACCTCGCTCGTGCCCAGCGTGTGCTCGCCGAAAATCTCCAGCACATAGGAGAGCAGGGCGATGCCGCTGCCGAAAAGCAAAAATCCCTCGCGGTCCAGCGACGGCACGTCTTCCTCGCGGAAATCGGGCATGTGCCGCCGGAGCAGGATGAGGCCGGCGATGGCGAACGGGATGTTGATGAAAAAAATCACGCGCCAGGGCAGCCAGTGCACGATCAGGCCGCCGGCAAAGGGCCCGAGCAGCGGGCCGATCAGCGCGGGAATGACGACATAGTTCATCGCCGTGATCATCTCCGAACGCGGAAACGCCCGCACCAGCGCGAGCCGGCCGACCGGCGTCATCATCGCACCGCCCATGCCCTGCACGATGCGCGACGCGACCAGCATCGGCAGGTTGAATGCGAGTCCGCAGAGCAGCGAACCGAGCATGAAAAGCGAGATCGCAAGGGCGAAAATCCGCTTGGTTCCGTAGCGGTCGGCCATCCAGCCGCTGATCGGAATGAACACCGCCAGGCTGATGGTGTAGCTGGTCAGCACGGTCTTGAGGCTGAGTGGCAGCACATGCAGGGCGGCCGACATCGTTGGCACCGCCGTGTTGACGATGGTCGTGTCGAGATTCTCCATGAACAGCGCGACGGCCACGAGCCACGGCAGATAGCGCCGGGTCTGCGCGGAAATTCCATTTTCGATGGCGGCAACTTCGTTCATGTTTGTTTTGCACCGGCGGCTGATTGTGTTAGCATGCCGTCGGGTTGGGCTTCGTGTCTGAACTGCGAATAGCCTGTGAACAACTGGAAATTATTTCCCATTGCCGTGCGAAATCGCGGCCTCTCTAGTGCAGCCTTTTCATGTATCTGCAGGCGCTAAAACTTAACGGTTTCAAATCTTTTGCCGATTCCACCACGCTGCGCTTCGAGCCCGGCGTCACTGCCATCGTCGGCCCCAATGGTTGCGGAAAAAGCAACATCGCCGACGCCATCCGCTGGGTGCTGGGCGAGCAAAGCGCCAAGGCCCTGCGCGGCGGCAAAATGCAGGACGTGATTTTCGAGGGCGCCGACACCCGCAAGGCCGCCCAGCTCTGCGAGGTCGCGCTCCTCCTCACCGATTGCGAGAAGCAGCTCGGCAGCGACTTCCACCAGATCGAGATCATGCGCCGCGTCTCGCGCGACGGCCAGAGCGAGTATTTTTTCAACGGCCAGGCCTGCCGCCTCAAGGACATCCACAAGCTTTTCATGGATACCGGCATCGGCCGGACCAGCTACTCGATCATGGCCCAGGGGCAGATCGACCAGATCCTGTCTTCCAAGCCGGAGGAGCGCCGCGCCGTGTTCGAGGAGGCCGCCGGCATCACCAAGTACAAATCCCAGCGCCGCGAGGCCATGGGCAAGCTCGCCCTTACCGAGCAGAATCTCGCGCGCGTGGCCGACGTCATCGGCGAGGTCTCGCGCCAGATTGGCAGCCTCAGGCGCCAGGCCTCGAAGGCGCTCCGCTACAAGAAACTCAGCTTCCGCCTCCGCCACCTCGCGCTCGCCCTCGGCGGCTGGCAGTTTGGCCAGCTCCGCACCGCGCTCGGCGAACTTGAAACCAGGGCCGCCGCGCTCCGCGCCGAGGCCGAGAGCCGCCGCGCCGCGCTCACTGGACACCAGCGCAATCTCGAGGAGAAGAAGTCCGGCCGCAGTCTCCTCAACCAGCGCGTGCAGGACGCGCAGCAGTCCGTCTTCGACCTCCGCTCGCAAAAAGAGCAGGCAGAGAACCAGGCCAACGTCGCCGCCATCAAGCGCACCGGCTTGCAGGACCGCCTCGCCTCCAGCCGCGACAATCTCGGCGAACTCGAGATGCAGATCCGCGAGCTCGCCGCCCAGGCCGACACCGGCGCACAGGACAAGCAGATGCAGCTCGGCCTGCTCGGCAGCAGCGACGCCGCCTTCCAGGCGCGCAACCGCGAACTGGCCGTCGTCGAGGGCGAGCTCAACCGCATCGAGCAGGAGCTGCAGCAGGCCAAGTTTCATCTTTTGCAGCTCGAGAGCACGGTGGCGCGCCTGCGCACCGACTGCTCCGGCTATGAGGTGGACCAGAAGACCAGCGCGCTCCGCCACGACGCGCTTGCCCAGGAACTTTCCCAGGCTCAGGCCCAGCAGGCCGAGGCCGCGCGCATCGCCGGAGAATTCAACGCCCGCGTCGAGGAAACCCAGGCGGCAAAGTCCCGCGCCCACAACGAGGCGCAGGCCGCCCAGCAGACGTTGGCCGACCTCACGCGCGAATTTCGCGACGCCCAGCGCAAGCTCCAGGAAATCGACCGCCAGCTCGCCCAGCGCACCGCCCGCCTCAAGCTGCTCCAGCAGCTCCAGGAAAAATGGGAGGGCTTCGGCGAGGGCGCGAAGGCGCTCCTCTCCGGCAAACTCGCCGCCTCGCTCGACGGTGCCAGGGTCTCGCCCGTCATGCAGGGGCTCGACGTGAAGCCCGAATTTGGCAAGGCGCTCGAAGCGCTGCTCGGCGCCGCAGTCGAGGCCATCCACGTCGCCGACCTTGGCACGGCCAAGAAAATCCTTGCCCAACTTGAGAGCGACCAGCTCGGCAGCGCCTGCCTGCAAGTTGCGGAACTCAAGGATCAGAAGTTGGAGACCGGCGCGCTGCCGCCCGGACTCATTCCGGCCACCGCCGCGCTCAACGACGTCGATCCGGCCCATCCGGCGCCGGGCCTGCTCGGCGCCTGCTACGTCGCGGACGACCTCGGCGCGTTTCTCGATTTTTGGAAGACCAATCCGGCCTTCAGTTTTCTCGCCGTGGCCACGCGCAAGGGCGAGCTCGTCGACCGGCGCGGCGTCGTCTTCGGCGGCCACAGCAAGAAACCCGCGAACAGCATTCTCCAGCGCGACATCGACCTGCGCGAATCGAAGCGCGAGCTGGCCAGGGATCAGCAGGCGCACGATGCGCAGCGCGCCCAGATCGACGCGCTCAACGCCCGCCTCGCCGCCGCCGAACAGACGCTCGAGCAACGGCGCGCCGACGTCCTCACCGCCACGCAGGCCGTGGCCGCCGCGCAGGCCGAGCAGCGCAACGCCCAGAAAGCGGCCGATGAAGCGACGGCACGCCTCCGCCGCATGGAAAGCGAACTGGCTTCGCTGACCCAGGCGCGCGACGAGGCGCAGCAGCGTTTTGCCAGGGCCCAGGCCGGCCTGGCCGAGGCCGACGCCGCGGCGACGCGCCAGCGCGAAGAAATTTCCAAACTCGAGACCCGCATCACCGAGGTGCGCACCGATCGCGACCAGAAAAAAGAATCGCTCGCCCAGGCCCGCCTCGAGCTCGCCGAGCGCCGCCAGAAGGTCGAGGTGCTCGACCGCGGCCTTGGCGAAATGGACCGCCGGCGCGCGCAGCTCGAGGAGTTGCTCATCCAGCGCCAGCAGGAAATCGAAGTCTGGACCGAGCAAATCGCCGGGCTCGAACGCGAGGCCGGGGCCGAGCGCGCACGCAGCGCCGAGCTGGCCAGGACACTCGTCGTCGCCCAGGAATCGGTTGAAAAGATCCGGGTCGAGCTCGTCGGGGTGGAGCAGGAAATTTCCGCCGTCGAACAGGGACAGGCCGCGCTTCGCACCGAGGCCGACGCCGCGCAGACAGAGCTGAGCCGTTGCGAGGTGAAGCTGGCGGAAAGCCGTTCCCGCGCGGAATTCATCGCCGAGGAAGCCCGGCGCGAATTTCAATCCGACCTCGCCTCCGTCGACTGGAAGCACGAACTCTGGCACGCCGACGACGAGCCCGAGGGCGTGAAACCGCTCGACCTCGACGAGGAAGATGAAGCGGAAGCCAGGGGCCAGGAGACCGGAACTGCGGCGGCCCAGGTCAACGGCGCGGCGGAAAAGCCGCGCGGCCGGAAAGCCAGACCCAGGCAGAAGGGCGAGCCGACCGAGGCCGACCTGGCCGCGCTCGACGCGACCAATTGGGACGGGTTTAAGGCCGAGATCGACGCGCTCCGCCAGCGGCTGCGCGGCATGGGCGAGGTCAACCTCGTCGCGATCGAGGAATACGCCGAGCTGAAGCAGCGCCACGATTTCCTCAAAAACCAGAGCGACGACCTGACCAACGCCAAGGCCGAGCTGCTCAAGGCCATCGACGAGATCAACCAGACCTCGCAAAAGCAGTTCGAGGTCACCTTCGAGCAGATCCGGAAAAATTTCTCCTACACGTTCCAGACGCTCTTCGGCGGCGGGCATGCCGAGCTCGAGTTGATCCAGGCCGAGGACATCCTCGAAAGCGGCATCGAGATCGTGGCCCAGCCGCCCGGCACCAAGCTGAAGAGCATCTCGCTGCTCTCCGGCGGCCAGAAGACGCTCACCGCCGTGGCGCTGCTCTTCGCGCTTTACCTCGTCAAGCCGTCGCCGTTCTGCCTGCTCGACGAACTCGACGCGCCGCTCGACGAATCGAACATCGGCCGCTTCACCGACCTGCTCAAAAAATTCGTCACCGACTCGCAGTTCATCATCATCACGCACAACAAGCGCACGATCGCCGCGGCCGACGCGATCTACGGCGTGACGATGGAGGAGCGCGGCGTGTCCAAGACGGTTTCGATGCGCTTCAACCAGGAACGTGGGGAGGCGGAGACGCAGGAAACGGTCACCGTGGCCGATGCCGTCCGTCGCGCCCAGCCGCCACCGGCGCCCCCGGGATCATCGCAACCGCCGATCCCGGCCGAAGCCGTCAGCGCCTGACAGGATCGTTGAGGAAAATTCAGAAGCGAGGAAACCAGGATCAAGTCATGGCTTCCTGGTTTCTGAATTAATCCTTCATCGCGGAAACACGGAAGGGCTGAAGCTCGGAGGATGATTTTGTATTATCGGCATTCCGCGTTTTAGCGATCGGCCTTTTTGGCCGGGCTGATTGAGCGGAATATCAATTCCCGCAA
>DATJYF010000070.1:0-2663 GCA_035499715.1 Opitutaceae bacterium | reverse complement strand
TGAACAGCCAGCTCAACGACGGATGATTCTGCCAGTAGGTCAGCAGCGAGCGCAGCAAATCGGGCCGGCGCAGGATGGGCGAATTCTGCGGAGTTTCCCCGCCGATGATGATGTGGTTGCCGCCGCCGGTGCCGGTGTGGCGGCCGTCGAGCATGAACTTTTCCGTGCCGAGCCGCGTCTGGCGCGCTTCCTCGTAGAGCACCGTGGTCCGGTGAACCAGTTCGTCCCATGTCTTGCTTGGGTGCATGTTGACCTCGATCACACCGGGGTCGGGTGTGACGGCCAGTTTGTTCAGGCGCGGATCGCGCGGAGGAGTTTCGCCTTCGATGATGACCGGCGTGCCCATTTCGGTGACGACGCTCTCGATGCCCGCGATCAAATCCAGATAATCTTCCGTCGTCTCCACCGGCGGCATGAAGAGATGCAGCCGGCCGTTGCGCGGCTCGGCGCACAACGCGGTGCGGATAATCCACGGCGCGCTTTGCCCGGTGGCCGGGCGGCGCAGCGGATTTTCCTCCGGCGGCAGCGGCTCCAGCGGTTTGGGCCGTTCACCGAGTTTTTGCGCACGCTGGCCGCGGCCCCGACCGGGCACGGTGGGCGCGTCGGCGCGGCCAACGAAACGCTGCTGGCGATACGGAAATTCCTTGGGCAGTTCCGGCAGCTTCGGATCGGAAGGATCCATCTGGCGCAGCCACGGAAAATCCTTTTCCGAAACCCACGGAATGGAATCCAGCGGCAGGCGCAAACCCATCGGTGAATCGCCCGGGATCAGCCAGAGCGTGTCGTCATCGCGCAAAAACCACGAGCCCGACATCCAGCCGCCGGAAACGCGCTTGATCGGCAGCGCGTAGCCGACGACCGAGCCGAGGCCCTGTTCAAAGATGCGCGCAATGCGTTCGCGCTCCTGCTTGTCCTTGAGGTTGCTCTTTTCCGGCGTGACGTTCGTGGGAAAGCGGCGTTCCTTCCAGGTGTAATAAAACGCGTCCTCGTAGGCGGGAATCAAATGTTTCGGATCACCGCCAACCAGCGCGGCGATGCGCGCGAGCAGCTCCTTCGCCTCCTTCGGGCCATGGCCATAGTTTTTGGATTCGTCGGCGATGAGCGAGTCGTCCTTCCAGATGGGCACGCCGTCCTTGCGCCAATACGCGGCGAGGGCGTAACGCGGCAGCGGTTCGCCGGGATACCATTTGCCCTGGCCGTAATGCAACAGCGAGCCGGGTGCGAATTGTTTGCGCAGCCGCTTGATGAGTTCGCCGGAGAGAATGCGTTTCTTGTGCGAAACGGCGGTGAAATTCCATTCCGCGCCGTCCGGATCGTCCACCGAAACAAATGTCGGCTCGCCGCCCATCGTCAGGCGGATGTCACCCTTGACCAAATCCGCGTCAATCGCATGGCCGAGTTTCTCGATCTCGGACCATTGTTCCTCGGTGTAAGGCTTGGTGACACGCGGCGATTCGTAAACGCGCGTCACGCTCATGTCGAAGGCGAACTCGGTTTCGCATTCGTCCACGCCGCCGGAAATGGGCGCGGCACTGGAAGGATCGGGCGTGCAAGCCAGCGGAATGTGGCCTTCCCCCGCGAGCAGGCCGGAAGTCGGGTCCAAACCAATCCAGCCGGCCCCGGGCAGATAAATTTCCGTCCAGGCGTGGAGGTCGGTGAAATCCTTCTCCGCACCGCTCGGGCCGTCGAGCGATTTCACGTCGGGCTTGAGCTGGATCAGATAGCCGCTGACAAAACGCGCGGCGACGCCGAGATGGCGAAAAATTTGGACGAGCAGCCACGCGGAGTCGCGGCAGGAACCGCTCAACAGCGATAGTGTTTCCTCGGGCGTCTGCACGCCGGGTTCCATGCGGATGGTGTAGCGAATGTCCTTCCACAGACGTTGATTGACGGCGACGATGAAATCGTTGGTGGTGAGCTTCTGATCTTCCGGCGCGGACGATTTCGCGCGTCGCTTGGTTTCCGCCTGCAAGTGACGGCGAATTTCGCCCAGATAGCGGATGAAGTTCGACGTGAGATGGCATTTGCGCAGGAACGGCGCGAGTTCGTGATCCAGCGACGGATCGTAGGCGAACGGATAATACTGGGCGTCCGGTTCCAGAAAGAAATCGAACGGGTTCAACACGGACATTTCGGCGACCAAATCCACCTCGACCAGAAACTCGCGCGTGGGCTGGTCGAAAACCAGGCGCGCGAGGTAGTTCGACTGCGGATCCTGCTGCCAGTTGATGAAATGTTTCTCCGGCTTGATCTTGAGCGAATAACTGAGGATGCGCGTGCGCGAATGCGGCGCGGGCCGCAGCCGCACGACCTGCGGGCCGAGCGTGACCAGCCGGTCGTATTTGTAATGCGTCTTGTGATGCAGCGCTACATGAATGGACATTTTTTAATCCTTTTATTTTCAACCACGATGAAACGCGGGCCGAGCACGGATGAAACCAGAAAGGCAACCCGTGTTCAATCCCCGGCTACAGATAATTCTCCACCGGCTCCGCGCCGAGCGTGCCGGAAAGTTTTTTCAGGTAATCCGGCGACTCGGCTTCCTGCAACATTTTCCGCGCGCCCGCCAGTTTTTCGGCGATGCCGAGATTGGCGGCGACGTCCTCGTGGCTCGGCTTGCGCAAAAAGGCGTTGAGATATTCGACGTGGCGTTTCCACAACGC
>DATJYF010000069.1:0-13021 GCA_035499715.1 Opitutaceae bacterium | reverse complement strand
AATTCGTCCGTCATTTTGCAACCCGAGACAAGTAACCCTATCACTCCCTACGTCCCAAAAAATTACGTCCTCCGTACCGTCCGATTTCAAACGAAGAAAGCGGCTAAAGACCTCGCCCATTCCATCGGAAAAGTAGGAGCCGGCGACCAAAATTCGTCCGTCCGATTGCACGTCGACAGCATCAATCGAATAATAAGTGAAGACGAATTTAAAGGTCGGATCACTTGTGCCGTCTGCGTTCAGGCGCACGAGGTTTAACTGAGGGTTGCCCCACCTTCCCAATCCAGCCCAGATCGATAAAAATGTCTTCCCATCCGGCTGCCCCGCTTCTAATGCCCCGGCTGAACTGACGCTAAAACTCGGATCGAGGGTGCCATCCGCATTCAGCCGCGCAAGACCGGCGCGAGTGGCGCCATTGAAGGATGTAAAGCTGCCGCTGACAAGAATCTGTCCGTTGGATTGGATGATGATATTTCCAATATTAAAGGAGTTGCTGCCGTTGTTAAAGCCCGTCCCAGGATCGAAGCTTGAATCGACCGTGCCATCCGTATTCAACCTGACGATACCGTTTCGCACTATGCCATTAACCCGCGTGAAAGGCCCGCCCACCATGATCTTTCCGTCGCTCAAAGCTGTGGCTGTCGCCAAGCCGGGTGTTCTCAAGCTGCCCGCTGACAGCGTGGAATCCAGCGCTCCAGTGGTGGTAAGGCGGGCAAGATTCGCGACCGATGTTCCGTTATAAGTCGTGAACTGCCCGGCGGCCACAATTCGTCCATCCGTCTGCACCGCGAGGCCCACGGAGCTGGGGTTTGATCCATTGCCGAACCCCGTGCCTGGATTGAAGCTTGGATCGAGCGTGCCGTCCGTATTCAGCCGCGCGATGCCTGGATAGGCCACGCCATTGTAAGTGGTGAAGCTGCCACCGACAAAAATTCGCCCATCCGTCTGCACTGCCAGCGGGACAATCGTGCCGTTAAACGCCGAAGCCGGATTAAAACCCGTGTCGAGCGAACCATCCGCATTCAACCGAGCGAATCCCGCCCGTGCTGTGCCGTTGTAGGCAGTAAAAACGCCTTCGATGAGAATTTGCCCATTGGCCTGGACCGTGATGCCGCTAACCAAGCCGGGGTACGGGGCCTGGTTGCCATCGCTGATCCCCGTGCCAGGATTAAAGCTCGGGTCGAGCGAACCGTCCGCATTCAACCGCACGATGCCTGCGCGGGCCGTGCCATTGTAAGCCACGAAGCTGCCACCGGCGAGAATTCGTCCGTCCGGCTGCACCGCCAGGGCGTTGACCGAGAGCGGGTAGGTCCCATTGTCAAAGCCTGAACCAGGATTGAAGTTTGGATCGGGCGTACCATCCGCATTCAACCGCACCAATGGCTGACACGGCGTGCCGTTGAAATCAGCGAAGGCGCCGCCGATGAGAATTCGGCCATCGGACTGCGCCGCCAGCGCGTAAAGATAGCCGGGATGGAAAGGTTGTAGACCACCGTCAACTCCCGTGCCGGGATTGAAGATCGAATCGAGCGTGCCGTCCGCATTCAACCGCGCGATGCCTGCGCGCGCCGTGCCGTTGAATGTTTTGAAGCTGCCAGTTACGACAATTTGCCCATTCGTCTGAACCGCAATGGATGAGATTGCACCGTCGAACCCTCCGTTCGAGTTAAAGGCCGGGTCGGCCGTGCCATCAGACTTGAATTTCGCCAGCCCGAGATGGGTTTGCCCGCCGATGGTCGAAAAATTCCCTCCGACAAAAAATCCGCCATCGGCAGAGGCCGCGACTGCGCTGACACTGCCACCGTCGGCCTCCAGCAGTGTCGCAAAGCTTGTATCCATGCGGTAGGTGTTGCCATAGCCAGGAAAAACAGCGGCTGGGACCGCAGCCGGCAGCAGGAGGTCGGAAAGCGGCGCGAGTGTGGGCTCCGCTTTGGCGGGCGTTTTCTGGCTGACAGTTGTGCTGCCCGAAGAAGACACGATCACGCGAGCATGCTGCGTCAGCGTATGCGTCTGCCCGTCGATGGTGATCGTCGCGCTGCGATCGAAGTCGGTGGGATTCGGCGCCACCGTGACAATCAGATCGGCCTTGCCTGAACCGTCGGTGGCCGAAGCACTGATCCATGAATCGCTCGTGGACACCGTCCAAGTCGTGTCGCTGTCCACCGCCAGCTGATAGCTTGTCCCTTCCCAGTCAGCCTCCTCGCTCGCAGGCACGAGTGAGGTGCGGGCTCCGGCGTTCAACACAAAGGCTGCAAGTCCAAACAGGACACAGATGGAGCGATGGATCCTGCCAGGCATAACGGCGATGGAATTAGATCTGGATTTTACCCGGCTGACAATCAATGCCGTGGCATTAAAACAGACTAGGAGCCTTTTCTTAAAAAGGCACGACTCTTAACAAAACCCACGGATATCCATTAGTTCTAATTCGCGGACGCATTAGCTTCCCGGTGCCCGCGTATACTCGAGAGATCCAAGATGGCCGGCAACTCGCCCGCCTTCCCGACATTACTTGATTTTCAGCAGCTCGTCCTGCGTCCAGGCCTTGGTGCGGCTGGCTTCGGCGTTGCGGATGGCGGCGACCTGCTCGGGCGTGATCTGCGAGGCCTTGTTGCCCCATTCTTGGCGAATGTAAGTCAGGACGTCGGCAATTTTTTCGTCGCTCCAGCCGAAGGTGCCGGTCGGGCCGAAAGCGGGCATGACCACGCCGGAGCTGAATTCATTCCCCTTCACGCTGACCTTGCCCTGCAGGCCGAAAAGCACGATGCGGATGACACGGTCGGGCGTGCCCTGCACCCACTCCGAGCCGGCAAGCGGCGGATAAACGCCGGGAATGCCCTGGCCGGTCGGCTGGTGGCAGCTGTAGCAGGCGCCACCGGAGTTGAACAGCCGCTTGCCCATGTCCGCCGGGCTGAGTTTCACCACCTGCGCCGCGCCCTTCACCGGCTTGAGATTTTCGTTGTAAACCATCGCGTCGAAACCGCCGGAGAAACGGTTGAGGTAGGTGCCGGAGAAAAAGATCAGTCCGCTGAAGAAGAAGAGCAGACCGAGCGGCAGCAGCGAATAGCCGCCCTTGGTGTCCGGCTTCTCGGTGAGGATTTTCTCGTGCGCGCTCAGCAGGCTGTCATCGGACGCGGCGGCCTGCTCGAGACGCGGGTCGTTGGCGGGCTCGCTCATTTTTTCTCACCTCCCGGCGCGGCCGGCTGCGGCCTGGCGGTTTCAGGATAATCGTGGTCGGATTTCAAGCTGAGCAGGTAGGCGGCCAGCGCCTGCACGCGCGGCGTGGGCACGAGCTCATAGCTGGGGCGGCCCGGCAGCGTGAGCGCGCCGGGAATCGGCTGGCCGACGATCTTGTGCTTCGAAAAAAGAAACGGATAGGCCGGCATGGCGCCCTGGCCGTTGTGCAAAAAGACCATGAGCTGGGCGGCGTCCTGGCCGCGGTTGGCGGCGCGCTGGCCGAAGTTGGTCAGGTCGGGACCGGCGCGCAGGTCACCGAGCAGCACGCGGTCGTCGTAAACGTAATCGCGGGCCACGCTCTGGCGCTCGCCCCAGCCGCGTTCCTTGTCGGTGCCAAAATCGGCGCGGCGCACCTGCTGGGTGTGGCAGGCCGCGCAGCCAAGGTCCTGATAAACCAGGAGGCCGCGGGCGGCGAGACCCAGCGGCTGCTGCGGAAAGGTCGCGCCCTCGTTTTCGTCCGCAAAGGGCCCGAGGCCGCCGTATTGGGCGTTCGTGCCGAAGACAAATACGGAGAGGGAAATGCCCAGCGCGGCAAAAAGGCAGAAAAAAAACAGCGGCGAACTTTTCATGATGCGGGCACCTCCAGGGCGGCCGGCGCGCGGAAGAGCGTCTCGGCGGGCTGTTTCGCGCGGACGAGCAGCAGCCGCGCAAAATTAACGGCCAGCGCCAGGGCGCCGAGCAGCGCAAGCATCTGGCCGGCCGTGGCGGCAAACAGCCAGGGGCGTGTGTCCGCGGCAATGGCGGTGAAGGCGACGGCCGGCTGCGCCAGATCGCCAGCCTGGATCCAGCCGGCGACAAGCAGGCCGCCAACATTGAGCACGAGGCCGAGCGCGGCCGCGCCGAAATGCGCGCGGATCAGCGCCGACGACGGCCAGGGTTTTCCGAACAGGCGCGGCGCCAGATAATAAATCGCGCCGAAAATCGCGAAGGTCACCGCACCGCCGAGCAACAGCTGGGCCTGCGCGGACGAGATATAGGTGAACTGGACGAGCTTCGCCATGCTGCGCGCGGCCGTGATGGCGTCGAGCAGGCCGCCGAGCACGTAGGCGGCCAGCCCAAGCGCGGCGAAGCGCAAAACCGTGCTGCCGCGCGCGGTGAAGACGCCGGCAAGGTTGATCGCGACCACCGTGAAATGAAAAAGCAGCAACATCGTCGCAACGATGCCGGTCGTCGCGATCCAGGCCGGCACCGGCCCGCCGATGAGATGGCGGCCGCCGGCCCAGCCGCCGACGAAAAGCAGCACCCAGAAGGCGTGGCCGGCGTAATCGTAGTGGCCGATGACGCGGCCGGAGATCTTCGGCAGGAGGTAATAAGCCGCGGCGAGGGCGAAGGGCGCGAGCACGAGGGCGGTGAGGTTCTGGCCGAACCACGCGGCCACCACCGACTGCAGCGTGCCGTGGACCGGCACGAACAGCAACAGCACCTGCGCCACCGAAAAAACCCAGGGGAAAATGAAAAGCGCGGCCACCGCGTACCATTGCGTGGCGTAAGTGAAGGCCGTGCGGCGGCCGGTCCAGGCGAGCACGCCGGCGGCGGCGATGGCGGCGTAAGCGACCAGCATCGCGGGCTGGACATAGGCCGGCATCTGCAGGAAGGCGAAGCCGGTCATGTCACCGGCAAAAATGCCGGCGATGCCGAGGGTCAGCGCCAGGTTCCAGAAGGCGGCGCCGACCGCGGCCAGACCGGCGCCGCGCATCGGACCGCCGCCGAGCCGGGCGAGGAGCCAGAGCGCCACGGCAAGACCGGCATTGACGGCCCAGCCGTAAACCAGCGCCGTTTCCTGCGCGGCCTGCATCCGGCCGTAGGTGAACCAGGCGCAGCCGCCGAGAAATTCCGGCGTGTGCAGTTGAATGGAGGCGACGAGCGCAAGCACGCCGCCAGCGATCAGCCAGAGGATCGCCGAACCAAGCAGAAGCAGCAGCGGGACGCGCGCCGAGGCGTCGATGCCACTGACTTCAGGCTGGGCGGCGGTGGGCGGGAGTTCGGTCATCTTGGAAAAAAAATGCGGGTTATTTTTTGGCCTGCAGGTCGCGCACGGTGAGCTCCATGGCCCGATCGATGGGCAGCCGGACGACCCCCGCCTTCTGGTCGATCCAGCCGTAGGTGGTCTGCTCGGTTTTTTCGTGGGCGCGCAAAACAGCCAGGTGGTCGGCCCGGCCCTCCGGCGAATACTGCCATTTTTCGTCGGCCGGAACCTGCGCAAGGTCGGCTTGGGCGGCCATCTCCCGCTGCGGCAGATGAGCGAGGTAGATGATGAAAAGAAAAAGCGCGAAGCAGCCGAAAATGGCGGCCACGGAGATCCACGAAACAGGCTTCGGTCTGGCGTCAGGCGGAAGGCTCATGGTAGGTCAGGGATTCGTCGATGCGCGGATCGCGGATCGGAATGAGTTTCGTGGTCGGAAAACTCTTGAGGTAGGCCCAGACGCAGACGCCGCCGATGCCGAGGATGGAGGTCAGCGCCCAGAGCAGACCGGGACCGAAAAACGGCCGCGGCGTGCCGTCGGCGTCCTTGAGCGCGGGCAGGACATTGAAGCAGATGTCGAGGAAGAGAAACACCAGGTTCCAGCGCGCGATGAACTTGATGCGGTGATGGACGATCTTGTTCCGGTAGGAAAGCAGGTAGCAGAACGAAAAGAAAAAGTAGCAGAAAAGCAGCGCCATGCCGATCCACCACCACTGGCCGGACTCGCGCTCGTTGAACCAGAAGGTCTCCTCGGGGACGTTGGCGTTCCAGATGAGGAAGTACTGGGAAAAATTCACGTAGGCCCAGAAGACGGTGAAGGCGAGCATGAGCTGCCCGATGGAATGCAGGTGGTTGGTGTTGAGGATGCCCTTGTAATCGCCGCGACGATACAGCCAGAGCATGATGAGCACGCCGCAGGCGAGCGCGCCGCGCATGCAGTCGGCGAAGTAGCAGACGCCGTACATGGTGGAGAACCAGTGGTACTCGAGGCTCTTCATCCAGAAGATGGCGGCGAAGGTCAGCGACAGGCCGGTGAGCGGAATGCCGAGGGCCGAGGCGAAGCGGTTCCGGTGCGTCCATTTCGTATCGCCGTCGGCATCCTGCGCAAAAGACGCATGGCGCAGCCGCGCCGCCAGCCAGATCCAGATGCCGAAGAAAACCGCGGAGCAGACGGTGAACATGCGGAGGTTGAGGAACGGCTCCTTCTTGTGGTAGACGACATCGTGCGCGACGGCATGGCCCTCGACCACGCGGGTGGGATCGACCCACGGCCAGGGCGAATATTTCGGAAAGAGAAATACCAGGAGCAGCAGCGGCAGGAAGAGCAACGCGAGCCATTTGAAGGCAGTGACGCCATGCTCGAACTGGCGGCGGATGACGATGCCCCACCCTGCGTCGAAGACGTAGTGGATCATGATCATGAGCAGCATGCCGATGGCGATGGCGGTCCAGAACATGATGCCGACCAGCCAGGAAAAGGCGGCGACCATCGGGCCGGAGACAACGGCACCGACCGCGGTCAGCCCGAGGCCGATGACGCCGAGCATGAGGGCGCGGCGGGCTCCGGCCGACGTGGCACCGGTGGAAAGGTCGGCGGAAGCAAGTGTGGCGGGCGTGCTCATTTGAGGCCAAGCTCCTGGCGGTGTTCGGGCGGGACGTCGGCCGGTGTGCCGGCGCGGGCGCGTTCGAGCGCGCGCACGTAGGCGATGACGGCCCAGCGGTCCCCGGGCGCGAGTTTGTCGGCGTAAGGCATCATGTTGCCCTTGCCGTGGGTGATGGTGTTGAAAACTTCGCCCTCGGCCATCTGCCGGATGCGGTCGTCCTGAAAATTGGCCGGGCCCATGCCGTATTGCGAAACGATGCCCTTGCCGTCGCCGAGCGCACCATGGCAGGGCGAGCAATAAATCGTGTAGCGCTCGCGCCCGCGTTCCATGAACCGGTCATCGACGGTGATTTCATGCGGAAAGCCGCGCGCGAACGAGCCGTCGGCGTTTTTGCCCTGGTAAAGGACGCTGTCCGTCTCCAGCGGCTGACCCAGCGGGCCGTAGTCAGCGGCCACGACGCCGGTGGGCAGCGGGCGGTCGGCGCGGCCGTCGGCGAAGAACGGGCTGGCGGCCTGCGTCTTGTATTTCGCCTGGCGCTTCATGCCCGGAAACATCCACTCGGGAAACACGTCCATCGGCGGCTTGGTGAAGGTCGTGCCGCGGAAGCCGTAGCCGGCGACAAGCAGGACCACGAGGAAGAAAGTGACGAGGTAGACCGTGCGCATGGCGTTCAATCCTCAAGTTCGGTGATGGCCTGGCCGCCGATGCCGGCGAGGAGCGCACGGGTGGCCTGCGGGTCGAACTGCGGATCGCGGGCCTCGATCACGATGTAGAAGAGGTCGTTGGTGGCACGGTCGACGTTCGGATATTTCAGCACGGGATGGTAGTGCATCGGCAGGCCGTTCATGATGAACATGCCGATGAGCGTGGCGAAGGCGGTGAAGAGGATCGTCAGCTCGTAGGAAATGGGAAAAGCGAAGAGCGGGCTGAAGAAGGGCTTGCCGCCGACGGTGAGCCGGTAGTCAAAGCCGTTCATGTACCAGATCATCGACATGCCGGTGCAGAAGCCGGTGATGCCGCCGGCGAGCGAGATGCGCGGGACCTTGGAGCGTTTCACGCCCATGGCGCGGTCGATGCCGTGGATGGGGAACGGCGAATGCACGTCCCAGAACTTGTAGCCGGCTTCGCGCACCTTCTCCGCCGCCTGCATGACCTGGGCGGGCGTCTCGAACATGGCGATCAAACCGTGGATGGGCGCGGGCATGGCGGATCAGTGGTGTTCGTCGTGGCCGGCGTGCGGATCGGCCTGTGGCGTGACGGCCTTGAGCTCGGCCATCGGCATGATCGGCAGGAAGCGGATGAAGAGCAGGAAGAGGACGGAGAAAATGCCGAACGTGCCGAAAAAGGTGAAGATGTCGACGATCGTGGGCGAGATGTAGCCCCAGCTCGACGGCAGGAAGTCGCGGGTGAGCGAGGTGCAGATGATGACAAAGCGCTCGAACCACATGCCGACGTTGACGAAGAGGGAAAGCACCCAGACGAGCGGGATGTTCTGGCGGACCTTCTTGAACCAGAAGAGCTGCGGCGTGATGACATTGCAGCTGATCATGATCCAGTAGGCCCAGGCGTAGGGGCCGAAGGCGCGGTTGATGAAGGTGAAGCCTTCATTCGGATTCGCGCCGTACCAGGCGATGAAGAACTCCATCATGTAGGCGTAGCCGACCATGCTGCCGGTCGCCAAGGTGATCTTGCACATGCAGTCGATGTGATACTGCGTGATCAGGTCCTCGAGCTTGTAGACCGCACGCAGCGGCAGCATGAGCGTGAGCACCATGCCGAAGCCGGAGAAGATGGCGCCGGCGACGAAGTAAGGCGGGAAGATCGTGGTGTGCCAGCCGGGGATGAGCGAGACGGCGAAGTCGAACGACACGATGGTGTGCACGGAGAGCACGAGCGGCGTGGCGATGCCGGCGAGGATGAGGTAGGCCATCTCGTAGTTGCTCCAGTGCCGGCTGGAGTTGCGCCAGCCCATGGCGAGGACGCCGTAGAAAATCTGCCGCCACTTGACCTTGGCGCGGTCGCGCAGCGTGGCCAGGTCCGGGATCATGCCGGTGTACCAGAACAGGACCGAGACCGTGCCGTAGGTCGAGACCGCGAACACGTCCCATTCCAGCGGCGAGCGGAACTGCGGCCAGATGAAATTGGAATTCGGCAGCGGGAAAAGAAACCAGGCGTACCAGACGCGGCCGACGTGGAAGACGGGGAAGATGCCGGCGCAGACCACGGCAAAAATCGTCATGGCCTCGGCGGCGCGGTTGATCGAGGTGCGCCATTTCTGGCGCAGCAGGCAGAGAATGGCCGAGATCAGCGTGCCGGCGTGGCCGATGCCGATCCAGAAGACGAAGTTGACGATCGGCCAGCCCCAGTTGATCGGGCTGCGGTGCCCCCACACGCCGACGCCGGTGGAGACGAGATAAATCAGGCCACAGACGGTGAAGGAGGCGACGAAGCAGGCGACGCCGAAGCACCACCACCACCACGTCGGCGTCTTGTCCTCGGCGATGCCGCAGACTTTTTCCGTGATCCAGGCGAAGCTGCGGTTGTTGGCGACGAGCGGCGCGCGCGCCAGGGGCGCGGGCGAGATCTCGGTCAGGATGGCCGGTTTTTCGGCCATGGCTTCTTCAAGATGGGCCATCAGCTGAGTCCTCCAAGTTTAGCCGCGGATGGAAGCGCAGCGTGGTCGCCGGAAGGGATCGGTCCGCTCCCGCCGCCTTCGTCAGGCTTGCCCATCTTGTTCTGCAGCTCGACGCGGCTGAGCGGGAGCGCCGCGTAGTCGGGCATGGCGGGATTTGGGTTGCGGAGCTTGCCGAGATAGGTCGTGCGCGGGCGGGTGTTGAGATAGGCGAGCAGGCCGTAGTCGCGCTCCTGGGCCTTGAGTTTCGACACGGCGGTGTTCGGATCGAGAATATCGCCGAAAACGATCGCCTCGACCGGGCAGGCCTGCTGGCAGGCGGTCTTGATCGCGCCGTCGGGCACGATGATGTCGGCGGGATTGCCCGCCTGCGCGGCCTTGACCTTGTGCTGGATTTTCGCGGCCTCGATGCGTTGCACGCAATAGGTGCATTTTTCCATCACGCCGCGCATGCGGATGGTGACTTGCGGATTTTTCACCATCTTGACCAGCTCGGGCATGCCGTCGGGGCCGAGCGGTCCCTCGTAAAAGTGGCCGATCGAACGCTTGTTCCAGTCAAAGTAATTGAAGCGGCGGACCTTGTAGGGGCAGTTGTTGGCGCAATACCGCGTGCCGATGCAGCGGTTGTAGGCCATGGCGTTGAGGCCGTCGTCGTCGTGCACGGTGGCATTGACCGGGCAGACCATTTCGCACGGCGCCAGCTCGCACTGCATGCAGGGCAGCGGCTGGACTGAGGCCTGCGGATCCTCGGGAATGTCGTTGTTGTCGGGCGAACCGCTGGAGTAATAGCGGTCGATGCGGATCCAGTGCATCTCGCGTCCGCGCGCGACCTGGTCCTTGCCGACGATGGGAATGTTGTTCTCAGCCTGGCAGGCCACGACGCAGGCGTTGCAGCCGGTGCAGACGTTGAGGTCGATGCTCATGCCCCACTGCTGCGGACCCTTGAAGGTGGGCGTGACGTAGAGCGAGTTGCCGCGGACGTCCGGTCCTTCGGTGGCGCGCTCGGCCGGCGTCAGTTTTTCGCCTTCCTCGCCATAGATCGGCGGGCTGTGCGCCTCGAGACCGATGGCGTGGACAAAGTCGGGATGCTGCTGGTACTCGGCGAGGTTGGCCTCGCGGATGAGGTCGCGGCCCTCCATCGACCAATGCTCCTGGGTGTTGGCGAGCAGCGTGCGGTCGCCGGTGACGGTAAGCGTGGCGCCGGTGACAAAATGCGGCGCGGCCGCGGTGCGCACCGCGTAGGCATTGAAGCCGGTGCCGCGGCCGACGTGGCCGACCGCGCTGTCCGCCCGGCCGTAGCCCAGCGGGAGCACGATGGTGTAATTGGAAAGGCCGGGCTGGATGTGCAGCGGGCCGCGGACGGTGCGGCCGCCGATGGAAACCTCGCCGATGTAGGCGTTTTCCTTGCCTTTCTCGAAATCGGCCAGCTCCCGGCGCGCCACTTTGATCAGCAGGCTGGGCGGATCGACGCCCAGTTCCTTGGCCAGGCGCGGGCTGATGAGGATGGCGTTGTCCCACGTCAGGCGCGTGATGGGATCGGGGCATTCCTGCAGCCAGCCGTTGTTGATGAAACGGCCGTCGTCGATCTTGTAGTCGGCGGCAAAACGGACCTCGAGATTGCCCTTCGAGAACGCCGCCGGCGCCGGCATGCTCTCGTAGAGGCGGCGGGCGCGGTCGCGGTCGAGTTCGACCGGGATTTTTTCGAAATCGGAATCGTGGAGAAAGCCGTCGTGGAGAAAACGGTTGAACGCGGCCTGCGGGTCGGGTTCGCCCGCGATCTGCGTGACCGTGGCGAAAACCAAGGCGTAGGGATCGACCGCCTCCTCGCCGGCGATGCGGGCGAGCACCTCGATTTCCGTGACGCCGCCGAAGAGCGGCAGGATCATCGGCTGGACCGGGAGGACGGTGCCGTTGATCGTGCGGGCGTCGCCCCACGATTCGAGATAATGCGCCGCGGCGATGTGCGCGCCCGCCAGCTGCGAGGTCTCGTCCACGTAATAGCCGTAGCGGATGACTTCCGGCACGCTCTTGAGCAGCGCGGGAAAATCGAGATCGGCGGGCGCGTTGTAGGCGGGATTGCCGCCGAGGACGACGAGGGTCTTGACCGAGCCGGCCTTGATGGCGGCGGCGAGATCGGAGATGTCCGCGACGGGCGGCGGCTTGATGAGAAGAAAGTCGAGGGTTTCGCCGATGTTGCCGAGCGCGTCGTTGATGGCGTAGGCCAGCACGTGGACGGCGGCAGGCTGGTGCGCGCCAGCCACGACCAGGCTCTCGTTCTTGTGCGCGAGCAGATCGGCGGCGCAGGCGTCGAGCCATTTCGGGTCGACCTCGAGGCCCTGGGCGTACTTGGCGTAGGAACTGTCGCCGGTAATCCGCGCGGCGAGCGCGGCGGCGAGCGCGAAGATGTGGCTGCTGGCCAGACGCAGGCGGTGGTCGGCCATGCTACCGGTGAGGGAGAAGCCGCTCTCCGCCACATAGAGGCGGTTCATCTCGTCGTCCTTCGAACGGACGCGGCGCTTTTGCGCAAATTCCCGCGCATAGAACAGACTGCCCGCCTCGGCGGCGAGAAAATCGCAATCGAGGCTGACGATGCGTTTCGCCGCGAAAAAGCGGTAGACCGGCCTGACGGCCACGCCGAAAGCGGTCCGGGCGGCTTCGAGCGGCGGCTCGTCCTGCACCGGTTCGTATTCGGACCAGACGGCCTTGGGAAACTTCTGCCGGAGGCGCGCGACCAGGGCGGCACGCGTGGGCGAACTGGACTCGCCGGCGAGGAAGGCCAGGCCGGCGCCGCCGTCCGCGGCGTGGTTCCGGCCGACGGAGGCGAGCAGGTCGTTGAGTCCGGCGGCGTCGAGGGCGGAGCCGTTTTTCGTGTGCGTGGTGGCGCGGTCGGGATCGTAAAGCTCGAGCACGGAGGCCTGGGCCATGAGCGAACTGGCGCCGCCGTAGGGCTGGTAGCTGGGATTGCCTTCCAGCTTGGTGGGACGGCCCTGATAGGTTTCGGCGAGAAGTGGAAGGGCCGATTTGCGCAGGGGGAAGGCGGTGGCGAAATAAAGCGGCAGGCCGGGCACGACCCCCTCGACGGATTTGCTGTAGGGCAAAATGTACGACTCGGGACGGCGGCAGCCGGCGAGGCCGAGGCCGCCGAGCGCGAACGAGGCCGCCATCAATTTGAAGAACTGGCGGCGGTCAACGCCATCGAGGGTGGAGGCGCCGTCGGGAAACTCTCGCTCGAGATGCTCGCGGAAGCCGGGCGTGGCGGCCAGCTCGTCCAGGCTGCGCCAGTAGCGCGGGCCGGAGAGCTCGCGTTCGTTCGGGGCGGGAGGAGCGGTGGGTTGGCGTTTCATCGATGGCAGCCTGAGCAGCTTTGCGGAGGATCCACCTTCCAGTCATGCACCAGCTGGTGGCCGAGCGTAAGCTGGGCCTGCTCGCTGGAAGCATGCCAGTTGAGGTTGTAAACCTCGGAACGCGGACGGATGAATTGCGCCGGATCGCGGTGGCAGTTGAGACAGAAACCCATGCTGAGCGGCTGGGTTTCGTGCACGCGGTCCATCTGGTTGATCTGGCCGTGGCACTCGAAGCAGCTGA
>DATJYF010000068.1:0-17293 GCA_035499715.1 Opitutaceae bacterium | reverse complement strand
CCTGCCTGATCTTTCCGCCACGCTGGCCGGGGCGCTTCAGCGCCGTCCGGAAATCCGCCTCGCGCACGACGCCGAGGCGTCGGCCAAACTCCGGCTCGATGCCGCCGATGCCGCCGACCGGCCGACACTCGCCGCCGACGTCGCCGGCGGGCTGCACGACAACACCCTGCCCAACCTTTACGACAACAAGGGCTACGTTGCGGCCGGCGTGAGCGTCTCCGTGCCCATTTTCACCGGCCATCGGACCGAAGGCGAGCGGCGCGAGGCCCGCGCCGACCTTCGCGCCGCCCAGGCGCGCGTGAGCGAGGCCACCCGCACCATCACCAGCGACATCGAGACCGCGCTCGCCGATCTGGCCGCCAGCCAGGCCCGCCTGGCCAACGCCGACACCCTGGTGGCGCAGGCGGAGGAAGCGCTGGCCCTCGCCCAGACGCGCTACGAAAACGGCGTCATCACCAATTTCGAACTGCTCGACGCGCAAAGCGCCGCTCGCGCCGCCGAGCTCACCCGCCTGCAGGCGCGGTACGACTGCGTGCTCGACCGCTACGCCCTGGCCAAGGCCGCCGGCCGCCCGCCGCTGGAATGAGCCGGCACGCTTGCGATTGACGCTGTAGCCGCACGGTGCTGGCATCCGCCCATGTACACGATCATCGGTGGCGACGGCAACGAATACGGTCCCGTGCCCGCTTCCCAGGTGCGCGCCTGGATCAGCGGCGGCCGCGCCAATCTCCAGACCAAGGCCAAAAAACTGGGCACGGATGAGTGGAAAACGCTCGGTGATTTCCCTGAATTTTCGCCCGGCGCCCCCGCGACCCCGCCGCCCCTCGCCGCCGACAGCGGCGCGGCGGCCGCACCGGTCGATCCGAAGGTGCTGGGGGACGAGCCGATCGCCCCCGCGGGAAAACTCCAGATCGGCGCCTGTCTCAGCCGCGGTTGGGATCTGTGGCTCAAACATTTCGGCCGGCTTGTCCTGGCCACTTTTTTATTTTTTTTCATCTGTATAGTCATTGTCTCCATCCGCTTTGAGTCTGCCCATCTCGCTGTCGTCCTGGCTTTCCTGCTGGGCGGAATGCTGACAGCAGGGATGTTTCGCTACGCGCTGAAATTGCTGCGGGGCGAACCGGCGGTATTGTCGGATTTGTTTGCCGGCTTCAGCGAAGCGCCGGGCATGCTCATCCTCGCGAGCATTTTGATCGGCAGCGTGAGCGAGCTTCCCAACATTTTAAGCCAGACCAGTCCTGCCCTCCTGCCTACGCGACCACTTTACTGGGTGATCCAGTTGCCCGTTGTCTATTTTTCCGTTGGATGGACATTCACTTACCCGCTGATTCTCGAAAAACGACTTGCCTTCTGGCCGGCGATGCAAGCCAGCCGCCACGCCATCAAGGGCAACTGGTGGCGGTTCTTCTTTCTCATCGTCATTGCCATGCTGCTGTCGCTCCTCGGCGCGGTGGCGCTTTTCATCGGAGTTTTTCTGACCTTGCCGCTGTATTTCTGTGTGCTGGCCTGCGCCTACGATGCCTTGTGCAATCCAGCGGCCAAAACCTGAAAAACAACGGGCGCTGCAACCTCGGGCGATTTTGAACGTCTCCATTGACCATGAACCAACCTGACTCCCCCTTTAGCCTGGCGAGAAAATTCGTCCCCGGCCCGGGCCGCCGCGCCACCGGTCTTGTGCTCGGCCTGAGCCTGCTTTCCGGCTGTGTCGTGGAACGCCCGCCTCCGCGCCGGGTTTATGTGGAACCGGGTCCGCCTCCGCCACCGGCGGTCGTGGAAGAGCCCGCGCCCCCGCCCGGCGGGGTCGTGATCGTGCGCGAGGCGCCGCCGCCGCCGCGGATCGAGGTCATCCCGGCCCGGCCCGGCCCGCGTTATGTCTGGTGCCCCGGCCACTGGCGCTACAACGGCCGCTACTACTGGCAGCCCGGCCACTGGGAGCGCCCCCCGCATGAACATGCCGCGTGGATCGCGCCGCATTGGGAGCTGCGCGGCGGCGGCTACGTTTTCATCGAAGGCGTCTGGCGCTGAGCCCGAAACCCGGATTGAATTTCTTTTCCCAGCCGCAGCTTCATCGCTGCGGCTGTTTTATTGTCTCGCCGTGATCCGCACGGCCTTTTCCAGGCGCGCAGTCAGCGCCGCCGCCGCGAAGATCGGCGAGGAGCAGGCGCCGTCGGCACAGAGAAAGGCGGCGGAACGGCCCAGGTCGGGAAAAATCGCCTCACCGCGCGGTGGCGGGCCTTCGCGCCGGTCCCACCACTCGATCAGCTTGTAGCCCGTGGGCGCGCGCCGCGCCGCGGCCAGCAGCGCGCGGGCCGCCGTATCGTCCTTGCCGCCGACGATCGTCACGTGCAGCGGCCCGGTGCGCAGCTCCTCCTCGGCCAGCAAAACGCCGCCGACGTACGGGCCGTGCTCGCGCAAAACCTCCGGCGCCAGCGCCCAGCGGAGCCCGGATCCAGCCAGCGCGCGATCGGAGGCACGGCCGGTTGCGTGTGCCAGGAGGTTGGCGAAGCGGGCCAGCGCGACGTTTTCGTCGAATTGCGGCTGCGGCGCGGGAAATGATTTCGCCGTTGTGTCGGCGGTGGCGAAACCGGGTTCGCCCCCGCGGGCAAAATGCATCCCGATGAAATCCGCCGCGGCGGCCGCCCGGGACAGCCAGACGGCGTCTCCGGTTGCCTGATACAAGGCGAAGAAGGCGCGGCCCATGGCGAGGGTGTCGCCGAGATACGGACCGGCCGGGTCGGTTTCGTCATGGCGAAAGCCGCCGCCCGGCAGCGCGCGGTGCGCGAGCACCCACTGCGCTGCGCGCCCGGCGGCGCGCAAGGCCCCGTCGTCGCCCGTCACATCGGCCAGCGCGCAGAGCGCGTTGATGGCCCAGCCGTTTTCCCGGGCATAACGATGCGTGTCGATGCGGGGAATGCCGCGGGCACGGCGCGCGGCATCATCCAGCGCAAAATAATCGCCGGCGTGTTCGCCGGGCACGAGATCGGCGTCCTGGCTGGTGTAGAACGCGCCATCCTCGCCCAGCAGAAATTTCTGCAGGTAACGCTGGATATCGCGGGCGGCTTGCAAGTAGGCCGGCTCGTCCGGCCATTGCGCGCGGGCCAGCGCGTAGATGCGCAAATTTTCCGCCTGCACCGACATGATTTTTTCAAAATGCGGATGACCCCAGTCGCCTTCGGCCGAATACTGGTAGACGCCGCCCCAGGCGGGATCGATGAGCTGACGCTGGAGGCGCAGCATGTCGCGCGCGATCCGGGCGGCCGCGGTGTCGCCGCGGCGGGCGGCGGCGAGGCAGAATTCGACATTGTCCCAATCGAGATATTTGTGCTCGTCGCTCCAGCCGCCCTTGGCCTGGTCATAACCGCCGATGATCTGTGCGCGGAGCTCGGCGCGGCGCGCGTCGTTCAATCCACCTTTCTCGGAAAAAGTCGGGACCGGCGCCGCACCCACCGACGGGCCGGGCGTCGGATCGTCGATGACGGCCTGGAGCATCGCGGCCATCTCGCGCGGCGGCAGGTAGCCGCGCCGCCGGACGATCTCGGTGCCGTCGGCGGCGAAAACCACGGTCGCCGGCCAGCCGTAATCTTCGTAGCGGCTGGAGAGGTCGGGCCGCGAATCCTGGTCGACGCGTACGGCGAGGTAGCGCGACCGCAGCAGCGCCGCGACCTGCGGATCGCGGTAGGTCGTCTCGTCCATCACGTGGCACCAGTGACACCACACGGCCTCAAGATCGAGGATCACGAACTTGTGCTCGCGGGCGGCCTGCGCAAAGACGTCCCGCGACCACGGCTGCCAGGCGATGACGGCCTCCGCGGCCCGGACCGGCGCAAAACCGGCGAAAAAAAATCCGACGAAAAAAAGGCGGCGTAACATCAAGCCATGTTACGCCTCGGAACGGGTCGCGGACGCACCGGATTTCTTTCCGGCGAATTTTTCGACGAGGAAGTCGATCGAGATTTTTCCCGGACCGAAGGCGAGGATGAGCAGGCTGGTGACGAGAAAGGGAAAAGCGGTGTAATTGATGAAATCGTCCGGACTGAGCTGGAGCAGTTCCTTGATGGAACTGGATGCGTCCGTGGCGTAGGCCACGCAAAAGTTGAAAATCAATGGAATCGAGATTCCGCGCGCAAAAAGGCCGAGCATGAGGAGGGCGCCGCCCACGAGCTCGGTCGTGCCGGAAATGTAGACGTTGGCGGTGGGAAACGGAATGTGCAGGCTGGCGAAGAATTGGGCGGTCTTCCCGACGTGTGTGAGATGGCCCCAGCCCGATTCCAGGAGCTGAAAGCCCCAGGCCAGGCGGATGAAAAGCAGGACCACCGACTGCAGGCAGCCGGCCGCGGCGGCGAAGCGCGAATAGAGGGTGCGGAAGTTCATGGGAAAAATGGAACGGCGGATGTTTACCGCCCGTTGCGGGCGCAAAGCCAGCCGAGTTCGGTCCAGCTTTTGAACCACGCCTGGATTTGCTCCGGCGCGACGCCACGGACGGTGCCGACCGATTGGGTGACGGTGCGGCCGGCGCCGAGCGCGCAAAGAATGCGGTGAGCGGCAGGCTCGAGGCGCTTGTAATAAAGCCTGTTGTCGTGGCGGTGCACCGCGACGTAGACGCGGCCCGGCTTCGGCAACGGCACGCGGCGAAGCTTGGCGGCGCGGGGCGCGGCCTCGGGCGTATTGCTGGCGTCAGCGCGCAGCACGCCGTCTTTTTTCACCGCGATGACAAAGTCATCCACCGGATGATCCAGCGCGAGGAGCGAAAGGTGGGGCTGCAGGCCGAGACGCAGGCGCGCCGGATTAACCGTGGTCAGGCGTTCGGGCGCCAGCGGCGGGGCGGACGGGCCGTCGAAGGCGACGGTCTGCGCCCATTCGAAGCGGGCCACGTCGATGGCCAGCGCGGTGTGCGGCGCGGTCAGACGCGGCTCCTCGCGGATGAATTTCTCGAGGCGGCCGGGAAGGTTGCGGAGAGTAAAGGAGCGCGAGGGATATTTCGCCAGATAGGCCTCGGCGAGGCGCGCGAATTTTTTCTCGCCGAGCACGGCGCGCAAACCGGGGCAGTCCTCGTAAAGGCAGTCGAGGAGGCGGAACCAGTAGCAGCGGGCGTAGATTTCGAGGCGCTCGAAGGAGCTGAGCCGGTCGTTGGGCTTGATGAAGCTTGCCGCCACGGCCCGCATCGGCCGGCCGTCGGTCCAGCGGCCCTGCAGGCGGCTGGCGGACGTGAGCGGACGCGTGAGCGCTGCCGTCATCAGACGCTGGAGCGATTTCAAATCGCGCGTACTGCGCTGGCGTGCGGGCAATCTCGTCATGCGGCGGGAACGGCGGCGCGCGACGCGGCGGATTTTCCCGCCGCCCGGGCGCCGTCGATGAACTGGTTGGCCTTGAGCGCCTCGTCGTGGACCTCGTCGAAGGAAGGAATCTTGTCGTCCCACTCAAGCAGTGTGGCCGTCACGCCGCAGAGCCGGATGGCGTGGGCGTAAAGTTTCCACACCGGGTCGAGCACGGGATGATCGTGCGTATCGAGGATGTATTTCTCGAACTTCGTGTGGCCGGCGACGTGAATCTGACCGACGCGATGGTGGGGCACGCCGTTGACGTAATCGTAGGGATTAAAATCGTGGTTCTTCGACGAGACGTAAATGTTGTTCACGTCGAGCAGAATGCCGCAATCGGCGCGCTCGACGACCTCGGTGAGAAACTCCCACTCGGTCATTTCCGAGACGTGATACTCGGCGTAGCTGCTGACGTTTTCGACGCAGATGGGCACCTCCACATAGTCGCGGACCTGGCGGATTTTTTCGGCCGTGCGCCTGGCCGCGGCAAAGGTGTAGGGCATGGGCAGCAGGTCGTGCGTGTAGGTGCCGTCCACGCTGCCCCAGCAGAGATGGTCGGAAAGCCACGGCGTCTTTGTGCGCCTGACCAGCGTTTTGAGTTTTTTGAGATGCGTGCGGTCCAACGGATCGGCCGAGCCGAAATACATCGAGACTCCGTGCTGCACGACGCGGTATTGCTCGAGAATCCGGTCGAGCACCTCGAGAGGCCGGCCGCCGTCGACCATGAAATTTTCCGAAATGATCTCGAACCAGTCGACCACGGGCTTTTTTTCCAGGATGTGCCGGTAGTGCGGCACGCGCAGGCCGATGCCGATGCCGTAGTCGGTGAAGGCGTTGAAGCGATTCGCGGGCATGGGAAAATTCGGGAGGAAAATGGCGGGAGCCGGGCGGGCCCGGCTCCCGGCAGGGACACAGCCGGCGCAAACGCGACCGGCTGTGCCCAAAAACTCAGGCGTGTCCGCTCTTGCAGCCGCCGTGGCCCTTGCACGAGTTCTTGCCCTTGCAGCCGTTGTCGCCGGCCGAGCAGCCGCCCTGCCCTTTGCAGGCATTCTGGCCTTTGCAGTCGTGCTTGCTGGAGTCGTCCTTGGTGATGACGGTGCCAGGTTTGACGGTCGCATGCGCCCGGAGGGCGAAGGAACCGGAGTAAAGCCCGGCCAGAGCGGCGCAGGCGAGCATGGTTTTGGTGGACTTATTCATAACGTATCTGGTTGGTTGGTTCTGCCGGCCGCCCGCGGCGACATGCCGCGGGCGGCCGGCAAAAGGGATGTGGGTGACAAAGGGATAACGGGCGGCGAGACGGCGCGGATGCCGATATATGGAATTATTTTGTTACGGCTATGACAAGATTTGTACCGACGGGGTAGGAAGAGGCAGGATGCGGACTTATTCCCGCTTGCCGATGAAATTTTCACCATCCCCGGTGAAAGGCGTGTCAAAACACCCGGTCTGCCAGCGTGCCGCCCGTCGTGAAATTCGAGAAATTGTCCAAAAAATGCCGCACCAGGGCCGCGTCCTGGTCATGCCGCCCGCCGGCGGTGTGCGGCGTGATGAAACAGTTGGGCGCCGTCCAGAGCGGATGCTCCGGCGGCAGCGGCTCCGGCTCCATCACGTCGAGACAGGCGGCGCCGAGCCGGCCGCTTTGCAGCGCTTCGAGCAGCGCGCGCTGATCCACGGTCGTGCCGCGGCCGACGTTGTAGAATTTCGCGCCGGGCTTGAACCAGGAAAGCCGGCGGGCGTTGACATAGCCGCGCGTCGCCTCGTTGTCGGGCAGGACGTCGATCACGTGGTCGGCCAGCGGCAGCACGCGCGTGAGGTCTTCCTCGGGCACGATGCGCACGCCCGCTTCGCTGCGCGTCTGGCGCCGCACCGCGTAAAGCTGCATGCGGAAGGGCGCGAGCAGCTCCGCCAGCCGCCGGCCGATCGCGCCGAAGCCGAGCATCAGCGCCGTCTGTCCCGTCAGCAACCGCGAATTTCCGCGGCGTCCTTCGTAATGCCAGGAATGATCGGTCAACTGGTCGCGATACGACGGCAGGAGATTGCGCCCGAGCGCGAGCATCAGCGCGAGCACGTGCTGCGCGCACGGCTCGGCGAAGACGGAGGAGGCGTTGGTGAAGGCGGCGCCGCGCGCCTGCAGCGCCGCGCGAAAATCCTCGCGGTCGTAGCGCGTGTAGCCCGCCGTCGTCACCTCGATCCATTTCAACCGCACGTTGCGCAGGCAGTCATCAGGATTCGGCTGGCCGAAGGCGGTGTCGGCCGTCGCCAGCGCCGGATCGGGCCGGCCGGCCTCGAGCACGTTGGTCGAGGTGGTTGAGGCGAAAACAAGCCGGTGGCCGCGCATACCTTCTTCCAGCAAGCGTGTCGCCGCGTCGGAAAATTTTGCGTTGCACCAGATCGTCAAAGACATGACGGAAAATCAAAATGGAACTCAGAGAACGCAAAGGGAAATGGAGGCAACAGAGAAGACATCAAACAATCCTCTACGCCCTCTGCGTTTCAAAATTACTCCATTTCGTTGAATGAACAGAGCACATGCACGGCCAGGCCGGTCTCGCGCAGCCGCCGCGATCCGCCCAGCTCCGGCAGATCAACGATTGCCGCCACGCCGGTTACGTCGCCGCCCAGGCTGCGAAATAATTTCACCGCCGCCAGCAACGTTCCGCCGGTGGCGATCAGGTCGTCGATGATAAGGAGGCGGTCGCCGGGCCGGCAGGCGTCGGCATGAACTTCGATCGTGGCCACGCCGTATTCCAGCGCGTAATCGGCGGCGACCGTCCGGAAAGGCAGCTTGCCCTTTTTGCGCACGAGAACGAGCGGCTTGCCCATTTTGTAGGCGACCGCGCCGCCGATGAGAAATCCGCGCGCATCCACCGCCGCGACGAGATCGATGCCCAATTGCGCGCCAGCCGGCGCAATCGCCTCCACAATCGTGCGGAACGCCCCGGCGTCCTGGAACAGCGTGGTCACGTCGCGAAAGTTCACGCCGGGTTTCGGCCAGTCCCGCACCGTGCGGATCCTCGGCTTGAGCAAGGCGGCGATCTCGGCGGCATCCATGCGACAATTCGCGATGAGGCCGCACCCCCGGCCGGCGGGCAAGCAAAACCTAGCGCGCCGCGGCCCGGCGGATTTTTTCCGCCCGGGCGTTGAGGTTGGCCAGCAGCTCGGTGTGCTCGCGCGCCTCGCTATCGTCGGTGTGGACGAGGCCGGAACCGAAGGGCGGCGTCTCCCCCGCCGCATCGGCCCAGCGCGGCCAGGCGTAGCCGACCAGCGCGGGATGGGTCAGGGCGCGCTCCAGCACGACGCGCCCGCGGCGCAGCATGCGCTCGACGCTGGTCAGGCCGCCCGGCTCGTGCGGCGTCCGCAGCTGCGCGAATTCGTCCCCGTTCCAGGCAAATTCAGAAGCGAGAAACGGCATCTGGCCGCTGCGGGAAAAAAACTCGGCCCGGTCGAACAGCGCGGCGCGGCAAACATCCGCCGAGACCACGTCGACCGCCGGATAGGCGCATTCCGCGAGCACGCTTCCGCCCGGCGGATCGCCGAAACGGCAGCCCAGGATGAGATGGTTCGGATCGTGCCGCCGGATGGCGGCCGCGGCGGTGGCGAAATAACGGCGCGCAAACTCCCGGGAAAAATTCCGGCTGTCGCGCAGATATCCGGGCGTGAGCAGCGGCGTCTCTGCCTGCGTGAGCTGGCGGAGCGTCTCCTTGTTCGGCAGTTCCACCGCCCAGTCGCGGGCCAGCGATTCGAGGCTGCCCTGGCGCGCGGCGAGGACGAATTCCCACGCCGCATGGTAGGCCGCCGCGCTTGGTTCGAGGCTCAGGCAGATTTGCAGCAGCGAAGGACGCGCCCGGCCGGCGCCGGCCGGCTTGTCGTCGGGCGGCTGCGCCCAGCCAAGTTCATGGTCGGTGAAATAACCGATGAGTTCGCGCGATTCGCGCCGGGGCGCGCAGACGGCAGCGGCCACCTGCTCGCAGACGCGGGGCCAGTCAGGGTCGAAGACATCGGGCAGCCGCGCGCCGCCGGAATTGAGGCCGTGTGCGTGTTTGTGCAGCTCCAGCATCTCCACACCCGCCAGGCCCCGGTTGGAAAATTCCGGCCCGGTCCAGGCGCCGAGCGTGTTGAAATGCCATTTCTTCAGCCGGCCCAGCGCCGCGTGGACAAAAGCCTCCGGATGATAAAGCCGGTCCACCGCCGCCGCGTAAGCTCCCGGCGGCGCGGAACGGCCGTCGGCCCGGCCAAAGCGGTTCACGCCCGCCACGCCCTTGCTGAAAAACGGCCGGTCGCGCGGATCGAGCAGCCACCATTGGCCGCGGCGCGTGCGGCCGACGCGGAAGAAGCCGGGCAGGCCACGGAGCGTTTCCGGTTTGAAATCGGCGAGCGTAAGGGAATGGGCTTCGCTGGCGTGCGCCATGCCTTCACGCTGGCGGGGCGCAGGCCAAAAGAAAAGTGCGCAATGCGATTCAGCCGCCCTCCGGCGGCCGTCACCGTCCGGGACGCTTGAGCGCGAAACGCTCCGTGGTGCGGCTGTAAAGCTCGCCTCCCATCCGGCCGATGGTGTCGAGCCGGGCCGGATCGGGCCGGCCATCGGACCCGATGACAGCGTCGTCCACGTGCAGGAAAAGGATGCGCCCAAAAATGACGTTGGCCGCCAGCGGACCTTCGCCGATGTGGACGATGGAATGCAGGGCGCATTCGAAGGCCACCGGCGCCGCGGCCACGCGCGGCGGGCGCACGCGTGCGCCGGGCGCGGCGGCGATGCCGAATTTCTCGAATTCGCTTTCGCCGTAGGGCAGCAGCGCCGCGGTGGCGTTCATTTTCTCGGCCAGCGCGAAGTTCACCAGATTCACGACAAACTCCGGCACCTGTTCGATGTTGCGCACGGTGTCCTTCTTTTCGCCGTCGCGATTGTTCACCGGCACGAACATGAGCGTGGGCGGATTTGAAGTGACGCCCTGAAAAAAGGAAAACGGCGCGAGGTTCGTCCGGCCGTCGGCGGAGATGGTCGAAACCCAGGCGATGGGCCGCGGCGTGATCGTGCCGATCATCCAGGCATAGGCGTCGGGCGGACGGAGGGTGGCAAAATCGAGCGTCATGGGTCTGCCCCCAGACAAACCCAATTTGGTGCCGCCGCAAGCCGGACGCGGCGGCCGGCGCGCTCAATCCGACGCCACTTTCACGCGGGCGATGAAATCATCCATCTCCTCGTCGGTGATGTCGGAGACCGCGGCAAAATTCATGCCGGCCTGGCGCCACGCGCAAATCGTGTAACCCCGGCGCTCCCCTTCCTCGACGGGCGGCGCGGCCTGGGCCGGCCAGACCAGCAGCGTGAGGAAATGCTGGTTGTGCCGGTAAATCAGCGCCGCCGCGGTCCGCCCGCCAAAATGATCAAGCCGCGCGCCGAGCAGCGGATAGCCGTCCGCCGCCAGGTCCGCGACCGGCGGCGAGAAATCGAGCCGGCCGGCCAGCCATGGCTTGACGATCTGCCGGTCCGACGAGGCCACCTCGGTCAGATGGTTGGCCGTGAGCGCCTGGACGTGGTCCGAGACCACTTCATCGCAGAATTGCACGGCCAGGATGTGCTGGCCGCCCCGTTTGTAACCGGAAAAAAACGCGAGCGCGAGAGCTGCGAGCGTGCCGGCCAGAATCCCGGCGGGCCGCCAGAACCGCCACGGCGCTGCGCCCGCCTTTTTCGCGCGCAGCTGCGCGCCGATGCGGGTGGCGAGATGGGGCGGCGGCGCGAAGGCCGGGAGTTTCTCGCGCACGAGCCCGCGCATGGCCGACTGCCGGCGGAATTCCTCGGCGCACGCGGCGCAGGTTTTCAGATGGCCGGCGACCTCGGCGGACTGCGCCGGATCGAGTTCGCCGTCCAGATGCGCCGCCAGACGGTCGCGGATCTCATCACAATTCACGGGACGCCTCCTTGTCCATCAGGCCGAGCAGCTCGCGGTGCAGGCGCCCGCGCGCGCGCGCCAGCCGCGACATGACCGTGCCGAGCGGAATGCCGGCGACCCCGGCGATTTCGCGGTAGGCCAGGCCCTCGAGGTCGTGCAGGACGATCACCTCGCGCATTTTTTCAGGCAGCGCGGCCAGCGCCTCGCGCAAAAGCTCGGCGCCGACCTCGCCACGGAGGCGTTCGGCCGTCTCGGCCTTGTCGTCGGCAACGCCATGGAGCGATTCGTCGAACTCCTCGTGCAGATCCATGCGCTGGTTTTTCCGCATCCGGCTGTAGCAGACATTGCGCACGATGGTGAGCAGCCAGGCGCGCCCGTCGCCGCCGCGGAACTGGCCGAACGCCTTGTAGGCGCGCATATAGGCTTCCTGCACCGAATCCTCGGCGTCGTGCTCGTTGCGCAGGAGCCAGCGTGCCAGGTTGTAAGCATTGGGCAGGTGGGGAAGCATGGTTTCTTCGAACGATGGCATGCGTTTTGAGCGGCGCAGGCGCGGGTGGAGCGAGCCTCCACAATAAGGGGCGACGTCGGCGGGGCGCGTTTATTCCAGGTGGGTCGAAGAAATTTCTGTTTTTGTTCCGGCGCGGAATAGGCCGGTGCGGCGGAGCGTATCACCAATGCGAGTCCTTTCAACTTTCATCCTTCGTTTCAATCCTTGGCTCCAATGAATGACCTTATCCTCAACGACCACCATCACGACGGCATCGACCGCCGCGGTTTCCTCAAATGCATGGCCTGGACCGGCACGGGCGTGCTCTGGACCCTCAGCGGCGGCCTGCTCACTTCGCGCGTGCTCGGCCAGACCGCCGACGGCGGCGCCCTGCCCGCACCGGCGGGCGGCCTGCATTTCGTGCAAATCAGCGACAGCCACATCGGCTTCAGCAAGTCCGGCATCAACCAGGACGTGACGGCGACCTTCCGCGAAACCATCGCCCGGATCAACGCCCTGCCGCGCACGCCCGAGTTCCTGCTCCACACCGGCGACCTCAGCCATCTCGCCGAGGCCGACGAATTCGACACGCTCGAGCAGCTCCTGCGCGACTGCAAGGTCGGGCAGACCTTCTACGTGCCGGGCGAACACGACATCCTCAACGACAACGGCGCGGAGTACCTTGCGCGCTTCGGCAAGGGCACGCTCGGCTCCGGCTGGCACAGCTTCGACCAGCACGGCGCGCATTTCATCGGGCTTTCCAATGTCGCCAACATCAACGAAGGCGGCCTGGGCACGCTCGGCGCCGAGCAGCTCGACTGGCTGGCGAGGGACGTGGCCTCGCTTTCCGCCGACACGCCCATCGTCGTTTTCGCGCACATTCCGCTCTGGTCGGTTTATCCGAAGTGGGGCTGGGCCACGGACGACGCGGAAAAGGCGCTGCGCCTGCTCAAGCGCTTCGGTTCCGTGACCGTGCTCAACGGGCACATTCACCAGGCCCTGCAAAAAATCGAGGGCAACGTCGCCTTCCACACCGCGCGTTCGACCGCTTTTCCGCTGCCCGCGCCCGGGTCCGCGCCCAAGCCCGCGCCCATGCCCGTGGAAGCGGCGCGCCTGCGTTCGGTCCTCGGCCTGACCCGTGTTTCCTACGTCGAGACGGCCAGCCCCCTGGCCATCGTTGATTCAACGCTCGCCGACCGAAGCTGACGCCATGGATCCCGCCTTCTGGGCGAAAATGCATGGCGCCACCACGCATTTTCCCATCGCCATGATCTTCGGCGCCTGCCTCTGCGACACGGCGGCGCTGTGCTGCTGGCAAAAGCCGGCGTCCGGCCCGCTGCGCACCGCCGGCCGCTATGCCGCCGTCATCGCCGCGCTCGGCAGCATTCCGGCCGTCGCCTCCGGCCTGGCGATGACGCGCGGCGACATGCTCGGCCACGGCGATCTGCGCTGGCATCATCTTTTCGTCTGGCCGGCGTTCGCCCTGCTGGTGGCGGCGGCGGTCTGGCGCAGCCTCGTGCGCGAACAACTTTCGCGGCGCGGCTACGCCGGCTATGTCGGCGTCATTTGCGTGGTGACGGGCCTGATCGCGGCGACCGGTTACTGGGGCGGCGAATTGCTGCAAGCGTTTCCGTGAAACCGGCCCGGGCACTGGGGATAAGCGCGGCCGCCGGCGCCGCGGCTTTGCTCGCGGCGGGCGCGCTGGCGGCGGCACTCCGGCATGAGGCGGCGGCGCATTCCCACGAATTGCCGCCGTACGTCGCGCCCGCGGCCGTGGCCCGGGTCGCGCCTGAAGTGCTGGCCGCCCGCGGCAAGAAACTTTATTTTGGCAACTGCGCCCACTGCCATGGCGCGGACGCGACCGGCGACGAAGGCCCCGACCTGCACGATCTCTGGGTCAGCGACCGGCGCATCGCGACCGTGGTCAAGCGCGGCATCAAGGGCGAGATGCCGACCTTCGGGAAAAAACTCAACGATGCCGACATCGCCGCCCTCATCGCCTACGTGCGGACGCTGAACTGAGCGCGCCGGCAGCCAGAATGAGTTTGTAACCTATTATATTACAAATATTCTGCGCCGCAACGGTTCATCCCGCCGGATCTTGATTTTCCGGGCGATTCCGGCCGAAACGGCCGAAACGCAACGCCAGCGTCGGGAGCACGAGCAGGTTGAGCGCGGTGGAGGTGATGAGCCCGCCAAGAATCACCAGCGCCATCGGCCCTCGATTTCCCGGCCGGGCGCGTTGCGACCGACGGCGAGCGGAAGCAGGCCCAGGCCGGTCACGAGCGCCGTCATCAAAATCGGCACCAGCCGCTCGCGCGCGCCGCGCAGCGCGGCGGGCAGGCCCCAGACCTCGCCCTCGACCGACACGAGATGCTCGTAGTGCGAGATCAGCATGATCGAATTGCGCAACGTGATGCCGAAGACCGTGACGAAGCCGACGAGCGAGCCGAGCGAGACCTCGCCGCCGAAAATCAGCGAGACCAGCACGCCGCCGATGATGGCGAACGGCAGGTTGAGCAGGACGAGAAGCAGGTTGTTGCGATGGGCGAGCCCGATGAAAAGCAGGAGCACGATGCCGACGCCGGCCAGCGCGCCATGCAGCAGCAGGTCGCGATGCGCCTGGGCCTGCTCGGCGGCCGCGCCGGAAAATTCCACCACGATTCCGGGCGGGAGCTTCACTTTTTGCGCGATCTCGCGCCGCGCCTCCGCCACGAAGCTGTCCACGGTGCGGCCCTGGACGTTGCAGGTGATCGTCTGCACGCGGCGCGCCGCCTCGTGCTGCACCACGGAGCGGGCCGTGCCGGCGGAGATGTCGGCCAGCCGCGCCAGCGGCACATAGGTGCCGGCGCCGCTGCGCACGAACAGGCGGCCGACGGAGGCGGCTTCGTTGCGCACCGCGGGATCGAGGATCACGACCACGTCGTGCGTCTCGTTGCCCTCGTGAATCTGGCCGGCCGTCGTCCCTTCGTAGGCGGTGCGCACCGCCTCCATCACGTCGACGGCGGTCACGCCCCAGCGCAGCAAATCGGCCGGACGCAGGTGCACGACGATTTGCGGCGCGCCCGGCGGGGACTGAAATTCCAAGTCCGTCGCGGCGGGCACGGCGGCGAGCGCCTTGCTCACCTTCTGCGACGCCGCGTCGAGCGCGTCGAGGTCGTTGCCGAAGAGATTCACCGCGACCTGTGCCGTATAGCCGGAGAGCGTCTCGTTGACGCGCTCAACCAGAAAGCTGTTCAGCTCGTAGCTGGCGCCGGGAAAACCGGCCAGCACGCCATTGATGTGCTCCTCGGCCGCATCGGTGTCCGTGCCGTCCTTCAGGTCGATGTCGAACTCGCTCGCCTCGGTGCCGCGGACGTCGTCGAGCGCGGCGCGGCCGACCTGGGCCGACACGGTGCGCACCTCCGGCAACTGGAGGAGAGCCTGGCTGATTTTTTCGCCGAGTTGCATCGAGGACTCGACCGAAGTGCCCGGCGCCATCAGCATGTGCATGAGGAAATGATTCTCGCGCAGCGCCGGCAGAAAGCTGCTGCGCAGGAGCGGGGTCACGCCAAGGCCGGCCAGCGTGAGCCCGACCGCCGCGCCGATGACCAGCCGCCAGTGGGTCTCGACGTGCCGCAACAGCCGTTCGTAATGCCGGTGCAGCAGCCGCGCGAGCGGCGACTCTTCGCCGAGGTCCACCGGCCGCAGCAGGACCAGGCACATCGCCGGCGTGAGCGTCAGCGCCACGATCAACGAAGCGACGATGGCGGCGATGTAGGCCGCGCCGAGCGGCGCAAACATGCGTCCGGAAAGGCCGGAGAGGCTCATGATCGGAAGAAAAACCAGCACCACGGCGAACATCGCAAAAATCACCGCGCTGCGGACCTCGATCGACGCCTCCAAAACGACCGGAAACGCCGGCCGGGGGCGCGCCTGCCGGCGGTTCTCGCGCAGTCGGCGCAACACGTT
The DNA here is from genome assembly GCA_035499715.1 of Opitutaceae bacterium. Classification (GTDB taxonomy): domain Bacteria; phylum Verrucomicrobiota; class Verrucomicrobiia; order Opitutales; family Opitutaceae; genus DASRHD01. The sequence continues at coordinate 1,649 of DATJYF010000068.1, read as the reverse complement.
TTCCACGCCGATCACGGCGTCGTCGACGACCTCGCCGATGGCGATGGCCAGCCCGCCCATGGTCATGGTGTTGAGGCTGTAGCCGAGTTTTTCCAAGACGACGACGGCGGTGAGCAGGGAGAGCGGAATGGCGGTGCAGGAGATCGCCGCGGTGCGGAGGTGCCCGAGAAAAAGAAAAAGCACGATCATGACCAGCCCGGCGCCGAGCAGCAGCGAAAAACGGATGTTGCGGGTCGCCATTTCGATGAAGTTCGCCGACCGGAAAAGATCGGAGCGCATCGATACGCCCTGTTCGGCGAGCGGCGCCTGGAGGTCGGCCAGCGCCCGGAGCACGGCCCGCGAGACTTCGAGCGTGTTCGCCCCGAACTGGATGCTCACCTTCACCAGCACGCCGGGCCGGCCCATCACGGTGGCCCCGCTGATCGGGGGCGCCGGCGCGGTCACGACCCGCGCCACGTCGCCAAGCGTGACGGCCTCGCCGTTCTGCGCCCGGATGACGGTGCGGGCAATGAGCTCCGGATTCGCCATCTGGCCCTGGGTCTGGAGCAGGATGCGCTGGTTGGCGGTATCGATGAAGCCCGCGCCCTCGATGTCGGTCGCCTTGCGCGCGGCGGCCAGCACATCGTCCACCGCGAGGCCGTAGCGCACCAGTTTTTCGGGATCGAGCTGGATCTGGATTTGGCGGACATCGCCCCCGTAGTTGGCCACGTTGGCCACGCCGGGCACGGCGAGCAGATGCGGACGCACCGTCCAGTCCGCCAGCGTGCGCAGATCCATCAGCGATTTTTTGTCGGAAGTCAGGCCGATGACCATGAGGTCGCCGGTCGAGGAAAGCAGCGGCGTGAGCGTCGGTGCGCCCACGTCCTGCGGGAGTTCCGCGGCGATGCCGGCGAGCTGGCCGGCCACGAGCTGGCGGTCGAGATAAATGTCGGCCTTGGGGTCGAAGTTTATGTCGATGACCGAAATTCCCTGGGTCGACTCGGAGCGCATCGACTCGATGCCGGGCACGCCGTTGACCGCGTTCTCGATCGGCTGCGTCACGAGTTGCTCGACCTGCTCGGGCGAGAGCCCCGGCGCCTCGGTGTTGATCGAAACCTGCGGCGGCGCGAACTCGGGAAAGACGTCGTAACGCGCGCGGGCCAGCGAATAGAGGCCGTAGCCGAGCAGCAGGCAGGCCAGCGCAATCACGGTCCCGCGAAAGCGCAGGGCCAGGTTCACAATGGAATTGAGCGCGGACATACCGGTCTAATCCCCGCCGGGAGCCGGCTTGTTTTCCTCCGAGAGCAGAATCTGCGCGCCGCGCACCACGACAGCCTGTCCGGCGGGAAAATCCGCCACGAAATAACCGCCGTCCGGCTCGGGCTGGTCGGTGGAAATCCCGCGCTGGGTGAACACGCCCCGGCCGGTCTGGACAAAAATCCAGGCTTTTCCCTGCCACCATACCACCGCCGGATCCGGCACGATCACGCCGCCTTGCGCGCCGCCCGCTTCGGCGGGCAGCAGCGCCTCGACGTTCATGCCCGGCAGCAGGCCGCCGCCGGCGTCGGTAAGGAACAGCCAGCTCTCCGACTGAAATTCCGGCGCGGCCTGCGGCGATGCGGAAATGAGGCGCGCCTGCACCCACTGCTTGTCCGGCCGCCGCAGCTCGG
>DATJYF010000067.1:0-6269 GCA_035499715.1 Opitutaceae bacterium | reverse complement strand
GAGCATGCGGTTGAGCTTGTCGATGAGGAGACTGACGGCTTTGTGGCACTCGTCCGCCTCGACCATGGCATTCATGTCGGGGCCGTGGATTTCGATGTGTCCTTTGGCGGCAAAACGGTGGCCCACGGCCTGTTTCGGATCACATTCGAGCTCGATGCGCAGGCGGACAATGCGTTCTTCGTGTCGAAACAATCGCTGCGCTTTTTCCTGGACGAAGGTTTTAAGGGACGGGGTCAGTTCGAGATGAATGCCGGAAACGATGATGTCGTGGTTGTTTTGTCTGTTCATGTTTCTCCCTTTCGGTTGAGTTGCGGATGGAAAAAATTCTCTCCCGCCGTCATGGCCCCGCTAAGCGAAGCTCTCTCTGAATTCGGCGCCGTCGTCCTGACGGGCGGATCTTCCGGTATTGGAAAATCGTTCATTGAACTGATGGAAAAAATAAGCCCTGAACTCGCGATTTTCAATCTTTCTCGACGCGTTCCAGACATAAAAAGTTCCCAGCTTAATTTGCGCCATATCGCATGCGACTTGAGCCAGTCGGCTCAGATTGAAGCGACCTGCGCCCGGTTAGAAGAGGGGCTTAACCAAGGCGCGCCGAAGGGAAGAATTCTCCTTATCAACAATAGTGGTTTCGGCTCATATGGTCCGTTTCCCGAACCGAACCTGGCCCATCAGCTCGGCATGATCGACGTGAACGTGCGCGGCCTGGTCCAGCTCACGGCGCTCCTCCTGCCGGTGCTGCGCGCCCGCGGCGGCGCCATCATGAACATCGCCTCGACCGCGGCGTTTCAGCCCACGCCCGGCATGGCCACCTACGGCGCGACCAAGGCGTTTTTGCTCCACTGGAGCCTGGCCCTCAACGAAGAGCTGCGCGGCAGCGGCGTGCGCGCCCTCGCCGTCTGCCCCGGCCCGACGGCCACGAATTTTTCCAAGGCCGCCGGCCTGACGCTGCCGCCGCTGGCGGACAGCCTGTGCGAGACGGCGGAGCAGGTCGCTGAGGCCTCGCTGCGCGCACTGGCCGCGGGCAAGAGCATGGTCGTGAGCGGCACGCGCAACAAATTGCTGGCGGCCTTTTCCTCCATGGTGCCCAAACCGCTGGCTGCCCGCATCGCCGGCAAGGTCATCGCCCGTCACCGGCCCTTGCCGCCGAAAACACCATGATGGTCGTGGGCGAAGGCACCCGGTGGGGCCGGCTGCCGCAGGGGCCGGTGCGGCTGATCGCGCCCGCCGAGCTGCGCGCCTGGCTGCGGCACGAGGACGAGCGCCTGCTCGTGATCGACAAGCCGGGTGACGTCGTCTGCCATCCGTCGAAAGCCGGCCCATGGTCGAGCCTGGTCGGCGCGGTGCGGGTGGAGTTCGGGCTGGCTGCGGCGCACCTGATTTTTCGGCTCGACCGCGAAACCAGCGGCTTGGTCGTCTTCGCCAGGGATTCGGCCACGGCGGCCCGCCTGCAAAAGGCGGTGCAGCGGCGGCAGGTCCGCAAAGCCTACCTCGTCATCCTGACCGGCGAGCTGCGCGAGGCCGTCACCGTCGACCAGCCGCTCGGCGACGACACGACCGGACCGGTTTTCATCAAATCGGCCGTCCGGGCCGGCGGCCAGCCGGCGGTGACCCGCTTCGAGCCGCTGGCGGCGGCCGGCGGCTTCACCCAGGCGCAGGTCGCGCCGGAAACCGGCCGCAAGCACCAGATCCGGGCGCACGCGCAATGGCTCGGCCATGCGGTGGTCGGCGACAAAATTTACGGTCCGGATGAACGGCTGTTTCTCGAGTTCATCGCCACCGGCTGGACGCCGGCGCTGGCCGGAAAGCTGTTGCTGCCGCGCCAGGCGCTGCATTGCGCGGAGATCGATCTTCGGCCGGCCGGCGAGCCCCAGGTTTTTCGCGCTCCGCTGCCGCCGGATCTGGCGGAATTTTGCACGCGGCACGGGCTGAAGGCCGCGGGCGTTTAGCGCGCGGCAATGAATTTCGCCACGGCGGTTTCGACCGCCAGGCATTGCACAGCGATGCGATCCTCCAGCGGAAAGCCGGATGCCGTCTCGAATCCATAACTCACCCTCGTGTGGTGGACGTGAAGGTAAACCGACTCGGGCCAGCGCTCGAGCAGGCTGCGGTCGCCGGCGGGGCGGATAATGCCGCCGCTGGCGTCGCGTCCGTCGATTTTGTCCGAAAGGTCGATCGGGCCGGCCGCCCGCACCGCTTCAATGATCGCCTCGGCAAATCCCGGCCGTCCGCTGCGGTTCAATTCGTAGAGATAAAATCCCTTTGCCTCCCAGTCTTCGTGCAGGCAAAGCGCGAGGTCGAGCGGCGGCTGCCGCTGCAGCCAGGCGATATGGGCGCGGATCTCCGCCGAAACGAAGTGGCGGTAGTCGCGGTTGAGGTCGAGGCCGCCGGCATTTTCGCGCGTGTTCGCCGCCAGGCCGACGGGATTGAGCAGCGGACAAATCAACCAGACTGCGCGGGCGTCGAAAAAGCCGCGTTCGAGCAGGCGCAGCAGCGCGAGGGGAGGCGCCGGCTCGTCGCCATGGATGCCGGCGGAAAGATAGATCCGCGGGCGCGGACCCGGCGTGCGCCTGGTCAGGGCGAGGAGCGGGAAGCCGGCAATTTCGCCGAATTTTTCGATGCGAAAACCGGCGGCCAGGCCGGCGGCGTCGAATTGCGCGGCCACCGACAGCGGATCGAAGGCGGATGAGTTTTTGACAGAAGGCGAAGAATTCACCGCAATGGCTTTTTCTCTCCAATCTGCCAGTCTGTCGATTCTCTTTCCATGTCCCACGTCCGCGTCCGTTTCGCCCCGAGTCCGACGGGTTTTTTCCACATCGGCAGCGCCCGCACCGCGTTGTTCAACTGGCTCTACGCCCGCCATACCGGCGGCGTCTTCGTCCTCCGCATCGAGGACACGGACAGGGAACGCAACAGCGAGGCGTTCCTCAACGTCATCTACGACAGCCTGACCTGGCTCGGCCTCAACTGGGACGAGGGGCCGAAGGTCGGCAATTGCGGCGGCGGTGGCTTCGGGCCGTACCGGCAGAGCGAGCGCGCGGACATTTACCGCGATCATCTCGAAAAGCTGAAGGCCGCCGGCCGCACCTACGAAAAGGAGGGCGCGGTGTTTTTTAAAATCTCCGGCCAGCCCCAGGTCATCGACGACGCCATTCGCGGACGCGTCGAGCGCACCGAGGAAAAAGACTTTGTCATCGTCCGCTCGGACGGCAATCCGGTGTTCCATTTCGTCAACGTCGTCGACGACATCGCGATGCAGATCACGCACGTCATCCGCGGGGACGACCACCTGTCGAACACGAGCAAGCACACGGAGCTGTTCAAGGCCTTCGGCGCGCCGCTGCCGGTCTACGCGCACATTCCGCTCATTTTGAAGCAGAATGGCCCGGGCAAGATGTCGAAACGCGATCAAGGCGCACTGATCGAGGAATACCAAAGACGCGGTTTTCTGCCCGAGGCGCTGGTCAATTTCCTTTGCCTGCTCGGCTGGAATCCGGGGGACGACCGCGAGAAGATGCCGATCAACGAAATCATCCGCCTTTTCGACCTGCCCGGCGTCAACCAGAGCAATGCGCGCTTCGACGAAAAGAAACTCGCGCACATGAACATGGCCTACCTGCTCGAACTGCCGGCCGAGCGGTTTGTGGCGCTCGCGCGCGATTATTTCCAGCGACAGAATCTTGCCGCGGCGTTGGCGGCGGACGCGGCATATTTTCGCGAGATCATGCTCCTCAGCCATCCGAAGATCAAATCGCTCGAGGAACTGCCGGCCTACACGGTTTATTTTTTCACCGACGATTTTCCCGTCGACGCGAAGGCGCGCGACAAGGTCATGGCCAAGGGCGATCCGAAAGCACGGCTGCGCGAGTTGATCGAAGTGCTGAAGTCGGCCGATTTTTCAAACGACGTCACGCTCGAGCAGACGATCAAGGATCTGGCGGCGAAAAACAGCCTCGGCTTCGGCGATTATCAGGCGGTGGCGCGGCTGGCGGTGTCCGGGACGAACGTCGGACCGAATCTCACCGGCATGTTCCGCGTCCTCGGCCGCGACCGCGTGCTCCAGCGCATGGAGCGGTTTCTGGCCTAAGAGTGCCCTCTATTTTCAGTTATTGACCGACTATAATGAGAATCCAATGGTCTCACCTATGATTGACCCTGAATTGAAGGACCTGATACAGCGTGTAACAGTCATTGAGCAAAATTGGAAAATCTACGCTTGGGTCTTTGCAACTGCAGGCGCTCTTTTGGCGATCGTGGCAGGCATCCGCCTTCAAAATCTTTTCAAGTGGGCTGAGAAGAAAGCGCAGGACAAGGTCACGGCAGCGATAGAAAAAAGCCAACTCGCAACGGCAGAAGAGGCAGCAGCGGAGTGCATCAATTCCGCTAAAGCAGCGAAAACCGCCATTGAACATGAACGATCGCAAACAGTCAGTGCGGGAATGGCGGCTCGCCAACAAATCGGCGAGGTAATAGCAGACGAACATACGCCCGGTTTGCTCGTCCAATATGGTGAAAACGAGATTTCACTCGTAAACGAGAATTATAGACGGGCAGAAATTACCTTCGCAAAAGAATTTCCGGCGGTGCCTTCAATCTTCGTCGGCGAGGCGGTTGCAGGCGAGTGGATATTTGTAAAAGTCGATTCGAAAAGCACCAAAGGATTTGTTTAGGCCGCAAGAACGGTAGGTGGCACAAATACAACGCGAAAAACTATCGTTCAATGGGTCGCAATCGGATTGGCGCTACAAGACGGCAGAGAGCCTCCGAAGGCCAAATTTAGCCTGCAAGCATAGTGCGCACAAAAGCCGTCTGAAGCACTCACAAACGGCTCTGAATCAGCTTCAGCAGCGCCGGATAGTCGTTGATCGCGGGAAATTGCGGAAACTGCTTCACTACATTATCCGGCGCGTGGAAAAGGATGCCATGGTCGGCCTGGGCCAGCATGCTGGTGTCGTTGAACGAGTCGCCGACGGCAATGACCTTGTAATTCAGCTTCTGCAGCGCCTCCACGGAATGCCGTTTCTGGTCCGGCATTCGGAGCTGGTACCCGGTGATACGGTCGCCGGCCGTGACCAGCCGGTGGCAGAAAAGGGTGGGCCACTTGAGCTGGCGCAGAAGCGGCTGGGCGAACTGCTCAAATGTGTCGGACAAAATGATCGCCTGGACCTGCGCGCGCAGCGCATCGAGAAAATCAAGTGCGCCGGGCAGCGGCGACAGCCCGCCGATCACTTCCTGGATTTTCGTCAGGGTAATGCCGTGCCGCTCGAGGATATCGAGTCGGTAGCGCATCAGCTTGTCGTAATCCGGCTCGTCGCGCGTGGTGCGACGCAATTCGGGCAGGCCGGTGCGCTCGGCTACGGCGATCCAGATTTCCGGGGTGAGGACGCCCTCCATGTCGAGGGTAACGATGGTTTGCTTCACGGCGCGGAGTGAAGCAGCCGGCGGCATGCCGGCAATCCACAAATATCATGACAAGCAATGGGGAATGCTGTTTTCTGTGCACTCAGTTTCCGATGCGCGATTTCTGGCAAAAAGTTATTGGCTTACTCGCTGCGCTGGCAGCAGCGCCGCTCGTTGGGTGGGGAAGCGCCGTCATTTTGGCTCGGGCAGGAGTCAAAACCATTTCTGTGTCTACGCAACCATCGGCGCAGATCGGTCTGATTACCTTTAAATTTGGCCCAGCTATTTCACTAAATCTGAATTTCCAACAATGGGCGTTTGCCATTTGGAGCGGCGTCGCGATTGCGATCGTATTTGCAATCGTGGTAACGACAGTGGCATGGCGGTTTTCATACCGTTATCGTCATGGCGGATTTATCTTGTCTGGGGCCGTATTTGCGGCGGCGGTATCCGGTTATGTCTGGCTGGCTTGGGACGAGCCGCCACTTCCTAAAATCGACCCGACCCGACTCGTGCCCAACCCCGGCATGCGCCGCCCGCCACGGGAACTTTTCCTGAAGGCGACCCGAGGGCAGGATAACGGTTGGCCAACGGCGCTGATTGCGTCGTGGAAAGACGAACCGTCGCTTGAATGGCTGCACGAGCACGCTGATGAAATCCGCGCCGACTGGATGCAATTGGCACCGGTTAGCGACTGGGTGCGGCAGATAAATAGTTATGGAAGTTTTGATGACTATTGCTATGCCCCGGAGGAGCCAATCGTCGACTTTAGGGCTCTGCGCCAGTTTGATTATGGATGCCGGCGAATGGCCTTGCTCATGGCATCCGAGGGGCACGATGATCAAGCGGTAGCCTTGTTGTCTGATTTG
>DATJYF010000066.1:0-6471 GCA_035499715.1 Opitutaceae bacterium | reverse complement strand
GCGCCGGCCGCGCTCACCGCCGGTCGCGACACGCTCGACGTCTGGCTCGACTCCGGTTCCTCGCACGCGGCCGTGCTCGCGCGCGGCCAGGGCGGCACAAGCTGGCCGGCCGACCTTTACCTCGAAGGCAGCGACCAGCATCGCGGCTGGTTCCAGTCCTCGCTCTGGACCAGCGTCATCGCCCGCGGCGGCGCGCCCTACCGCGCCGTGCTCACCCACGGCTTCATCGTGGATGAGGAACGCAAAAAAATCTCCAAGAGTTCCGCCTACGAAAAGCCGCAGACCTCCGACGCCTATATCGCCGACTACGGCGCCGACGTCATCCGGCTGTGGATCTCGTCGCAGGATTTCCGCGACGACATTCCGATTTCGAAAGAGATCCTCTCGCACGTGGGCGAAACCTACCGGCTTTTTCGCAACACCTTCCGCTACCAGCTTTCCGTGCTGCACGATTTCAACCCGGCGCGCGACGCCGTGCCGACCGAGCAGATGGACACGCTCGACCGCTGGGCGCTGCACCAGACCGCGGAGCTGCTGCGCGAATGCACCGCGGCCTACGAGGCCTATGAGTTCCACCGCGTTTACCATCTCTGCAATCATTTCTGCTCGGTCACGCTTTCCGCGACCTATCACGACATCCTCAAGGACCGGCTCTACACGTTGGGCGCGGAGAATCCGCTGCGACGCTCGTCGCAGACCGCGATTCACCGCATTTTTCAGACCCTGGTGAAAATCCTCGCTCCGATTGTCACCTTTACGACCGACGAGGCCTGGGGTTTCGCGTCAGAAAACAAGGAATACTCGGCGGATTCCATCCACCTGCAAAACTGGCCGGAATTCCCCGATACCTCCGGCAGTGTCGCGTTGGATCAGGAGGTGACCGCGCTGCTCCGCGTGCGCACCCAGGTCAACGAAGCCCTCGAGCCCGCACGCCAGGCCGGGCGCATCGGCAAGTCGCTCGACGCCGGCGTCACCCTCACCGCCGCGCCCGACAACGCCGATTTCCGCGTCCTGGAAAAACACCGTGACTTTCTGCCGGAACTTTTCATCGTTTCGCACGTCACCTTAACCTCGGCCGCCGCCCCGCTGACGGTGGACGTCCGCCCGGCATCGGAACTCGGCTATGTCCGCTGCCCGCGCTGCTGGCGCTGGGTGCCGGCGCTCGAACACACCGCGCACGGCGACATTTGCCCGCGTTGCACCCAAGCCCTTTCCAACTAAACTCTTACCATGGCCAAAAACAAAAAACCCGCCAAGAAAGCCGCCGCCAAGCCGGTGGCCAAAAAAGCGCCGGCCGCCGGCAAGCCCGCCCCGGGCAAGTCCGCGGACGAGTCAAAATCCGCGTCCGCCCTCAAGGCCGCGCGCGACGACCTGCGGAGCCGCATTCTTGGCCGCAAGGCGAGCAAGCCGATTGCCTTCAGCCTCGACGAAGTCCGCGAGATCGCGAAGACCAACGCCGGAAAACCGTCCGAGAGCGCGGTCAGGGCCGGCAAAGCCGCCGTCAAAGCCGCGGGCGGCGCCCGGACGGTGGAGGACAGGGCCGCGGCCAAGCCTTCGCACGTCAAGGCGGCTTCACTCGTCGATGTCCTCGGTTTCAATCCCAAGAAGACGCAGAAATCCATCGAGATCGACATCGAGAAAGTGCCGGAAAAATTCCGCCGTTATCTACGGCTGCTCCTCGACCTGCGCAGCCATCTTCTCGGCCAGCTCGACCAGCACACCGAAGAGACGCTCAAGCGCTCGACCAAGGAGGACACGGGCGATCTTTCCAGCTACGGCCAGCACATGGCCGATGCCGGCACCGACACGTTCGATCGCGACTTTGCCCTCAGCATGGTGGCCAACGAACAGGAAGCGCTCTCCGAAATCGAGGCGGCCATCCAGCGCATTCATGACGGCACCTACGGCATCTGCGAAGTGACGGGCAAGCCCATCAGCAAGGAACGCCTCATCGCCGTGCCCTTCACGCGCTATTCCGCCGAAGCCCAGAAGGAAATCGAGAAAAACCGCTACCGCGCGCGGACGCAGGCCGGTCTTTTCGGCGAGCTCGGCGAAGAAGGTGCCAAACTCTCCGACAGCGAAGGCGGCGGCGGCGACGAATGACGCCTCCGGCACCCGTGTCCCGCGACACGCTCAAGTCCATCGCCCAGCCGCCGGCCGGCCCGGCTTCGCCGCTGCGCCGCCTCCTCGCCTATCGCGTGTTCCTGCTGCTGGTTGCGGCCGTGCTGGCGCTCGACCAGGCGACCAAGGCGTGGATCGAATCGCGCCTGCCCTTCGGCATCTACCCTGGCGAACCCGGCGCCATTCCCGTCATCCGCGGATTTTTCTACCTCGTGCACGTCGGCAACACCGGCGCGGCCTGGAGCCTGTTCTCCGGCCGGAGCTCCGCGCTCGCGTTCCTCGCCGCGGCCACGCTCCTCGCAATTTTTCTCTGGCGCCGCCAGCTCGGCCTGCGCCAGACCGCCGTGCAGGTCAGCTTCGGCCTGCTCTGCGGCGGCATTCTCGGCAACCTCACGGACCGCCTCCTGCATCACGGCCAGGTCATCGACTTTCTCGACTTCCATTTCGGACGCTACACCTATCCCACCTTCAACGTCGCCGACAGCGGCATCTGCGTCGGCGTCGGCCTCTACGTGCTGCATTCGCTGCGCACGCCCGCCGAGGGACAAATTCCACGCGCCAAAAATCCAAAAGCCAAGGAATAGGATTTCCCGGTCAGTTAGGCGGGCTTTGCGATCTGGAATCCGGCCTGGGTGATTTGCGGGCCGGTCCGCTTACTCCACGTTGGCGATCTGCTCGCGCACACGCTCGAGTTCGTTTTTCAATTCGATGACGGCGCGGGAGATCTCGAGGTCGTTGGCCTTGCTCCCGATGGTATGCACTTCGCGGCCGATCTCCTGAAGAATGAATTCCGCCTTGCGCCCGATCTCGCCCTCGGTCTTGAGCAGGGCCGCAAACTGATCGAGATGGCTGTGCAGCCGCGTGAGTTCCTCGCTCACGTCGCAGCGGTCGGCGAACAGCGCGATCTCCTTCAGCACGCGCTCGTCGTCCACCTTGAGATCGAGTCCGGCCTCGCGCAGGCGTTTGAGCAGCTGCTCGCGGTAGGCCGGCGCAACCTGCGGCGCCCGGGCGATCACGGTGGCGAGATGTCCGCGCAGCACCGCCACGCGCGCCTCGAAATCCTGCCGCAACGCCGCGCCTTCCTGCGCCCGCATGGCGGCGAAGCCCCGCAGCGCTTCCTCCAGCGCCGCCAGCACGACCGGACGCGCCGCCTCGGCGTCCGGCAGCCGCGTCGCCCTGCGCTGGGCGTTCGCCACCTGCCAGAGCAGCTCCGGCGTGAGGGCAAACGGCACGCCGCGCCGGTCCGCAAAGTCCTTCAGCCGATCCAGCGTCGCGCCCGCCGCCGTCTCGTCCCAGGCCGGCGGTTCGGAGCCGTTGGCCCCGGTCAGCTCAAAATCGACGTGGACCTTGCCGCGCGCGGCGAATCTGCGCACCAGCTCGCCCACCGCCGGCTCGAACGCCTCCCACTCCGGCGGCAGCGACATGGTCAGGTCGAGCGTCTTGCGGTTCACCGAGCTGACCTGCACGGTAAGCGTGTACGAACCGAGCGCCGCGGTCGCGCGGCCGTAGCCGGTCATGCTTTTCATGGAATGAAATGATGTCCCTTATTTGGCACTTTTCAGCAACGCCTCCACCTGCTGCACGTCCTTGTCGCCCCGGCCGGAAAGTCCGACGATGATGATTTTGTCCTTGGGCAGCTCGGCCGCGCGTTTGAGCGCGTGGGCCAGGCCGTGCGTGCTTTCCAGCGCCGGAATGATGCCCTCGAGCCGCGCACACAGCTGGAACGCCGCCAGCACCTCGTCGTCCGTCGCATAGGCGAACTCGATCCGCCCGCGATCGCGATAAAACGCATGCTCCGGTCCGACCGCGGCGTAGTCGAGCCCGGCGCTGACCGAGTGGGTGAGTTCGATCTGCCCGTCGCTGTTTTGCAGGATGAAGGTCTTGCAGCCCTGCAGCACGCCGAGCCGGCCGCCCTCGAAGCGCGCCGCGTGCTCGCCGCGCCGGATGCCGCGCCCGCCGGCCTCGACGCCGACGAGCGCCACCTCCGGCTCCTCAAGAAATTCGAAGAACAGCCCCATCGCGTTGCTGCCGCCGCCGACGCAGGCGATCAACTCGTCGGGCAGCCGCCCCTCGCGCGCCAGGATCTGTTCGCGTGCCTCCAGGCCGATCACGCGGTGAAAATCGCGCACCATCATCGGATACGGATGCGCGCCGTAGACGGTGCCGAGAATGTAATGGGTCGTGCGCACGTTCGTCACCCAGTCGCGCATGGCCTCGTTGATCGCCTCCTTGAGTGTCTTCTGGCCGGCCTCGACCGGGCGCACCTCCGCGCCCATCAGCCGCATGCGGAAGACGTTCAACGCCTGCCGCTCCATGTCCACCGCGCCCATGTAAACCACGCACTCGAACCCGAATTTCGCGCAGACCGCGGCGGTGGCCACACCGTGCTGGCCGGCGCCGGTCTCGGCGATGACGCGCTTCTTGCCCATGCGTCGCGCGAGCAGCGCCTGGCCGATGGCGTTGTTGATCTTGTGCGCGCCGGTGTGGAGCAGGTCCTCGCGCTTGAAATAGATTTTCGCGCCGCCGGCGTGCGCCGTCAGCCGCTCCGCGAAATACAGCTCGGTCGGCCGGCCGGCGAACTCCTTCAGGTGCTGCTGCAGCTCGGCCGCGAAGGCGGGATCCTTTTTCGCCGCGGCGTAGGCGTCCCGCAGCTCCTCGAGCGCGGTCATCAGCGTCTCGGGCACGAACACGCCGCCATACGGCCCGAAGCGGCCGGCGGCATCGGGCACGGAGAAACGGTCGATTTGCGGATCAACGGCGAGGGACATGGCTGGGCGAGATTGCAGGGAAACGGTCCGGGTGCAAGCGCGGGCCTCACACGCGCTTGACGGTGACGAGGGTGAGATCGTCGCGCTGTTCGGCGCCGCCACTGAAGCGCTGGACGTTTTCGAGGATGGCGTCGTTGAGTTCGCGGGCGCTGCGGTTGTGCAGGGTGCGGACCACGTCGGCCAGGCGGCTGCCGGAAAATTCCTTCTGCTCCTCGTTCGGCGCCTCGGTGATGCCGTCGGTGTAAAGCACGAGCACGTCGCCGGCATGGAAAGGTTCGACCTGGTCGGCGATGACCTCGGCAAAAAGCGCCTCCTCCACCATGCCGAGCGGCATGCCCTCCCCGCCGACGAACTCGCTGGCAAAGATTCCCGTCGCCCGGTCGCGCCGCACGAAAAGCGAGGGTTCGTGCCCGGCGCGGGCGAAAGTCACGGTGCCGGCGGCGGTGTCGACCACGGCATAGGTCATGGTCACAAACATTTCGCGCTGCATGTCGGCGCTCATGGCGCGATTGAGCTCAATGAGGGCGCGGGCGGGCGAATCGTGGCGGGGCGCGATCTGGCGGAGATTGGCGCGGCAGATGGCCATGAGCAGCGACGCCGGAATGCCCTTGCCGGCGACGTCGGCGATGGCAAGGCCGAGGCGTGCGCCGGGCAGGGCGAAAAGATCGTAGAGGTCGCCGCCGATTTTCTGTGCGGGCGCATAGCGCGCGTCGACGTCGAGGCCGGCGAGGCGGGGCGCGGCCCGCGGCAGGAGCATTTTCTGGATGCCGCTGGCGAGCGAAAGATCGAGATCCAGCTGGCTTTTTTCGATCTGGAAATTGAGGAATTCAGCGTTGTGCAGCGCGAGCGCGGCGTGTTCGGCCAGCGATTGCACGAGCGAGAAATCCGTCGCGCTGAACGGCAGGCCGTCCGCGGGATTGGTCACGGCCAGCACGCCGAAAAAGCGCCCGCGGAAAATCAGCGGCACGGCGATGACCGACTTCACCGCGAGGGCGGGATCATCGTGCTTGACGATGCGCGGATCGGCCGTGGCGTTGGCGATGAGCTCGCCCTGCCCGGTCGCGGCCACCCGGCCGACGATGCCGTCCCCGACCGGAAACGTCTCCGAACGCAGCACCTGCTCGATGAACTTGGCGCGGGTCGTGAGCTTCTCCTTGACCGCGGCGGGCAGCGGCCGGTGCGGGGGGAACAGCCCCTCGAGGGCGACGCCGCGCATCTGCTCCTCGGCGGTTTTTTCAAAGATGCAGGCGCTGAGCGCGCCGGTGCTGAGGATGGCGGCGTGAACGATGCGCTGGTAGAGGATGGCGCGGGAAGGATTGTCCGCCAGGGCCTCGGCCATCTGATGCATGAAGTCGAGCACGATGCGGTTCTCCTGGGCCAGCGTCTGGCGCTGCTCATCAATGCGGTCCGCCTCCCGGCGCGCTGCGAGCAAGGGCACGAGCAAGGCGAGGGCGCCAAAGACAAGGCCCAGCCCGAGAAAAAATAACCACATCATGGCGGAACGCGGGAGCCGATTCAGGCAAGCCGCCGGCCGGCGCGCAATGGCGGAAACAGGACGGCTTCCATTTTCCCGCGACATCCT
>DATJYF010000065.1:0-2077 GCA_035499715.1 Opitutaceae bacterium | reverse complement strand
GCACGGAGCCTGGCTCTCGTTGCTCTATCTAATTGTTGCCGGTTCTATCATTGCGTTCACCGCCTACGTTTGGCTGATTCATCATGAATCGCCAAGCAAGGTGAGCACCTACGCGTACGTGAATCCGGTGGTGGCCGTGCTGCTTGGATATTTCTGGGGCGGTGAAGCGCTGGGCCTACGAACAATTCTGGGAACTGTGTTTGTTCTGATCAGCGTCGCGATGATCACCACCACGAGAGCGAGAAGCGGTACGGCCCGACTCCCGGCAAGTGGAACAATCGGACAAGGGATTCATCGGGATGCGGGACCAAAGCCCGGATCAGAATGAAGGCTCGGCAACAAACTGTCCCATTATCGAGTTTTGACTTCTTTTGACAGCCCCTGCGCGACGGACAAAATCATCTGCATGAAAACCCTGCCCCGTTTGCTCGCGGCGGTTCTGGCCGCTTTCGTCCTGCTCGCCAGTCCAACCCGGGCCGCGGACGATTACGTTCCCGGCCCCGACTCCAAGCCCCAGCCCGGCGTGCCCAAGGGCGAAATCCTCAAGTTCAGCTTCAATCGCTCGCAGATTTTTCCCGGCACCACCCGCGACTACTGGATTTACGTGCCCGCGCAATACACGCCCGACACGCCCGCGTGCGTCTATGTCGGTCAGGACGGCATCCGCTTCGAGGCGCCGACGGTTTTCGACAATCTCATCGCAAAAAAGGAAATGCCGGTGACCATCGGCGTCTTCGTCACGCCCGGGATCGTGCCGGCCGCAAATCGCTCCGCCGCGCTCGACCGTTACAATCGTAGCTTCGAATATGACACGCCCGGCGACAATTACGCCCGCTTCCTGCTCGAGGAATTGCTGCCGGACGTGGAGACAAAAAAAGCCTCCGATGGGCGGCCCATCCGCCTTTCGCACAATGGCAACGACCGCGCCATCGGCGGCGGGAGCAGCGGCGCGATCTGCGCGTTCACCGCCGCCTGGGAGCGGCCCGATGCGTTCAGCCGCGTCTTCAGCGCGATTGGCACCTATGTCGGCCTGCGCGGCGGAGACCGCTATCCCATCCTCATCCGCAAAACCGAGCCGAAGCCCATCCGCGTCTTTTTGCAGGACGGCTCGAACGACCAGAACAAGTATGGCGGCGACTGGTGGATGTCCAACCAGACGATGGAACGCGCCCTCGTGTTCGCCGGCTACGAGGTGAACCACGCTTGGGGCGACGGCGGCCACACCGGCAGGCAGGCCACCGCGATTTTCCCCGACGCCATGCGCTGGCTGTGGAAGGACTGGCCGCAGCCGGTAAAAAATGGCCCGACCGGGAACGCCATGCTCAACGACATCCTCCTGCCCGGCGAAGGCTGGCAGCTGGTCGGCGACAGTTACAAGTCCACCGAGGGCGCCGCCGTCAACGCGAAGGGCGAGGTGTTTTTCAACGACCAGCGGGAGGGCAAAACCTACAAGATCGGCCTCGATGGCCAGGTCGCCCTTTTCAACAACGACTCGAAAAAAGCCAACGGCCAGGCCTTCGATCCGGCCGGCCGGCTCTACTCGGTTTCGATGAAGGACCCGCGCGTCCTCCGCTACGAAGCGGACGGCAGGGTGACCGTGCTCGCCGAGGGAATCGCCGGCAATGACATCGTCATCGCCCACAACGGAAATCTTTATTTCACGAATCCTCCGGCCGACCTGAGCAACGAGCCGAGCAAGGTCTGGCTTATCCGGCCCAACGGCGAGAAGCTGGTCGTCGACACCGGCGCCGTGCGCTACACCAACGGCATTACGCTTTCGCCCGACCAGTCGCTGCTCTACGTGGCCGACTACCGCTCGCACTGGGTCTACAGCTACGTCATCCAGCCGGATGGCACGCTGACGGACAAGCAGCGCTATTATTCCCTGCACGTGGCCGAGACCGACGACCAGAGCAGCGCCGACGGAATCCGCGTGGACCGCGACGGACGGCTTTACGTGGCGACGCGCCTCGGCATCCAGGTCTGCGACCAGGCGGGCCGCGTGAATGTCATCCTCCCCACACCGAATGGACGCGTCGC
The DNA here is from genome assembly GCA_035499715.1 of Opitutaceae bacterium. Lineage (GTDB taxonomy): Bacteria > Verrucomicrobiota > Verrucomicrobiia > Opitutales > Opitutaceae > DASRHD01. Next base: position 37 of record DATJYF010000065.1, on the reverse strand, counting down.
CAACGTGACGTTTGGCGGTGCCGATTTCGACATCCTC
>DATJYF010000064.1:0-13533 GCA_035499715.1 Opitutaceae bacterium | reverse complement strand
GATACGAACGATGGCAGATGAGCCATCATACCCGCAATACAAGGCGGCAAAAAGCATGGTAAACAAAGTCAAAATCGAGCCGCTGACACCACCGGGCCTGTCGTCGGCACTTCATATAAACGGCAAGGCCACCGCCCACCTCATTGTCAGCGAGAATGGAACCGTGCGCGACATTTACCTCGCCAATTGCACCGATGAGCACTATGCTCAGGCCGTTGCCTTGGTTCTAAAATCAACACATATTGCGAATCCTGCTGAAGAGTGCCTGGTTGAAATCCCGTGCGCCTAACAGGCGAGAAACAGCTGAAAAGTACTGACAGGACGATCGGCGTCCTGCAGCGGCGTCCATGAACAGCCACGCTCAACCCAGTCAATCGTGCGGAGGCAGTCTTCGCACGAGAGCCCGCTCTATTCTTGCCCTGGGCTGCCTGCTGGTTTCGACGGCGGTTGCGGCGCGGGCGGATGACCTGCCCTTTTCCCAAATCCTCACGCCTGCGGAAAGATCGGAGGCGGGCCTCAACAAGCTGTCGGGTGAGCAAATCGCCATTCTCGACGCCCTGGTCGCGCGCGAAGAGCTGTCGCGGATGAATGCCTGGAACTCCGTCCATCCGCAGGCCGCCGACTTTTCCCACGGGCTGGCGCCGGATAAACGCCACAGCGCCGGTCTCGATCGGCTCACCGCGCCGGAACTGGTCAGGCTCGATGACTTGGTACAAAAAAACCTTTCGCTCAAAATGGCGGAATCGGCTCCCGCGGTGGGTCCGCTGAAGCCGGAGGGAATAAAGCCCCGGCCGCAGGTGCACGGGGAACTCGGCGTCATGGTCGCCGTCGGCAGTCACGGCTACAACGCTTACGGCGGCTATGTGGCGTTGAACTATGCCGATCTCGCAAAAAGATATTCGATCTCGGCGTTCTATGCGGAAACCCGGGTGAAAGGAGTCTCTCCGGATTCCGCGTGCCCCGAGGAAAATCATGACCGGAAACGGAGCTATTTGGAACGCGACGCCGGCGTCACATTTTCGTTCGGGCATGGACCGTTGTGGTGAGTGGCAAATAATCCGGCGCAGATCGGCGTGGCCCCGGCCGTTTCGGCAGCGTTGCTTTCGCGTGGCCGCCATCCTCTGATGCCCGGACGAAATGCGCAACGCGCCCGCCACGGCCCCAAGAAGGCGACAGAGCGGCCACGCATGTCGCGGCTTGCGCATCGATCACTCCGGCTTTTATCGTGATCATCCGCCCGCGGGTGGGCTACTCCCGCCGGGTCTCGATATTCGCACACCGCCTTGGCTTTCGCAGATGTTTCGCCGCAGTTCCCCGCCCCAACCCGATCCTTCCACCCCGCGTGCCTTGCCGCCAACGGAGGCGAAAAATCTCCGGCTGAGCGACTGGGGGCTGGCGGCCGCAGTTTTCGTCGCCACCGTTCTGGCCTACTGGCCGGCGATGCACGGCGCGCTGATCTGGGATGACGACATGCACGTCACGCGGGCGGGGCTGCGTTCGCTGCACGGGCTGTGGCTCATCTGGTCCGATCCCCGCGCCACCCAGCAGTATTATCCGCTTCTGCACAGCGCGTTCTGGGTCGAGCACCGGCTCTGGGGCGACCACACGATCGGTTACCATCTGGTCAACGCGCTGCTGCATGCCGCCAATGCCTGCCTGCTCGCGCTGGTCCTGCGGCGGCTGGCCATCCCCGGAGCGTGGCTGGCCGCCCTCGTCTTTGCGCTCCATCCGGTGTGCGTGGAATCGGTGGCGTGGATTTCGGAGCAAAAGAACACGCTGTCGACCGCCTTTTATCTGCTGTCGGCGCTGGTCTATCTGCGCTTCGACGAAAAACGCGGGCCCGGCGCGTATGCGCTGGCGCTGTTTTTGTTTGTGCTCGCGCTGCTGACCAAGAGCGTCACAGCCACGCTGCCGGCCGCCCTGCTGGTGGTTTTCTGGTGGCGGCGCGGCCGCCTGTCCTGGTGGCGCGACGTGCTGCCGTTGCTGCCGTGGTTCGTGATCGGGGCGGCATCGGGGCTTTTTACGGCCTGGGTGGAAAAGCATCTGATCGGCGCCGAAGGCACGGCCTACGATTTGACTCCGCTTGCGCGCGGCCTGCTGGCGGGGCGCGTGATTTGGTTCTATTTTGGAAAACTCATCTGGCCGGCCGACCTGATCTTCATTTATCCGCATTGGAGCATCAACGCCGGCGCGGCCGGGCAATGGCTGCCACCGGTAGGCCTGCTGGCGCTGGCGGGTTTGCTCTGGCTGCGCCGGGACCGTTCGCGCGGAGCGCTGGCGGCATTCCTGTATTTTGGCGGATCGCTGTTTCCCGTCCTGGGATTTTTCAACGTCTATCCCTTCATTTATTCATACGTGGCCGACCATTTCCAGTACGTGGCCGCCTTCGGCGTCATCACAGCGCTGTCAGCCGGCGCCGCCACGGCCTTCGAGCGCGTGCCGCCGCCGTGGAGAAAAGCCGGCTGGGTGCTGGCTGGAGTGCTGTTTGCGGCTTTGGGCTGGCTGACGTGGCAACAATGCGGGATGTACCGCGACGCCGGGACGGTTTATCGCACGACCCTGGCGCGCAATCCCGCCTGCTGGATGGCCTACGACAATCTCGGCGTGATCCTGCTCCAGCAGGGCAAGCCGGCCGAGGCGGTGGCGGATTACCAGGCCGCGATCCGCCTGAAACCGAACAACGCCACGGCCCATCTCGATTTTGGAACAGCCCTGGACACGATGGGCAAAAAAACGGAGGCAATTCAGGAATATGAAAAGGCCCTGCAATTCGATCCGCACAACGTCGCGGCGCACCGAAACCTCGGCGTGGTTCTGGTGGAAATGAACCGGCTGTCGGAGGCCATCGCGCATGACCGACAGGCGTTGCAGCTCAGGCCCGACATCGCTGAATTGCATGACGACCTGGGCAACGCCCTGCTCAAGAGCGGCCGGGCCGCGGAGGCGGTTGACGAACTGCAAACGGCCCTCCAGCTCGACCCGAATTATGCCGGAGCCTGCCTGGACCTCGGCATCGCTTTGGCCGACACCGGCCGGATTCCCGAGGCGATCAGCTACTACCAGGAGGCGTTGCGATTGAAACCCGATTATGCGTTGGCCTACGATAATCTGGGCGTAGCCTCCGCCGGCATGGGCCGGCCCGCCGAGGCAATCACCGATTATCAAAAGGCGCTGCAGATCGACCCCAATTGCGCCTCCGCTCACGACCACCTCGGCGTCGTCCTCGCCCAGTCCAACCGCATACCGGAAGCGATCACGCATTACGAAGAGGCGCTACGCCTCGATCCGGCCAACGCCGACGCCCATTACAACCTGGCCCTCTCCCTCGCGCGCACGGGCAAATTGGAGGAAGCACTCGCCCACTTCAAGGAAACCGTCCGCCTCCAGCCCGGTTATGCCAAGGCCCACCACAACCTCGGCGTTTTGCTCATGCAGCTGGGCCGGCCCGGGGAAGCGCGGGCCGAATTCGAACAAGCCTTGCGCCTCAACCCCAACGACGCCGGCGCGCGCGCCGCCCTCGCCCCGCTTCCCCCTCCCCCGCAACCAAAGAATTGAAATCGCGTCATCCTCCTTAACGATTAAAGAAACTCAACGCTTCATCCTGCCATCGAACTCTGAAAAAAGACGGGGCCGGGCGTTTCTTCCGCCGGCCCGCCGACATTGCATACATGAACACCCCAAAATCACACCCTTCCCGCCGCGAATTTCTCCGCCTGCTGGCCCTGGGCACCGCGACCCTGGCGGCCGGCAACCCGCTGAAAAGCTACGCTGAATCCCTGGGAAATAATCGCGGCCGCCCGCTCGGCGTCGCCCTGCTCGGCCTCGGCAAATACAGCACGAACGAACTCGGCCCGGCGCTGCGCCAGACCAAACTCTGCCGCCTCACCGGCGTCATTTCCGGACACCCTTACAAGCTCGCGCAATGGGCGAAAGACTACGATCTCCCGGAAAAAAATCTTTATCACTACGAAAACCTCGAGCGCATCGCCGACAATCCCGACATCGATATCGTCTACGTCGTCACGCCGCCCGCGCTGCATCCCGAGTTCGCCATCCGCGCCGCCAAAGCCGGCAAGCACGTCATTTCCGAAAAACCGATGGCGACCTCCGTGGCGGATTGCGAGGCGATGATCGCCGCCTGCCGCGACGCGAAGGTGAAACTTTCCATCGGTTACCGCCTGCATTTCGACCCGTACCACAAGGAGCTCATGCGGCTCGCGCACGACCGCGATTTCGGCGCCTTCACCAGGATGACCGGCGACCGCGGCTTCATCATGCAGGAGCGGGCCTGGCGCGTGGACAAAAAGCTCGCCGGCGGCGGGCCGATGATGGATCTCGGCATCTACATCGTCCAGGGCGCTTGCATGGCGGCAAACGCAACGCCCGTCGCCGTGACGGCGCACGAGGAGCCAAAGACCCGGCCCGAGCTTTTCAACGAGGTCGAGGAAACGATCCGCTGGACGATGGAGTTTCCCGACGGCGCGGAGTGCGATGCCGTGGTCAGTTTCTCGCACAGCGCGGATTATTTTCGCGCCGAAGCGCCACACGGCTGGATCGAGTTCAAGCAGCACGCCTTCACCTACCATGGCATCGTGGCCGCGACGAGCCGCGGTCCGCTCACCTTCACGCCGCCATTTCAGCAGGCGCTGCAGATGGATGACTTTGCCGACTGCATCATCAGCGGCCGCGACACGCCCGTGCCCGGCGAGATGGGCCGGCGCGACATCGCCATCATCGAGGCCATCTATGAGGCGGCGCGTAACGGCAAGCGCGTGGCGGTGAACGCATGAGCCGGCCGGCAGCCTATTTATGAATCATCCGCGGCGTCCGCTCTTGTTTCTCGCTGCCGTTGCGCTGGCGCTGCTTCTGGCGGCCTCACACGCCACGGCCCAAGTCAACTGGCCGGCTTTCCTTGCGAGGGAAGATCTGGTCTGGACAAAAATTCCCCGCACATGGGAGGAGTCCGCCTTCATCGGCAACGGCAATCTCGGCGCGACCATCTTTGCGCAATCCGGCGCGCTGGCCTGGGAAATCAACCGGGCCGACGTTTATCACGACGGTTCGCGCTATCCGATGGGACGCCTGGCGCTGCGCGCCGCCGGCACAGTCACCGGCGGCGACATGCGGCTCGACTTGTGGAACGCCGAGGCCCGCGGCACGCTCCACACCGATCGCGGCGAAATACGCTGGCGGTCGTTCACCGCCACGACTCCCTCGGCCATCGTCATCGAGCTCGATGGCGCGGATGGCGAAAAGGACGTTGACGTCACTTGGATTCCCGCGCTCGCCCGCCCGCCGCGCACCGTTTACCGCAGGCAAGAATTTGCCCCCGACGAATTGCATCCGCCGGCCGAGGTGCACGCGACCGCCGGCGGCCTGACCAGCGTGCAGCGTTTTCTCGGCGGCGGCGCTTTCACCGTGGTGGTAAAACACGCCGCGCCAGCTGACGGGAAAAAACTCATTTATGTCAGCGTCGGTCGCGGCGACACCGCGGACGCCGCGCTGGCCGACGCCCAAGCCGCCGCGGACCAGGCGGCCGCGCTCGGTCTTGAGAAAGTGACCGAAGCCCACCGCGCCTGGTGGCACGCTTATTATCCCGCCAGTTTTCTCTCCATCCCCGACGCACGGCTGGAGGCGTTTTACTGGATTCAAATCTACAAGCTCGGTTCCGCCATGCGCCCGGACGGGCCCATCCTCGACCTGATGGGCCCGTGGTTTCGCGCCACGCCCTGGCCGCGCATCTGGTGGAACCTCAACGCCCAGCTCACCTATTCGCCGCTCTTCACCGCCAACCGCCTGCCGCTGGCCGAATCGCTCTTCGACGCGCTCGACCGCCACCGCCAGCAGCTCATCGACAACGTCCCGCCGCCACTCCGCGCCGAAGCCGCCGCCATCGGCCGCACCTCTGACCAGAGCCTCGTCTCGCCCGTCGATCTTGCCGAGGCAAAGGGCGATTCCGGTCGCGAAATGGGCAACCTGCCGTGGGTCATGTTCCTTTACTGGGAATATTACCGCTGCCAGATGAACGATGCGATCCTGCGCGACCGCGTGCTGCCGCTGCTCAGCCGCACCGTCGGCAACTATCTCGCTTATGTCGAAAAAGGCAGCGACGGCCGCTATCATCTGCCGCCGACCTTCTCGCCCGAGCTCGCGACCGTGGCCGACTGCAATTACGATCTCGCGCTGCTCCGCTGGGGCCTGCAGACCCTCATCGCCAGCTGCGAGCACCTTCACCTCGACGACCCGCATCTGCCTCGCTGGCGCGAGGTGCTCGCCAACCTCACGCCCTTTCCCACCGATGCCAGCGGCCTGATGGTCGGCCGCGACCGGCCGCTGCGCGAATCGCACCGCCATTATTCGCACCTGCTGGCGATTTATCCGCTGCATCTCCTCACGCCCGACCAGCCCGATGACCTGAAGTTGATCGGGACCTCGCTGCATAACTGGGACAGCCGGCCGGAAAAATTCCGCGGCTTCTCCTACACCGGCGCCGCCTCGATGTATGCCATGCTCGGCGACGGCGACACCGCCCTCGACCGCCTGCACCTCCTGCTCGACCGCGTGATCAAGCCCAACACGCTTTACACCGAGGCCGGCCCGGTGATCGAGACGCCGCTCTCGGCCGCGACCAGCCTGCAGGAAATGCTCCTGCAAAGCTGGGGCGGCAAACTTCGCGTTTTTCCCGCCATTCCGGCGGCGTGGCGCGATGTTTCCTTCGCCACGCTGCGCGGCGAGGGCGCCTTTCTCGTCAGTGCCGTCCGCCACGACGGCCAGACGGCCTGGGTGCGGATCGAGAGCCTCGCCGGCGAGCCATGCCGCGTGGTCGTGCGCGACTGGAAAAACGCCGTGATCCGCGCGGCCAGCCCCGACGCGAAAACCGCCGGCAGCGCCACCGGCGGCAACGGCGAGTTCGACGTGACTTTGCCCCGGAATGCGTGGATCGTGCTTGCCCCTTCCGCTGACGTGCCCCTGCCCGGACTGGAGCCGGTTGCAACGCCCGCCGCGGCGCAAAACCCCTATCCCATGCACTATAAATAATCACGAGCCATGAACACCCCGTTTCCCCTCCATCGTTCGCTGGTATTTTTTTTGGCGCTGGCCGGCGCCACAGCCGCCGCGCGTGCCGACGGGCCCTACGTGAGCCCCGATGATCACTATCCGGCAAATGATCCGCACCTGGCCCATTATCCCGCGCCTTATCAGATTCCGAAACCCGACGAGATCATCGCGGTCATGCAGCGCGTGCGCGCGCACGCCGACGATCCGAAACAGCTTCGCATCGTCGACGCCAAGACCAGGCAGGAAATCACCGATTTCTCCGCGCCCAACCCCGACGCTTCCGCCAGTCTCGGCGGCTACCCGATGGGCGTGCTCCATGCCGGCATGCTGCTCGCCGGCGAGGTCACCGGCGACAAGGCCTTCACCGACTTTACCGCGCGCCGCTTCCAGTTCATCGGCGACCATCTGTCCTACTTCGAGGCGATCGCGGCCAAGAACGGCATGAAGGGAAATGCCTTTCACAACTTCCTCGAGCCCACCTCGCTCGATGCCTGCGGCGCGTGGGGCGCCGCACTGATCAAGGGCCGGCTCGCCGGCGTCGGCCCCGATCTCAAGCCCGTCATCGACCGCTACGCCGACTACATCAGCCGCGGGCAGTTCCGCCTCGCCGACGGCACGCTCGCCCGCCATTCGCCCCAGGCGGAATCGGTGTGGGGCGACGACATGTACATGAGCGTGCCGTTTCTCGCCCAGATGGGAAAGCTCACCGGCGACACCCGCTATTACGACGACGCCGTCCATCAGGTGCTCCAGATCTCGGCGAAGCTTTTCGACTGGAACAAGGGCCTCTTCGCCCACGCCTGGAGCGCGAACACCGCCGATGCCAACCCCGAGTTTTTCTGGGGCCGCGCCAACGGCTGGTGCATGATGGCCATGGTCGAGCTCCTCAGCGTGCTGCCCGAGAATCATCCCGGCCGCGAGCAGGTTTTGAAAATTTTGCGCGCGCACATCAAGGGCGTGGCCGCGCTCCAGTCCGGCAACGGCCTCTGGCACCAGCTCCTCGACCGCCCTGATTCCTACCTCGAAACCTCGTGCTCGGCGATGTTTACCTTCAGCATCGCCCGCGCCGTCAACCGCGGCTGGGTCAGCGCCGCGGCCTTCGGCGCGGTCGCACAGGCCGGCTGGAACGGCGTGACCACCCGTGTCACGCCCGAGGGCGCCGTCGAAGGCGTCTGCATCGGCACCAATTATGCCACCGATGCAATGTATTATTACAACCGCCCGGCGCGCGATGACGAACACGGCTACGGCCCGGTGCTGCTCGCCGGCTCCGAAATGATCCGGCTGGTCAAAAACGATCACCTCGAGATCCGCTACCGCGGTGGCGCTTACACTTTCACCGCAAAGGACTGACCGTCGGCCATGAAACCGGGATCGCTCCGCCGCTTCGCGCGCGGCCTGCTGCTCCTCGCCGCCGCGGCTTCGCTCCACGCCGCCGCCCCGCCGGACGACTGGAGCGGGATGGACGCGATCTTGAAGCGCATCGAGCCGCCGTCATTTCCCAAACATGATTTTGTCGTGACCGATTTCGGCGCGGTCGGTGACGGCAAGACCGACTGCCGTGCCGCCATCGCCAGGGCCGTCGCCGCCTGCGTGCAGGCCGGCGGCGGCCGTGTCATCGTGCCCGCCGGCGCATTTTTTTGTGACGGGCCGGTGCAGCTGAAGAGCAACGTCGATTTTCACGTCTCCTCCGGCGCCACGCTCACTTTCGGCCCCGACCCCGCGCATTATCTTCCGGCGGTGCTCACCCGTTACGAGGGCACGCTCTATTACGGCCACTCGCCGCGCATCTACGCCAGGGACGCCGTCAATGTCGCCATCACCGGCGCCGGCGTGATCGACGGCAACGCCCGCGGCACATTCGCCTTGCTCAAGGACTCCAAGCAGACCAAGGGTTCGCCCGCCGAACTGCGCAAGATGGGTGCCGGGGGCGTGCCGGTGGACCAGCGCGTCTTCGCCGGCGGCCGCTGGCTGCGGCCGAGCACGATCCAGCCGTTCGGCTGCACCAACGTCCTGATCGAGGGCGTGACCGTGCGCGACTCCACCTTCTGGTGCGTGCATCCGGTCTTCTGCCGCAACGTCACCGTGCGCCACGTCACGGTCGACAGCATGAACGCCAACAACGACGGCTGCGATCCCGACTCCTGCGCCGACGTCCTGATCGAAAACTGCGATTTTCACACCGGCGACGACTCCATCGCGATCAAGTCCGGTCGCGACGAGGACGGCTGGAAGGCCGGCCGCCCCTCGGAAAATATCGTCATCCGTCACTGCACGATGCGCTCGCGCTGGAGCGCGCTTTGCATCGGCAGCGAGATGTCCGGCGGCGTCCGCAACGTCTTCATGGAAGACTGTCATCTCGGCGCCGTCGCCTCCGCTTTTTATTTCAAGGGCAACCTTGACCGCGGCGGCCTGGTCGAGCACGTGCGCGCGCGCCGCATCGACGCCGATAAAATCCGCGAAGCCTTCGTGCGCTTCGAGACCAGCTACCATGGCTATCGCGGCGGAAACCATCCGCCGTCGTTCCGCGACTTCGTGCTCGAGGACCTCACCTGCAGGGACGCCGGCGCCTACGGCATTTATCTGGAAGGCGTCACGGCCGCGCCGATCCGCGACGTCATCGTGCGCCGCGCGACCATCGGCACGGCGAAAGCGCCGGTCTGGCTGCGGCAGATTGAAAACGTGCGCTTTGAAAACGTGAAAATAAACGGCACCGTGTTGCCGGAGAATCCTCCGTCCACTCCGGACAATGAAAAGAAACTCCACATCAGCAGCTGAAGGCCGCCGGCGCGGATTTGCCGCCGCCCTGATCCTGGCGGCGCTGCTCACCGGCCCGGCTGTCCGCGCCACGAATTACGATGAATCCAAGGTCGGCGTTTACACCCTGCCCGATCCGCTCGTGCTGAAAAACGGCCAGCCGGTCCGCGACGCCGACACCTGGCTCAGGCTCCGCCGCCCGGAAATCCTGAATTTTTATCTCGAGGACATCCACGGCCACAGTCCGGCCCGGCCGCCGGGAATGACCTTCACCGTCTTCGAGGAGGACCGCCACGCCCTTGGCGGCAAGGCCATCCGCAAGCAGGTCACGATTAATTTCTTCGGCACGGCCGGCGGACCGAAGGCGGACATGCTGATTTATCTGCCGGCCGACGCGCCGCAGCCCGTGCCCGTTTTCCTCTGCCTCAGCTTCAACGCCATCGACCAGATCTGGCCCGATCCGGCGATCAGGCTGGAAAAATCGTGGAGCCGCAAAACCGTGAGCTGGCAGCGCGACACCGACAAGGATCGCGGCCGGGCCAAGGGCTGGCCGGTCGACAGGATCCTCGCGCGCGGCTACGGCATTGCGGTCATCAATTATTGCGACATCGAGCCGGACCTGCCCGACCGCGGCGTCACCAGCGAACAGAAGTACGGCGTGCGAGTGCATTATCTCAAGCCCGGCCAGACCGGGCCGGCGCCGGACGAATGGGGCGCGATCAGCGCCTGGGCGTGGGGCTTGAGCCGCGGGCTCGATTATCTCGAAACCGACAAGGACGTCGACGCGAAGCGCATCATCGCGCTCGGCCAATCGCGGCTGGGCAAGACCGTGCTCTGGGCCGGCGCGCAGGACACGCGCTTTGCCATGGTCGTGGCCAGCTGCTCCGGCGAGATGGGCGCGGCGCTCAGCCGCCGCGACTACGGCGAGACCATCGACGACATGGCGCGCAACTATTCCTACCAATTTTGCGCCAACTTCAAGCAATACGCCCGCCACTGGAACGATCTTCCGGTGGACTCGCACATGCTGATTTCACTCATCGCCCCGCGGCCGCTTTATCTCAATACCGGCAGCCTCGACCGCTGGTCGGACCCGCACGGCGAATTTCTCGCCGCCGTCGCCGCCGCGCCGGTCTACCGGCTGTTTGGCGAGGAAGGCCTCGGCACCGATCAGATGCCGCCGCTCGATACGCCGCTCCTCAAGGGCATGATCGGTTTTCAGTGCCACACCGGCAAACACGAGATTCTCGCCTCCGATTGGGACCGCTTCCTCGACTTCGCCGATCTGCACCTGAAACCCAACAGCTGAAGCCCGGCGCGTGCCGCCTGGCATCGTCCGCCCTTTCCGCGCGCAGCTCGGCGTTTGTAATATAATACGTTACAAATAAACCCTGCCGATTTTGTAACGTATTATATTACAAATATGGTGCTGGGCCGTGGCTAGAGGAATTGACGCGAGGTTATTTTGGCGGCTGGCCCATCTTGGTGAGAAGCTGGTTCAGCGTGCTGCGCGCCTGGGCGTCGTCGGGGGCGAGCCGCAGCAATTCCTGAAACTGCACAATTGCCTCCGGATACCGGCCGGCGAGGAGCAGGGCGTTGGCGAGGTTCCGCTGCGCCTGGATGTCGTCCGGCTGCAGCCGCACCACGGCCTCAAACTGGGCCACCGCCTCCGGCATCCGGCCCATCTGCGCCAACGCGCTGCCCAGGTTGTTGTGCGCGTCGACTTCGTCGGGATCGAGCTGCAGCGCCTCCTCGTACTGCGCCGCCGCCTCCGGGAGATGGTTCTGCCCGGCGAGGGCGACGCCGAGGTTGTAATGCGCCTCGGCGCTGTAGGGATTGACGCGCAACGCCTCCTTGTACTGGGCGATTGCTTCCGGCACGCGGTTCAAACCGGAGAGGGTCAGGCCCAGGTTGTAGTGCGCCTCGAAGAAATCCGGCTTCAACCGCAGTGCCTTGTTGTACTCCGTCACTGCGTCCGGCATGCGGCCCAGCACGATCCAGGCGTTGGCCAGATTGTTGTGCGCGAGGGCATAGTCCGGTTTGAGCGCGAGCGTTTTTTGAAAATACGCCACTGCATCCGAAACGTTGCCCTGGTCGAGCAGAAGGGAACCGAGGTTGTTGTCGGCGATCCAGCAGGCCGGATTCCGCCGCAGGGTCGTGAGATAAAAGGTCTTCATGTCGGTGTACATCCGGCTCTGCCGCCAGCTCAGGACGCCCAGCAGGACCACCGGCAGCGCCGCCAGCACCGGACCGGCCCGCCGCCAGGCCGGCGGCACGCGCCGCCATGCCTCCGTCAGTCCCGCCGCGGCCAGCACGATGATGCCGATGCTCGGCAGATACTGCCAGTGGTCGGCGACGAACGAATAAATGAAGGCATAAAGGTTGAAAAATCCCGAGGTGGGAAAGAGCGAGCCGATGAAGAACAACACGGCGGCAAGCGGGGCTCGGCTTTTTTTCCGGACCGCCCACGCCGCCGCCACCAGCGCAACCGTGGCCGCGGGAAACAAATACTGCCAGGCCTCGCCCGGGCTGATTTGCCAGCGCGGATAAAAGAAAATCAGGTCGCCCGGCCAGAACAGCTTTCCGAGGTAAAACCAGACCACGCGGCCGGCCAGCAACGTTCGCTGCCCCCATGTCAGGTCGAAGTCCGGCCCGCTCGCCCCGACATAATGCCGCTCCACCCAGCCGGTGAAAAGACCCATGGCCGCGCCCACCGCAAACCAGGGCAGCAATGGCACCACGTCGCGCTCCCAGGACAGGCGGCCGCGTTTCCACCAGAAAACCACGAGCAGCGCCGCCGGCAGCGTCGCCGGCACGGTTTTGCTCAGCAGCGAAAGGACGAAAAATCCCGAAGCCAGAAAATATGCCGGTCGCCGGCGCGTCTCATCGAAACGGAGATAGCTCAGCGCCGCCGCCAGATAAAAGACGGTCGACAACGTATTTTTTTGCTCGGAAATCCAGGCGACCGATTCGACGTAGATCGGATGCAGCGCGAAAAGAAACGCCGCCAGCCAGGCGCCCGGCACAGCCAGCCGTCGCAACACCAGCATCAGCAGGCAGGCCGAGCCCGCATGAAGCAGGATGTTCAAAACATGGTAGCCCGCGGGATGATCGCCCCATAATTTGTGCTCGAGCCAGAAGGCGCTGTGCAAAAGCGGATAATATTGCTCCGTTGCGCCGGGCCGAAACCAGATGAGGGCCAGTCCGCGAATCGAGCGCAAGGCCACCCGCGTCACATAGTCGCTGTCGTTCCAGATGAAGCCGCCTTTTACCGCCGGCCAGTAGGCGATGAGCGCAAGGCCAAAAAGCGCCGCTCCCATCCATGCGTCGCGGTTGCGGAAGACACGCGCCACCCCCGTCGTCAAATCCGGGGCGCCGGGCACAGGTTGCTCGTGCTTCGACATGGGAGAAAGCACCGGGAAAACTCGCGCCGAAACGGCGCCGGTCAACAACCAAAATTGAATGCCCCAAGCGCGTTCTCCGTCCCGGTTGATCTCGGAAGACACCTCGCACATGCTGGCGGCGTCTTTTCTTCCATGAACCTCCGCAAGGTTTCGGGCCTCGTCCTCGGTTTGCTGGCGTCGGCCGCCGTTCTGTCCGCCGCGCCGTCCCCTGTCACGGTGCTCGAGGGCCATGTACGCGCGCAACTGGCCAAGCTCGACCGCGCGCTGGCCAAGCCGCACCCCGAGCCCGACGTGCGCGACCTCAGCCATGCTG
>DATJYF010000063.1:0-6049 GCA_035499715.1 Opitutaceae bacterium | reverse complement strand
CCATGGTAGGCCTGAATTCCCCCCCGGCCGGCGCTGGATCCTCCGATGCCGGTTCTGTAAAAACCGTCCCCGATGCGGTCATCCGCCTCGCCGGCAATTCGCAGGATGGCATCCAGACCATCGGCGGTTTTCTTGCCCGCCTCGCGGGCCGCAGCGACCAGGATGTCATGACCTACATGACCATCCCGTCGACCATTTCCGGCGGGCCGTCAATCTTCCAGGTGCGCATGGGCACCGGGGAAATCCTTTCCGCCGGCGACCAGGCTGATTTTCTCGTCGCGTTTTACCAGCACAGTTATGAGGAGCACATCAATTCGCTGCGGGCCGGCGGTGTCCTCGTCTACGACAGCGACCACGTCAAACCGAACCCCGACGACCGGCGTTTCACCGCCGTCGGCATTCCCATCACCAGCCGCACGGTCGAGGCCGTGGGCGGCGCGGGCAAGGACAAGGGCAAAAATATTTTCGTGCTCGGGCTGATTGCCCGCGCCTTCAATCTCGAATCTGAAAAACTCCGCGACCTCGTCACGGCGCGCTTCGGCGGCCGCAGCGAGGACATCGTGCGCAACGCCCTGCTGGCCTTCGACGCCGGCTATGCGCTGCCGGTCGAAAACCTCCTCGGCCATTGCTACCGTTTCGACCGCAAGCCGCGCCCCGCCGGCCGGCCGCAAGTCACGATGGACGGCAACACCGCGCTCGGCTACGGCCTGCTCGCCGCGGGCGTGCGCTACGGTGCCGGTTATCCCATCACACCGTGGTCCTCCATCATGGAGATGCTCCGCACCGAGCTGCCCAAATACGGCGGCACCTTCGTGCAGGCGGAGGACGAACTCTCCGCCGTGTCGCATGCGCTCGGTTTCGCCTATGCCGGTCACCTTGCCGTCACCGGCAGCTCCGGTCCGGGCCTTTCGCTGAAGATGGAGGCGCTTGGCTGGGGCGTCATGGCCGAGATGCCGCTCATCGTCATCAACATCCAGCGCGGCGGCCCCAGCACCGGCATGCCCACCAACGTCGAGCAAAGCGACCTGATGCAGGCCATCTACGGCAGCCACGGTGACGCGCCCCGCGTTGTGCTCGCCCCGCGCGACGTGGAGGACTGCTTCTACATCGCCCTCGAAGCCGGCCGCATCGCGCGCGAATACAGCACGCCGGTGATCATTCTTTCCGATCAGGCGCTGGCCACGCGCATCGAGGCCTTTGAGGAACCCGACCTGAAAAAACTTCTGGCCGATCCGAAGCCCGACCTTGCCCCGCGCGGCGCGGATTACAAACCGTATCCGCTGGGCGGCGCCACGCGCCACGCGCCGCCCGGCGCGCGCATCGCCAGCGGCGTCTATCCGGTTGTCAGCGGCCTCGAGCACGACGAGATGGGACATCCCACCGGCAGTCCCGTCCTCCACCAGAAGATGACCGCGAAACGCCGTGATAAAATCAAACGGCTCGGCGCCGCGCTCCCCGTGCCGGAGGTCTACGGTGATCCCGAGGGCGACGTGCTTCTCGTTGGTTGGGGTTCGACCTTCGGGCCGGCCCGCGAAGCCATGGCCCGGCTGCGCAGCGATGGCGTTAAGGCCGGCCAGATTCATCTGCGCCACCTGCACCCGCTCCCGCCCGGGCTCGATGAAATTCTGCGGCGCTACCGCGAGGTGCTGGTGGTGGAAATGAACGATGAGGGCCTCTACGGTTTCGGCCAGCTCGCCACCCTCCTGCGCGCCCGTTACGCCAATCCCGCCATCCGCAGCATCACCAAGACCGACGGCCTCACCTTCAAGGTCAGCGAAATCGTCGAGGGCATTGGCCGCCATCTGGCCTTCGGCAAATTGCGCGACATTCCGGTCCAGCGCTGAAAACCCATCCCATGTCCACCGCCGCCACTGTCCCGAATTCCGCCGCCCCGTCGCGTCCCGGCCCGCCCGCGGGCGACAGCGCCCGCCCGCCGCTGACCAAAAAAGTCCTGACGGCGGACCACCCGACGTGGTGCCCCGGCTGCGGCGATTTTGCCGTGCTCGCCGCCTTCTACCGCGTGCTCGAGAAACTCCAGTACCCACACGAGAACATCGTCACGTTCGCCGGCATCGGCTGCTCGTCGCGCTTCCCCTACTTCGTCAACACCCACGGCGGTCATTTCATCCACGGCCGATCGCTGCCCTTCGCCGCCGGCATCAGCCTCGGCCGCGACGACCTGCATGTCTTCGCCTTCGGCGGCGACGGCGACGGCTTTTCCATCGGCGGCAACCATCTCGTCCACACCGCGCGCAAGAACGTCCGGCTCACCTACGTCATCATGGACAATTTCGTCTACGGCCTGACGAAGAAGCAGACCTCGCCCACCTCGCCGGTCGGCTTCAAGTCCAAGACCGACCCGACCGGCGCGATCGACCAGCCCATCAACCCGATGCGCGCGCTGCTCAACAGCGGCGCCAGCTTCATCGCGCGCAGCCACGCCACCCAGGTCAACCACATGATCGAGATGATGGAACGCGCCGCGCGCCACGACGGCTTCTCCGTGGTCGAAATCCTTTCCGAGTGCGTGGAATTCTATGCCGGGGCCTTCGACGCCGGCAACCCGCGCAAGGGCGGGGCGTTCCGCACCATCGAGCTGAAGAAAAACGACGGCACGCCCGAGGACGCGGCGCGCCACGATCCGACCGACGAGGTCGCCGCCCTCCGCCTCGCGCTGGAACCGTGGCCGGGCCCGTTTGGCGTTTTCTACGAAATAACGCGTCCGACCAAAAACCGCCTCGAGGCAGAGCTTGTGGCCCGGACACGCGAGAAGACCAAGGGCGCGACGGATCTCGACCTGCTCCAGGCCAGCTTTGCCCGGCTGCGCTGATCAGTTTTTCGCCTGCGGCGCACCATAGTTGAGCGACTTCAACGAAGACGCGCCGGGATAAACGCGGTTGAAGGCATACCGCAACTGCCACAGGTTCAGGATGGAGCGTTGAGCCAGAATGAAGGGATAGGTGCCGCGTTCCGGGAAATACACACAGACGCGGCTCCCAAAAACAAACACGGTGGCGGCGCTTTGTCTTGTCTCACCATGCTCGACGTAGGAAAACTGCACGACATTCACCGGCCGGTGCGCCGCCAGCCGGGCACCGGCCAGCGTCGCATCGCGAAACGCCAGTTCCTCGTTTGTGGCCAGCACCTCCGGTGGATGTGCCTCCGGCTGCTGCGCGAAATCGAGAAAATAAAGCGGATACTGCGGCACGATGCCGGGATATCTCGCCAGGATCGGCGGCGTGATCTGCGCAATGTTCTCCCGCGAGTCCAGCGGCAGGTCGAGCGGCATGAAGCCGAAGTTGATGTCCCAGGCCCACAGCCGGCCCTTCAGCTCAAACACCGCCACCGCGTGCCCGGTGGTCAGGACTTCGCCATCCTTTGCGCCCCATTGCAGCACGCGTACCCATGAATCGGTTCCAAAAAAATCATGAACGTGGTCGTAGAAACAAACCGATTCGACAAAACAGCCGTTGCTCACCCCCAGCGGCTCGTACGGAAAAGGCGGCTTCACGCCCTTCACCTCGGCGGACCGGCCGGCCAAAGCCAGGACGCATGCAGCCAGGAAGATCATGACGGGCATTCGCCTCACGGCACTTTTGTTGAAGTGAGAAAACCCTCCGCTGCAACCTTTCTGTGCGGCCGGACGGCTCGACCGGCCCGGCGGTCTGCCGTTTGACTCGGCAGTCGCGGGCCTGTAGCTTTCTCCGCTCAAAGATCCGTGGCCGAATTTCTCGAAACCAAATCCCAGCTCCCGCGCGCCTTTCTCGTCGGCGTGCAGACGCCGACGATGCCGCCGGGTGAAGGCGGGGAGCTGCTGGATGAGCTGCGTGAGCTGGTGGAAAATCTCGGCTTCAGCATCGCCCGCTCCACGCTCGTCTCCCTGCGCGAGCCCACACCGGCGTTTCTTCTCGGCCGCGGCAAGGCGGAGGAGCTCGCCACCCAGGCCCGGGCCGACGCCGCCGACCTCATCGTCTTCGACGACAACCTTTCGCCCGGACAGCAGCGCAACTGGGAAAAGCTCTCCGACCTCGCCGTCATCGACCGGCAGGAGGTCATCCTCGAGGTTTTCGCCCGGCGCGCCCACACCCGGGAAGCCATGCTCCAGGTCGCGCTCGCCCGCCAGGAGTATTCGCTCCCGCGTCTCACCCGCGCGTGGACGCATCTCTCGCGCCAGCGCGGCAAGGGCGCCCTCGGCGGCGAGGGCGAGACCCAGCTCGAGCAGGACCGGCGCCTCGTCCGCGACCGCATCGCCCACCTCAAGCGTGAGCTGGCGGAAGTCGTGCAGCAGCGCGGCGTGCAACGCTCGCGCCGCCTGCGCGTGCCCGTGCCCACCTCCGCCATCGTCGGCTATACCAACGCCGGCAAATCCTCGCTCCTCAACCGCCTCACCGGCTCGACCGTCCTCGTCGAGGACAAGCTTTTCGCCACGCTCGATCCCACCACCCGCCAGCTCCTCCTCCGCAACAACCAGAAACTGCTCGTGACCGACACCGTCGGCTTCATCCGCCGGCTGCCCCACGATCTTGTCGAGGCCTTCAAGGCCACGCTCGAGGAGGTGGTCGTGGCCGATTTCCTCATTCATCTGCTCGACGTCGCCAACCCCAACGTCGCCAAGCATCACGCCACCACGCTCGAAGTCCTGCGCGAACTCGGCGCCGACGACAAGCCCACGCTCACCGTTTTCAACAAGACCGATGCCGCCGACGCGGCCACGCTCGCGCATGCCCGCGCCCTCGCGCCCGACGCCTTGTTCGTTTCCGCGAAAACCGGGGCCGGCCTTGAGGCGCTGCTCGATCGCTGCTCCGAACTGATCGCCGGCGAACTCGGTGCCGCCGCGCTGCTCGTGCCCCACGACCGCTACGACGTCATCGCGCGCCTGCACCAGCTCGGCTCCATCCAGACACAGGAACACCGGGAGGACGGCGTGCTCATCCGCGGGCGCTTTCCGCCCGCACAGGCCGGCTTCTTCGCCCCATTCGTCCTGGGCAACGGCCGGCCGCCGGTCACTCCGGCCGAAAAACCCAGTAATAAATCCGGCCGTAATATTCGCGCAGCGTCATCTCCGTCGTCATCAGCGCATCCGCGCGCGGCAAAAAATCGAGCAGCGTCAGCGACTGCCGCGAGTCCGTCTGAAATCCGACCGGAAAGGGCGTGAAATCCACGCCGGCGCGCCGGAACAGCCAGGCGGCGCGCGGCATGTGCCAGGCCGCGGTCACCAGCAGCACGTGTTTCCAGCCGTGCTCGCGGCACAGCGCCGCGGCCGCGCGGGCCTCGTCGGCCGTGTCGCCCACCAGCGGCGTAAGGACGATCTTTTCCGCCGGCACGCCCGCCGCGATGGCCTGCACGCGCAGCACGTCGCCCTCGGTCACACGGGTTTTTATCCACGGAAAGCAGGCGCGCGAAAAAACGATGCTGCCCGCCTTGCCGGCGCGGACCAGCGCCACGCCCACCATGAAACGGTCCACTTGGTCGCCCCAGGCCGGGTAGTCCATGCCCGGCTGGCTGTGCCCCAGAATGCCGCCGAGCACGATGACCGCGTCCGCCGGCGGGCAGCCGGCGATGGTCTGCGGCCGGTAGCCGCTTTCCAGCCGGCCGATGAGTGCGTTGGCCACCACCGGCAGGCTCGCGAGATAGAGCAGGACCAGCGCCGCGGCCAGCAGCAGCCGGCGCCGTTTTTCCCAAAACAACGCCAGCGCCAGCAGCAGGCAGGTCAACCCGGTCGGCAGCAGAAAAACCGGCAAAAGCTTGTGCAAAAACAGCATGATCTTCACCCCACGGAAAGGGGCACCCCGCACCAGCGCCACAAAAAAACGCGGCCGGCGACAACGCCCTGTCAACCGCCGAAACGGCTTGCTCCGCCCGCCCACCCGCCGGCATGACGGAACCGTGCCGGCCCCTTCCGCCGATTTCCGCCTGCTCTTCGCCTCGCGCATGCTGCGGCTGTTCGCCTGCGGCTTCCTCGCCGTGGTCCTGGCGCTCTATCTTTCCGCCCTCGGCTTCAGCGAGGCCCGCATCGGCCTGCTGCTCACGCTGACGTTTCTCGGCGACG
>DATJYF010000062.1:0-15659 GCA_035499715.1 Opitutaceae bacterium | reverse complement strand
TGAACGGATGGCGGCCGCGAGCCCGGCCATTTCCTCGCGGGTGAAGGTCAGGCCCAGGCGGTGCTCGCCCACCAGGCGGGCGAGGGCGCAGTTCCGCGGTCCGACAAACAGCACGGGCCGGCCGGCCGCGACGATGCCGTGAAACTTGCTGGGAAAAACCAGTTGTTCGCAACCGGGACGCAAGGTCACGAGATGGACATCGCCCACGGCGAGCGTTTCGCCCAGCCGTTCCCGCGGCTGCGGCGGAAAAAACCGCACGTTCCCGAGGCCGCGCTTTTTTGCCGCGGTTTCGAGGGCGGGGCGCTGCGCGCCGTTGCCGATGAAGACAAAGGCGATGCCCGCCTCTTCACGCAAGGCGGCCGCCGCCTCCAGCAGCGGCAGGAGATCGTGGACGCGACCGAGGTTTCCGGAATAGGCGACGACGAATTTTCCACCCAGGTTCCACGCCTCGCGCCGCTCCTCCGCGGCCGCCGGAACGAGTCCGGCCGGCGCCCAATTCGGAATCACGACGGTGTTTCCGGCGCCGCGCGCGCGGATCAGCGCCGCCATGTCGTCGCCGGGCGCGACACAAAAATCGGCCCGGCGCCAGGCCCAATCCCGCAGTGGCCGGAACAAGCGCAGTCCGGGCGAGCCGGCCAGGGCCATGGCGATTTCCGGATAAATGTCCTGGACCCAGTGGACGACCCGCGCGCCGCGCCCTCTGGCCAGAGCGGTGGCGGCGATGCCGAGCAGCGGCGGGTCGGTCATGAGGACGAGCGTGTCACCCCGCCGCGCGGTCCGGGCCACGCGGAGGAGGGCGCCGAACGAAAACGTCAGGAAATCGAGCGCGCGGCCGGGCAGATTTTTTTCGCCGACCCGCGTGCCTCTCACGCGCCGGATCCGCACGCCGCGGTGCGTCTCCTCGTCCGGCGTTTCCGGCCGCCGGTTGTGGCTGGTGATGACCACGACCGGCTGGCCGGCCTCCGCCAGGGCTTCGGCCAGATCGGTGAGCAGCTGGGCCGTGGCCGGCTCGTCGGGCCAGTAGAAACGGTTGAGAAAAATGAGGCTCGGCATCCCAGATGCGGTCAGGACCGGTTCGTCCGGCGAAGTTCACACGCCTTGGCCACCGTGAGGAATTCATACACGCCCATGAGCCGGCAAAAGACATAGCCCCGATAGCCGTCGAGAAAGCCGGCGCGCAGCACGTAGTGATAAAAAAAACGGAGGGCCGGACGGAAAGGCAGGCGCATGGCGACGGATTTCAAGCGGCGCTTGCCGGCCAGGGTGGAGTCGAGGGCGCTGTCGGTGGCGGCGGACCGCGCGGCGGGGGAGTTGAGCAGCCTTGCCTCCCAATTGCTGTAGCGGTTGTGCTTTTCAACCCAGGTGGCGATGTCGGGAAACGCGTAGTGCTCCATGTCGTGTCGCAGCCGGGCGGTGCGTCCTTGCAACAAAACATGCTCGTGCACCTCGTTGTCGCCGGAGTCGGTGGCGGCTACGCCGGGAAACTGTTCGTAGCGTCCCAGGCGATGGCGGAAAAAGCGCAGATTCCAGCTGGGATAATAGCCGCAGTGCCGCAGCCAGCCGTCGAGGAACCAGAAACGCCGGTTGACATAATAGCCGTCGGCGTCGGGCGCCGCGACGGTCCGCGCCAGCTCGTCGGCGAGAGCCGGCGTGATGCGTTCATCCGCATCGAGGATGAAAATCCATTCATGGCGCCAGGGAATGTTGGCCAGCGCCCAGTTCTTCTTTTTGGGGAAGCGGCCGTCCCAGCGAAAGTCCGCCACCGTGGCGCCGAATTCGGCCGCCATGTCGCGGGTGCCGTCCGTGCTGCCTGAATCCACCACCACGATTTCCGCGGCGAAGCGCGCCGATTCGAGGCAGGCGCGGATGTTGGCGCGCTCGTTTTTGACCGGAATGAGAACGGAGATGGGACAGCGCGGGTTCACACGGAGGCGGGTTTGGAGCCGGCCGGAGTCGCTGCACCGTAATCGAGCAGCCGGGCGCAGCCCAGGGCGAGGAAAAAATAGACCCAAAACGCCGCGGCCACGGCGGGACATTCAAAGGGAAATTCAATCCAGGCGTAAAGCAGCACCAGGGAGCAGCCGACCAGTGGATAAGCGACAAGCGGATCAAAAAAATGGCGCCGGCGCAGCGTGAGCAGGGGCAGCGCGCCGAGCAGGCCGACGAGCGCCGTGCCGGCAAAGCCGGTCTCGGCCACGCTTTGCAGCCAGTCGGAGTGCGCCTGGGCATAAAACACCGGCAGGCGGTCCACCGACTTTTGCGTATTGTAGAGCTGGAAAACCGTCGCGTAGCTGTCGAAGCCCCATCCGAACCAAGGCTGGTCGCAGGCCATGCGCCAGGTATCGCGGTAAAGCGCGCCGCGGCTGCCCAGGCCGCCTTCGGCCCGCATGGCTTCGATTTGCCGGCGCGTCAGTTCCGCCCGCACGTTCAGGCCGGACCGGTCAAGCTGGTAGACCGCGAGCGCCAGTACCGCGGCGGCGGCGAGTACTCCCGCCGCCGTCCAGGCGAACGCCGCCGCCGATGCGAAGCGTTTCTGCCGCCAGCGCCAGAGCATCTGGCCCAGCATCACGGCGATCAGGAGCACGATCAGGAGCGTGCCGGAACGCGATTCACTCAAGGGCGCCGTCAGGGCGATGAAGAACATGCCGATCGCGCCGCCAAACGCGGGCGAATGCCAGAAATCTCTGGCCTGGCTGCGGCTCACGTAATGAAAAACCAGGCCGGCGGAGGCCGCGACCGACAAGGCGACGAAAGCGCCCCAATGATTATGATAAATGAAGGTGGAGAAAAAAAACGCGTTGGGCGACTGGCGGAGGCCGAAGAAGAGGCCGGCCCCCGTCAGCTTCTGCACCGTGCCGAAGACGGAGAGCGCCAGCGCGTTGACCGACGTGGCGATCAGCAGCCCGCGCAAAGCCCGCCGGTGCCGCACGTGGAGCAGCAGGTTGAAACCGGAAAGGAACACGGCGTCAAAAAGCCAGAGCGCGCGCCCGGAGCCCGCGGGGTCCGCCGTGCTCGGCAGCCAGGCGATTCCGCCCGTGTGCACCAGCAGCGGCTCGCCATCGAGGACGCGGACGGAAAAACTGGGATTGAGGCAGCTGGCCAGGACGAGGGCGTTGAAGGCGACCAGCGGCCACAGCCAGCGCCAGAGGCGGTTGCCGCCGTTTCGGAACAGCGCGGCAAGGGTAAGCAGCGCGGCGACCACGCCCCACCAGGAAATCAGCCGGCGGGCCCAGTCGACATTGCCGTCGAAGGCCCAGGAGGCGAAGATCACCAGCCCGCCGGCATGCGCAAGCGCGGCTTTCTCCAGCCGCGCCAGCGGCGGTCGCCGCCGGCCGGCATCGGCGGCGAAGTCCGCGGCGGCAGGCGGGCGGAACGGAAGCGGCCTCATGGCGCGGCACCGCACAGGCCGGCGTAAAATTGCAGCAGAAGCTGCGCGGATTTTTCCCAGGAGAATTCCGCGAGCACCCATTTGCAGGCCGCGGCGCCGCGCGCGCGGCGGGCCTCGGCGCTTTCGCCCAGGGCGGCGCGCAAAGCCGGCGCATAATGCGCCCACGGCACGCACCAGCCGGTTTGATTTTGGTTGAGCGCCGCCCACGGCATCGTGTCGGTCACGACCACGGGCAGGCCGTGCGCCATGGCCTCGGCCACGGCCAGGCCGAAATTTTCCGAGTGCGACGGCAGGAGAAAAAGCGCCGCCGCCGGATAAGGGGCGGGCCGGCTGGTGCCGTCAAAAATCTCCACGCGGTCCGCGCCGGATTGCTGGTCGACGTAATGCGAAAGCTCGGCGACACCGTAGGTCTGCGGGATGCCGACCATGAGCAGGAGCCAGTCGGCCGGCGCATGCGCCAGCCACAAGTCGATGAGCTCGATCACGCGTTTCTTGCGGTGAAAGCGTGAATAAAAAAGCGCGGTCGGCCGGGCAAACGCGGCGGGGCAAGCGGCCCGCCAGTAATCGGCCGCTCCCGCCACGTCGGCGGGCTCGGGTCGCGTGACGCCGTTGGGCGCGACGCACACGGGCTGGGTGAAACCCCGCGCCCGGATATCGTCCGCCTCGACCGTGCTGGTCGCATGCCAGCCGCGCGCGGCGGCGAACGCTCCCGGATGGATGAAATGCTCGGCCAGCTTTTTTTTCCAGCGGTGATGGTGCCAGGCCCAATGGCTCATCATGCCGCGGGGCGCGATGATGAAGGGAATGCCCAGCGTGCCGGCGCGCTCGTGCGCGTAATGCAGCGTCCGCAGCCACAGGCCGTGGGCGTGCAGGCAGTCGCACTCGTGCGTCCGCAGGTAGCTCCGCAATTCACCGGACGGGCAGATGGTTTCCGGCCGGCCGCGCGGGAAGACATGCACGGACGATCCACCCTCGGCGCGGGCTTCCGCCGCCGGCCCGGTGGTGAGCAGCGCGACGTCGTGGCCCAGGCGGGCTTGCGCGGCCGTGAGCGAGGGGACTGCCCGGCTCGGTCCGCCATACTGCGGCTCGAGGCTGGGCAGGATGTGGGTGAGTCTCATTTCACTGCGGCAACGGTCGTTCCTTGAGCGGACGGCAGGGCGCGCCGGCGCAGATCATGCGCGGAGGCAGGTCGCGGACGACCACCGAGCGTGCGCCGACGACGCACAAGCCGCCGACCGTCACGCCGGGCCCGACGAAAACGTCCGCGCCCAGCCAGACATTTTCGCCGATGACGATGGGCTTGGTCACGAGCGGCATGCTCCAGCGCAGGAAGTCATGGGTGCCGGCGCAGAGGTGGCAGTATTGGCTGAGGTTGGCGCCGTAGGAGACGGTGATCGGCGCCAGGTTGTAGAGGTTGACGTGCGGACCGATCATGGCGCGCGGGGCGAGGGAAAGTTTCCACGGAAACAAGATTTTGGCGGTGGGAAAAATCACCACCTGCCGCGGCGCGGGGATGGCGGCGCCGAACCGCCGCAGCAGCCAGGCGCGGAAACCGTGCCACGGCCGCGGACTCCAGCGAAAAATCGTCGCTTGCACGAAGGCCCAAAGCCAGCGGGCGAGCAATTCACGCGCGGAATAAGGCGTGACGCAACCTTGACCAAGATAGGGCTTTTCGGCGCTGGGCACGGCGAAGGAAAAAATGCCGGCGGAAAACGGGCGTGGCAACGCGGAAGCGTCAGCCGCCGCCGGCGGCCAGAGTCGCAAAATCGGCCAGCAGTCCGCCGGCAAAAGAGGAAAAATCGAAACGCTCGGTGGCGCGGCGGGCCGCGGCGGCCAGACGCGCCCGCAGCGCCGGATCGGTCAGCAATTTTTCCAGGGCGGCGGCGAGACGGGCCGGCGCGTCACCGCCCGCATGGTCGAAGATGAGGCCGTTTTCGCCCCCGGTCACAAAGTCGGTGAAACAGGCGAGGTGCGAGACGACGGGCACGGCGCCCGCCGCCATGGCCTCGGCCACCGCCACGCCGAAGGTCTCGCCCCGCCCCGCCAGGCTCGGATAGCAGAAAACATCGATGGCATGGTAGATTTTTTTCAACGCATCTTCGTCAAAGGCGGGCGGAAGAATCGCGCCGCGATCGGCGGGCAGAATTTCCGCCAGCCGCCGCCGCAGGCTTTCGGCATAGGCGGGACCCGAGCCGCCGTGCGCCACGTCCGCCGGGCCGCACAGCACGACCCGCCACGCCGGCGGATTTTTTTTCGCGGCGAGCATGCGCAGGGCGGCGAGGAGAAGGTCGAGCCCTTTTTCCTCGTGCAGCCGGCCGACGTAGCCGATGGTGAGCGGACCGTCGCCGGCCCGCGCCGCCGGCGGTCGGGCGAGTTCGCGCCAGGCGATGGGATAGCCAACGACGCGCGTGACTGCGGCGAGACGCGGATTTTCCGCCGTGATTTTTTGCTGCACGACGGTGCTGGGCGCGAGGATGCGGGCGATCCGGCGATAAAAGCGAAACTGGCCCTTGGGCATGCGGCCGGCCTGCAAGACCACGCGGCCGGCGGCCGGCCGCCTCGCGCCCAGCCAGGCCGGCAGGGCCACGCAATTCACGATGGCGATATCGGCGGGCGGAAGCACGCGGAAGACGCGCCGGCTCCAGAAAAAATCGTGCAGGAGGTTTCGCCACAATGTCGGCGCGTGGGCGCGGCCGGCGAGGCGGACGTGCCGCACGCCGGAGAGCATTTCCTCGTCGGGGAAGCCCGGCCATCGGCGCGAGAAAACCGTCACTTCGTGGCCGCGCGCGGCAAACTCCAGCGCCAGGCGGTGCCAGGTTTTCTCCGTCGCACCGCCCGCGGCGGGCGGCACGGGCAGAAAAAACCCCGTGACGAGGGATATCTTCATTCCAACAAGCGGCTGAATTTACCGGTCATGCGGGAGGCGTCAAAATTTCCGCGAGACATCGGCCCAGGCGAGGGCCTGAAGCAGGCCGTCGGTGCTCTGCGCGTAAGTGTAACCGGCGATCTTCGTGGCGATATTTCGCTGGAAAAATTCCCGTTGGGCCGAAGCGGCGGCCAGCGCGGCGGAAAGTTTTTCCCGCAGGTGCGCGGAATCCTCGGCGCGGAAG
Organism: Opitutaceae bacterium; assembly: GCA_035499715.1. Taxonomy (GTDB): domain Bacteria; phylum Verrucomicrobiota; class Verrucomicrobiia; order Opitutales; family Opitutaceae; genus DASRHD01. The sequence continues at coordinate 9,161 of DATJYF010000062.1, read as the reverse complement.
ACCCAGCCGGTCTCGCCATCGGCCACCAGATCGCGCTGGCCGCCGACCCGGTCGCTGACCAGGCAGGGCACGCCCATGTGCATGGCTTCGTTCACCGCGAGGCCCCAGGTTTCGTAGTGGCCGCGGGAAGGCAGGGCAAAAACGTCGGCGAGAAGATAGCGGGCGGGCATTTCGCTCTGGTTGGCGAAGGGCAGAAAGTGCACCCGGCCGGGCGGCGCGGCGCGGGCGCGCTCGAGCAGGGAGGGTTTTTCCTCGCCGTCGCCGACGAAAACCAGCGCGGCGTCGGGCGCGTCGAGTGCCAGAAAAGAATCGAGCAGCGCACCGGGCTGCTTGGCGGAGGTGAATTTGCCGGCGAAGAGCACGATGCGGGTTCCGGCCGCGAGTCCGAGCTGCGCGCGCAGCGCCCGCGCGGCGGCTTGATGGTCGGCACGGCGCGGGTCGAAAAGCTCGTGATCCACCGCATGGGGGGCGAAGAAAAGTTTTTCCGACCGGACGCCGGCCGCGGTGAAATAATCGCGGTTGGCCGCGCCCACGTAGGTGATGGCGGCAAACTGGCGGTAAAGGAGACGGAACAGATTTTTTTTCCACCACGGCAGCGTGCGCCGGCCCAGAAAGTGCGAGTCGCCGCGAAAAAGCAGCGGAACTTTCCGGCGCCGCGCCCAGACCAGGGCGCGCAGGTGGCTGGCGTAGGCATAGCCGAAAAGCAGGAGGAGGTCGGGCCGCCAGGCGGCGAGCCGCGCGGTGAGCTCCGGGTTGCGCAGCCCCCCGAAGTGGTGCGTGCCGGGATCGCGCGCGACGTTCGGCACGAATTCGCTGGCGTAGCCGCCGAGCAAATCGACGTCCCAGGCGAAGGTTTTTCCGAATTGCGGATCACGCGCGGCCTCGACGCCGAATTTCCAGAGATAAAAAACGCAGAACTCCAGCGGAGTGTGCCGCCGCAGCCAGCGGAACCAGGGACTGTAATATTGGGTGGGATGGGAAAGAACGACCGCCAGGCGCGGCAGGCGGCCGGGTTCCGCCGCGGAGCCGGCGGAAGGGATGGTGGCGTGATCGGACGTGTTCACTCCAGAAAATGCCGCAGCGCAAAAGGCACGCCGAGCACGGCGACCGCGGCTTGGAAAAGGGAACTGAGCCAGATGCTGAGCGTGAGTTCGGTTTGAAATGACCAGGCCATGAGCAGCACGAGCATGAGGCCGGCATAGGAAAGAATCGGGCTGTCCTTGGACCAGACGGCGTATTTTTTCAGGCCGAAGGCAAAGCAAAAGGCGAGCAAACCCACGCCGTAATATCCGAAGTTTGCATAGGCCTCCGCCAGCAGGCCGAAGGCGATGGTGGTTTTGGCGGTGTCCTCCGGGCGCTGCAGGCCGTAGTAAACCGAGAGAGTGTAGGTGCTGATGTGCCCGACCGGCTTCTCCGGCCAGAAGAGGCGCGGCACGAATTGTCCGGGAATCTGCCCGTACGTTTCACCATCGAGAAAGGGAAGCTGGCTGGGGGTGTCATTTACGACCAGACAGATCATCTGGAAAAGCGAGGTCCGCTCGATCAGCTTGCCCGTCAGCCCCGCTTTGGGATGATGCGCGAGGCCCTGTTGCAGCCACTCGCCGAAGAAGCCCGGCAATTCCGCCAGCTCCGGCTTGGTGGCGACGTTGTCCTGCCAGTATTTGTCCCGCATCGCGGTCTTGCCGTTGTGCAGCACCGCGATGATCGGCAGGGTGATGGCCAGGGCGATGACCGGCAGGCGCTTGCCGCCGGAGACGTAGCCGAGCAGAGCCAGCACCACGATCGAAATGCCGTTGATAAGATACAGCGTGGCGAAATTAAACACGACCTGGAGCACGATATTGCCGATGAAAAAGATCTTCTCGTTGGCCCGGAGATCATTCTGCCCCCACCGCCGGCCCTGGATGAAGGTGCTGATGATGCCGATGCCGTAGAACACGGCGCGCAGCGGCCCTTCGAGGTCGGAAGGAATCAAGTCGGCAAAAGTGGCCAGGCCCGTATAAATCGTCGTGAGGACAAGTCCATAGCCGAGATAGGTGCCGATATCCCGCGAAATGATTTCCCGGGTCCAGAACGGGGTGGTCCGCGACCGTCCCTGCGTGATCGCATAGGTGACGATGGCGATGCCTTGGAAAAGCAGCACGGCGAAGGCGGCCTGCTCCACGATCGGCTCCGGATAGGTCAGCAGTTCATTCTGGCGGTTGAGCAGGGGCAGCGCATAGATATTTGCGCCCGTCAGCATAAAAACCTCGAAAACGGGAAATCCGTAGGTGGCCCGCCGCGCCCACAGCAGCGCCGGCAGGGAAGCGAGCACGATGATTGCCAGCCCCGCATAAAGTTCGGTGGACGAGCCGGTGTCGGCATTGAAGGCGTAATAGCCGAGTGTGGCGGCAAGCAGGATGAGCCCGCCGCGGAAAAGGCGGCGATCGGGCGGCGGGATCGGAACCGGCTCGTGGTCGGTTTCCTCGGGTGACGGATGGACGGAGTCAGTCATTTTTGCCGGACCGCCCTTCCAGGGTCCCATCGAACAGCTCGCACAAGCGGCGTGTACCCGCCCGGGCGGAAAATTGTGCGTCGAACAGCGTCTGGTTCCGGGAGCCGATCTGCAGCCGAGCGGGAACGGTTGCCAGCGCGGTGAGAAACCGCCGGAGTTCACGGAGGCCCGCCGCCGGCGGGGAAACGACGCAGGCGCAGCGCAGTTCGGCCAGGCGCGCCGCCGCCGCGCCGCCGGCGGAGACGACGGCGATCATGGGCCGATCGGCCAAAAAATAGGCCGCAATCTTTGAGGGTGCATAGCCGGGATCGTTGGAACCGAGCAGGAGCAGCGCGTCGGCGGCGCGCATGGTTTTGAGCGATTCGAAATAACCGATGCGCGCCGGCTGTTCGATCACGAGATCACCCACGCCGAACGGCTCCGCCAGCGGGCGGACCGTCGCGACGGCCCGGCTTCCCGAGGCATAGCTTGTCCCGACAAAATGAATACGAAGCCGGCCGGCCAGCTCCGGCTGTTCCGCCCGAAAGTCCCGGACGCCGGCGAAAAACGTCTGCGCGGCCTCCGCCATGATCGGGCCGGCCGCGCCCACACTCAAGAGGTGCACGCAGCCGGCCTCGCGCTGAAAAGCCGGTTTCAACGTGGCATCGTTTTGGGCGAAGGAAAAATCGGCCTCGGAGGCGCCAAAAGGAACGACCGCGGCCGGCTTGGTCGCGAACCATGAATAACGAGTCCGCAGTTGTTCCAGGTAAGCCTCGGACACGCTGACAAAGGCGCTGGCGGGCCGGAAGGACGGCTCCTCCAGACGTTCGGCCTGCCAGCGCGCGAAGCGATACTTCCAGCCGCCCGGTGGCCGCGGCGCGCCGGGCCGCGCGTAATAATCCGTGCGCCAGGGGTCTTGTATGTCGATGACGAAAGGCACGCCGGATTTTTTTTTCCAGACGGATCCGAGGGCCAGCGTTAAAAATTGTGTCGTGGAGAAAAACACGAGATCGAATCGTTCCCGCCGCAACAACCCCGCGCCGGCGGTGCACAGCGGCCACCAGGCCCGCGGGCCGAGGCTGCCGAGTCCGGCCAGCCGCGCCAGCCGCCGCGGCAGGGCGCCGCAGCGATGCACGGCCACATCGGCGGGCAGCGCCGCGGCGAGGCGGGAATCCGGCGTTCCCGGCACCCGGCGGGGATCGACCGCAAGCACCACCGGTTCCCAGCCGAATTCGCGAAAATACGGCAGGCTCACGCGCACACGGTGGGCGTCCGGCGCATTCACGGGCGGAAAATGCGGACTGACGACGAGCAGGCGTTTGAGGCTCATGGGGCGGGGAAATTTTTCAGCGGCTCGCTGGTGCCAACGGCAAGCGCCTGCCCGACTGCGGCGAGCAGGCGGGGGGTTTCGCGCTCCCAGCAAAACTGTTGCTCCGCCGCCCGCCGCGCCGCGGCCTGCATGGCGCGCAGGCGCGCCGGCTCGGCCAGCAGATCGTCGAGCTGGCGGGCGAAAACGGCGGGTTCCGGAGTGGCGACCAGCAGGCCCGCGTCGGGTGCGGCGCGCAGCACCTCGCTCTGGCCGGCGGTGGCGGTGGCGGCCACGGCGAGACCGGCGTTGAGATATTGGAAGATTTTGTTGCCGATGGTCAGGTTGCGATTTGCAGGAGCGGTCTCTTCGAGCGCCAGGCCGATGTCGTACTCGGTGAGTTTGTCGGCAAGCGCGGTCGGGGCGAGAAAAGGAAGAAAAGAGACGAAGGCCTGGCGCCCCGCGGGCAGAGGGCGCAGAAGGGCTTCCCGATAAGCAGTGCCGCCGCCGCCGATCAGCGTAACGCGGCTGGGCCGGGTCAGGCGAATCCAAGCCTCAAAAAACAACTCCAGGCCGCGCCCGCGGCCGATGGTCTGTGAGAACCAGACGAAAGCGGGCGGTTCGTCTCCGGTCTTCCGGTCCAGGCGCGTGCGAGCCTGCAAGGGGAACACATTGCGCAAAACCACCGGCGGACTGCCCTCATAGGCCGCGGCGAGCGCGTCGGCCAGGCTCTGCGAGGTGGTTGAAACGTAGCGTGTGTGCTGGAGGGCGAATTTTTCCGCCCGGGCCAGCAGTTTGAGCGGCCGCGTACGCCGGTCCTCGGGCAGCAAATCCCGGGAATACCAGTCTTCCATGTCCACCGCCACGGCCCGGCCGGCGCGGATCAGCGCCGCCGCGGCCCAGAGCGGGATCTCGGTGTGCGCAATCGTGAGGTCGGCCGGCGTCGCCAGCGCGCGCCGAAGCAGGGCGCGGGCCGGGCCAAGCGCCTGGGCGGTTTCCCAGCGGAGCCAGCGCAACATCTTTCGCGCGCCCCAGGTGGCGGCACGCTGGCGGAAATTTTCCCAGCGCGCCTGGGGACGTCGCGCCGTGTAGTCGAGCGTGACGCGGCGGAACGGTTGCGACGCGGCCAGTTCGGCATCCATGCGTTCAAACGCCTCGACGGTGGAGAGGGTGAGCACCGTGACATCGTGGCCGGCTGCGCCGAGGGCGGCGGCCTCCTTCAGCACGCGCGGATTCCGGCAGAGATGCGAAGAGCTCAGAATCAGGATTTTTTTTGCGTTCATCGCGAGAGCCAGTGCTTCAGGCGCCGGACATTTTTCCAGCCCAGGCAACGCGCGAGCGCCGCCGTTTTCGGCCCCATCACGGGCCGGTCGAAATCGGAACCGCCGAGCTCGGCCACGCGTTTTTCCGCCCGGCGCATCAGCTCGCCCGGAAAAGGAAAAAAATCATGAACGAAACGCTGATAATAATCGGCGCAGGCGCGGCGTGTGCGCGGCGAATCCTCCGCCGCGAGCAGATGGCGCTCGATCAACTCGATGGAATGGAACTGTGAGCGGCGGCTGCGCTCGTCCCGCCGCTGGCTGAGGCTGCCGGGCAGACCGGAGCGATAATAGCTGCGGACGCCGGACGTGAAGGCCAGGCCGCTGCTGGCCAGAAGCACCCGGCAGAAATATTCGCCGTCGTCGTTGAGCGTGAGCGTTTCGTCCCAGGGCCCGGCGTGTTCGGCCACGGCGCGGGGCACCAGCCAGGACGAGGGATGCATCATGGCGCCGGTCTGCGCCGCGAGGAGGAGAAAATCGAGCGCTGCAAAATCACGATACACCGCGTCGTCGACGAACCGCGCGGCCGCCGGATCATCCGTGAAGCGCCCCCAGGCGCAGGAGGCGACCGCCCCGGCGGGCCGGCCGGAAAGCAGGCGCACTTGGGCGGAAATCTTTTCCGGACTGATCAAATCATCGGCGTCGAGAAACTGAAAAAAATCCCCCCGGGCCTCGCGCAGCGCGCGATTGCGCGCGGCGGCGGCCCCGCGATTTTCCTGCGTGAAGAGATGCACGCCGTGGCCGGCGTAGGAGCGAATGATCTTGGCGCTCTCGTCCGTCGATCCGTCGTCCACGACGATGATTTGCTTGTGCGGCCAGGTTTGGACGAGAGCCGACTCCAGCGTCTGGGACACCCAGGGGGCGGCATTGTGGCAGGGAATGAGAATGGAAACAAGATCTTGGGCCATCTGTGCGAATCAGCCGTTTTTCTGGAGCAGCATGCCTTCGTTAACGAAAAGATTGCAGGGGATGAAGCCGCGGAATATCCACATCCGGCAGCCATGTTCGCGGGCGTGGCTCATGAGCCGTTCGCCCGCGTCTCTCGATGTTTTATCAATGTCGGTGTTGTCGACATAGATGAGCCCGCCGGACTTTATCTTCGGCAGGGCGGCCGTGAAGCATTCCGGGCGTGGGCCCCCATCGACAAGGGCCAGGTCAATGCTGGCATCGGGCCATTGGCTGAAATCGCACATCTCGCTGGCGCACCAGCGAAAAATTATCCGGGCATTGGCAATGCGACGGCGGACGAGCTCCGCCTGCAGCAGATCCTTCCAGCGCTGATCGGCTTCGATTGAATCCACCCGGGCGCAAAGCGAGGCCAGCCAGAGGGTCGACATGCCGGAGCCGATTTCAAGCACGTGCGAGTTGGAGTTCAGCCGCCGGCGGAGAAAACGGATCGCAGGGTAGGGAATCCAGGGCAAGGTCGGGCGACGGCCGAAAAATTTAAACCGAAACGTGTGGTAAAGGCACCGCGGAAGATCCCCCAGCGATGACAACGGCGCCCGGTCGCCGCGTTGCGTATGCCAGCGAGATTTTCGCAGGGGATCACCGGCTCTTATGACTTTGTCCAACGCATTCAAAGGTTCACGCCATGGCCAGGTATTGCTGCCACTCTTCAGCCAGGTAGGGCAGACGCGCGTGCCAGGCGTAGTGCAGCAGCGCCGGCCGGCCGGCGGCGACGGCGGCTCCGCACGCCGGCGGATCGATCACCACGCGGTAATCCCCGGCCGGAAGCCGATGCGCGTCCTGCGCGCCGAGCACCACGGCCCAAAGTGTCTGCTCCAGCAGCCGCTGATCGCGGCCTTCGGCGAGGAGAAGCGCGCAGGCCCGTTCGAGCAAATCCCAGTCGACGTCCTCCGCGCGGACCGCCACCAGGCCGGAGTTGACGGCCGGCGCGGGAGCGAGGCCCAGCCTTTCCGTCAGCGTCGCCCGCGGCAGGGTGTAGCCTTCTTCGCCGATATCGGCCATGTAAAGGGGCCCGGTTTGGGCGAGCCGGCGAAGCAATTCCTCCGGCCGCCGCCAAAAAATCATGTCGCTGTCCAGGAACAGCCGGTAGCCGCGTTCTCCCGCCAGGGAATCGGTGAGTTTCCGCAGCAGCACGAAACGACGGCGGTGTCCCTGCAGGGTGGGAAAATGCGCCGGCGGCAGCACGGCGGCGAGTTTTTCATCCGACTCGGCGTGACCAACTATCCGGGCGGAGGGGAAGATCTTTCTCAGCATTGCCGCAGTCCGATCGTCCAGCGTGCCGTCGCTGATGAAATGAAAATTGCCCGCGCCGCCGCACCGCGCAAATGAGTGCGCGCAGAAGAGCGTCTGGTGCCAGAACCGCCGTCCGGTGAGAAAGCAAACGGGCGGGCCGATCTTCCTTTCCGGGTCGGGTGGGGCGGGGAGGCGCAACGCCGCCGCACGCATGCGGCGCTCGCCCAACCGGGCGCGCAGGCTCAGGCCCCAGCCGTAGGTGCGCGCGAGGTCGCACCACTGGCGCGGGCGATGCCAGAAACGATAGACCAGCCGGCCGAGCTGCAGACGACGGGCGAGGGTTTTCATGGGGCCGGCCGGTGCCGGAGCGCGACGCGCCAGGCCTGGCGGAAGTATCCGCGCTTTGAGTGGGCCACGTAATGATGGAGGACGGCGCGCGGGGAGCGGCATTCGTCTTCATCCGGCAGCAGAAGATAATCTTCCGCGGGCGCGATCGCTCGATCCTGCCCGGCGAGCAGCATCGCGGTGAGCGCCTGTTCAAGATAGTAGCTCGTGCCTTCGGCCTCGATCAGACGCCGGCACCAGAATTCCAGTTTTTCCCAATCAAGCGTCTCGCTGCGCAGGCCGCACAGGCCGACGTTGACGCGCGCCGGAAGTGGCGCGCCGGCGAGCGATTCGAGCAGCGGCCGCGGATAACCGTAACTGTCCTGCACGTCCAGCATGTGCAGCGGCCGGGCCGGTGCCGCCAGCCAGTCGAGAAGAAAATCCGGCCGGCGGAAAAAAAGCATGTCGGAATCGAGCACGAGCCGCCAGCCCCGTGCGCCGGCATGAACGTCGGTGAGCTTGCGGAGGTTGGGGTAATGCGCGCGGCGCTCCCTTAGCACCGGGAACTTGGCCGCCGGCAGGAAAGCGTCGATCTCCGCCTCGATGATTTCGGCCCGCCGCCACCGTGCCGCGGGAAAAAGCCGGGCCAGCCGGTCGACCGTGGCCTCATCGGCCGAGCCGTCGTCGTGAAAAACGGCCGGCCCGGCCCCTCCGCTTTGGGCCTGGAACGTGTGCAGGCAAAAGGCGGTCTGGTCCCAGAATTTTTTGCCGGTGAGAAAGTGCAGTTCGGGCCGGTCCGCCGCCGCGGGACCAGACTGTGGCGGAAGTTGCGCAGCGGCGCGGATCATCTCGCCGTGCGCGCGGCGGTCACGCAGTTGCTCGAGCGGACCGCCCTCGGCCAGGGATTTTCTCACGGCTCCGGCCGGGGCATGCCAGAGCCAGTAGACGGCACGGCCGAGACCGAAGGCGCGGGCGGCGGAGCGCGCGTTCATTTTTTCAATGGAATTCGTCCCTCAAAATGTCCGCAGGCGCCGGCATAGCGGATGCGCGCGGCGGGCGAATGCCACGGCTGGTGGAAGAGCCAGGCCTTGGCTTTTCTCAGCGCGGCGCCGGACGCCGTGAGCGGCGGCCAGGGATTGGCGTCATGGAAGGTGAGCACGCGCATCCAGGAGGCCTGCATGGCGCGGTGCAGACGCGCGAGATACCCGGCCTCAAGGCGCGTCGCGGGGATGAGATGGGTGAGTGACAATTGCGGGAAATAAGCCACCTCCCAGCCGGCGGCCATGATGGTGAGGACGAGGTCGTTGTCCCCGCCGGAGATGAGGGCGGCGCCGCGACGGTCGAAGGCGGTGCGGCGTGGATCCTGCGCCAAAGCGTCGAGCCAGGCGGCGGATGCGGCGCGGCGCAATGCCATCCCGGCCCCGATGGGCGCGCAGCGGGGATAAATATTTTTCGTGTCACCGGCCGGCCGGAGGCCGTGGGAAACCAGCGGAGTCTCACCGAGGTCGCGGAGCGCGAGCAGATGAAAAAACTCCCGCAT
>DATJYF010000061.1:0-3425 GCA_035499715.1 Opitutaceae bacterium | reverse complement strand
GCCGCGTGGTCGTGCTCTGCCCGCAGCCGCTCGGCGACGGCGGAACCGAAATGCGCGCAAAAATCTACGGCGAATGCTTTTTGGGCAAATCGAAGGGCGACACGCGCTGCGTCGAGTTCGTCGCGCTGAGCTACCCGGAGTCGGCCCGGCCGTTTCTGGAGAACGAGGTTTCGATCTGCCTCTCGGCCGACCTGCCGCTGTATTACTGGGCGCACCGTTTTTCCAAGGCGTCGCGCCTCGCCGACTACCAGTATCTGCTGACCCGCGCCAAACGGGTGCTGCTGGACAGCGCCATCGCGCCGCCCGGCGCGTTCACCTATCCCTGGCCGAAGCCGGAGATCGTGCGCGACCTCGTTCAGGCGCGCCTGTTGCACGTGCGGCAGGGCATCGGGCAGTTTCTGGCCTCCTACGCTCCGGCTGTGCTGGTCGGCGGCCTGCGCGGCGTGACGGTCGCGCACCGGCCGGAGTTTGCCGCCGAGGGCAGCGTGCTGCTGGCGTGGACGCGCGAACGTCTCGCGCCCTGCGGGGCCGCGCCGGCGGTGAACTACGCGACGACGCCGCTGCCGGACGGCGCGCCGGGCAGCCTCGAGCTGTCCTTCGACTATGCCGGCGGCGCCCGCCGCTTCCGGTGGCAGGGCGATTTCGCGCACAACTGCGCGCGGTTCGAGGCGGATTTCGGCGCGGGTGGCACGACGCTGCCCACGGCGGTCAGCCTGCTGCCGCCGGAAAACGCGCTGAGCGAGGCGATATTTTTCTAAAAGCGGATTTTTGAATTTCGTTTGTCATTCTGAACGAAGTGAAGAATCCATCCGGGCTGATGGCTTCTGTCGCCGCAAAATTCCACCGGATGGCAGATGCCGCTGCGCCCGGAATAACAAAGGGCCCATTGCACAATTTTCAAGCGCGCTCAGTGCTGCAGCTGACCGGGCTGCTCGGGGATGCCCGGCTGGTCGAGAAACTGCGCCGTGGTCGCCGGCCCGAGGTTCTTCCAGTCCTGCAGCACCCACACGACTTTTTTGTCCGGCGAGACCTCGATCGCCTGGATGAGGTTCGACCGGTCCTCCTTCTTCGTGCCGCCGGTCGAGCTGAAGATGACGGTGTCGCCGTTGGCGAGGCGCTCGGCCGTCTGGGTGTTGTGCAGCACGAGGCCGGGCGGAAGGTCGGCGGGCGTGAATTGCCAGACGGTTTTCCCCTGCGGGTCCACTTCGACGACCGTGCGGTCGTGCTCGGCGGTGATGAGCGTGTTGCCGTTGTGCAGCCGGACCGCGTCCCACGGCATGGAAATCTCGTAGCGCCACACCTCCTTCATGTCGCGGTTGTATTCGACGACCTGGCCCATCTTGAGAAACGGCACGAGGAACGTGCCCGCGGCCGTCATGCGGATGCGGCGGAACTGCGGATGGACCGTGCGCTGGTTGGTGAAGCTCACCGCGGGCAGCGCGTGCTCGATTTCGATCTCGCCGGTCTTCTTGTCGATGACCATGAGCTTCGGCGGCAGGCCGTTTTGCACGAGCAGCACCTGGTCGAGGCCGATCGGTTGCGCGCTGTGCACCTCGGTGCCGGCGGGTGCCTCATAGCGCCATACGACTTTTTTTTGCGGCGTGATTTCCTCAACGTCGAACTGCCGCGTGAAAAGGATGTGGCCGTTGGACATCAGCCAGACGTCGTCGATCTCGCCGCCGCGCTGGGGCGAGAAGCGGCCGGCGGAGTAGGTCCAGATCACCTTGCCGTCGTTGACGAGGAAGAGCGTGTTGAAACCCTCGCCGACGTAGAGCATGGGATGCTGCGCCAAGCCCGAGCCCGGCCAGGCCGGCGCCGGCGCGGTGGGCGCAGGCCACGAGCGGTCCTGCGGCATCTCGTCGGGGCCGCGCGCCGGAACGTCGGGCGCGGTGAATTGATCGAGGACGCTCTGCATCGGCGCGGATGGCGCGGATGCGTCCGCGGCGCAAAGCGACGCGGAAAAAACGAGGCCGGCCGCGAGCGCGGCGCAACGGGGCAGGGTGGAGGGTCGCATGGGATGGAAAATGGGGCCGGATTCGCACGCGCGACTGGCGAGTCTCCTACTCGCGCACGCTTAGCACCGCATAGGTCTTCTTGCCTTTGCGCAGCAGGAGGTGCCGGCCGAAAAGCAGATCTCCGGTCGTGACGGCGCGGGCGGCGTCGGACGAGCGCTCGTTGTTCAAATAAATCCCGCCACCCTCGATGTCCTTGCGCGCCTGTCCCTTGGAGGGCGCGAGCCCGGTGTGCACGAGCAGCTCGACGAGCGGCGTGCCCGCGCCGGAAAGCCGGGATTTTTCCAGGTCCCTGGTCGGGACTTCACCGACGACATCCTGGAAAATTTCCTCGCTGACGCCGTCGAGCGCGCCGCCGAAGAGGATATCGCTCGCCTTGATCGCGGCGGCCAGCGCCCCGGCGCCGTGCACCACGGTGGTGAGCTCGCGCGCGAGGGCTTTTTGCGCGGTGCGCGCGCCGGGATTTTGTTTCAGCTCGGCCTCGATCGCGGCGATCTCCTCGTGCGACAGGAAGGTGAGCGTCTTGAGCAGCTTGACGACGTCGGCGTCGTCGGTGTTGACGAAAAACTGGTAGAAGCGGTAGGGGCTGGTTCTTTTCGGATCGAGCCAGACGGCGCCGGCGGCGGTCTTGCCGTACTTCGTGCCGTCGGCCTTGGTCAGAAGCGGCAGGACGAGGCCGAAGGCGGCCTGGCCGCTTTTGCGGCGGATGAGCTCGGTGCCGGCGGTAATGTTGCCCCACTGATCGGTGGCGCCGATCTGCAGCTCGCAGTTCATCGCCTGGTGCAGGTGAAAAAAATCGTAGGCCTGGAGCAGCATGTAGCTGAACTCGGTGTAGCTGATGCCGTTTTCGCGGTCTTCCATGCGCGCGCGGACCGATTCCTTGGCCACCATCCAGTTGACGGTAAAATGCTTTCCGACGTCGCGCAAAAATTCCAGATAGGTGAGGGGCGCGGTCCAGGTGGCGTTGTCGACGAGGCGCGCGGGATTTTTTTGGGTTTTGAAATCAAGCAGGCGGTGAAGCTGGCCTTTGATCGCGTGGACATTGTGCTCGACCTGCTCGCGCGTCTGGAGATTGCGCTCGGAGGATTTGCCGGAGGGATCGCCGATCATGCCGGTGGCGCCACCGGCGAGAGCGATGGGATGATGACCGGCTTCCTGAAAGCGGCGCAGGACGAGCAGCGGCACGAGGTTGCCGACGTGAAGCGAGTCAGATGTCGGATCGAAGCCGGCGTACAGGGTGATCGGTCCCGCGGCGAGGCGCTGGGCCAGGCCGTCGAGGTCGGTGCAATCGGCCACGAGGCCGCGCCACTGCAGATCTTCCAAAAGGGTCATGGATAAAGCCGCCAGTTTCCAAGCGGGTGCGGCGCGGCGCAAAACAAAACTTATGGCGTTGCAGGCAAATTTAGAATCAGG
>DATJYF010000060.1:0-9379 GCA_035499715.1 Opitutaceae bacterium | reverse complement strand
GTATACGTGCTGGGCGCGCTCGGCACCATGTTCGTGATCCTCGCGGTGAGCGCCTGGAACGTCATGCAGCTCTCCAGCGGCGGCGCCGCCGTCGCGGACATGGCGGGCGCGCGGCGCGTGCCGCCCGACACGAAGGATCCGCTCGAGCGGCGCCTGGTCAACGTGGTGGAGGAGATGGCAATCGCGGCCGGCGTGCGCGTGCCCGCCGTGTACGTGATGGACGGCGAGCAGGGGATCAACGCCTTCGCGGCCGGCTACGACGTGTCGGACTGCATCGTGGCCGTCACGCGCGGCACGCTCGAGACCCTGAACCGGGACGAGCTGCAGGGCGTCATCGGCCACGAGTTCAGCCACATCCTCAACGGCGACATGCGGCTCAACCTCAAGCTCGCCGCCATCATCTTCGGCATCCTCGTCATCGGCCTGACCGGCCACGGCATCTTGCGCGGCATGTTCTACGGCCGGGTCCGCACCCGGGGCAAGGGCGGAGGCGGGATCGCGGCCATTCTCGCCGTCGGCCTCGCCCTCATGATCATCGGCTACATCGGCTATTTCTTCGGCCGGCTCATCCAGGCCGCGGTCTCGCGCCAGCGCGAATTTCTGGCCGACGCCTCCAGCGTGCAATTCACCCGCAACCCCGATGGCATAGGCGGCGCGCTCAAAAAAATCGGCGGCTACGCGCTCGGCTCCTCGCTCGACACCCACCGCGCGACCGAAATCGGGCACTTCTTTTTCGCCCAGGCTTTCGCCACCTCCTTCACCGGCCTGTGGGCCACGCATCCGCCGCTCGCGGCGCGCATCCGCGCGATCGATTCGCGCTGGGACGGGAAATTTTTCGAGCCGCCGCAAAAAGTGGACATCGCGCACGAGACCTTTTCCCAGGTTCTCCATCCGCTGGCCGCGCGTTCCGCCCAGCCGCCGCCGCTTCAGCCTGCCGCCCACAATCCGCTCTCCGCCGTCGCCGCCATCGGCACGCTCACCGCCGTGGCCGTGGCCGGCGCGCAAAATCTGCTCGACGGGCTGCCGCCTTCGCTGCTCGCCGCGGCCCGCGACGCGCACCAGGCGCCGGCCCTCGTTTACGGGCTGCTGCTCGACGCCGATGCCACCGTGCGCGCCCAGCAGCGCCAGATCGTGGCGGCCCGCGCCGGCTCCGACGCGCTGCACGTGCTCGACGCCCTTTCTCCGGCGCTGACCGCGCTCAATCCCGGGCAAAAGCTCCCGCTCGTGCAACTGTCGCTGGCCGCGCTGCGCCAGCTCCCGCCGACCGCGCTCACGCCGTTCTTCGACACGCTCGACCAGCTCGTGCACGCCGACGGTCAGGTGGACACCTTCGAATTTGCGCTGCAAAAAATCCTTCGCCGCAGCCTTGCCGCCGCCCGCCAGCCCGCCGCGCCGGGCGAGCAGATTTTTTCCTTCGAGGCGCTGGCCGGCGAAATCTCCGTCGTGCTCAGCGCGCTGGCCCATGTTTCCAGCAACGTCGACATGGACGCCCGCGCCGCCTTCGCCGCCGGCGCCGACCAGCTTCGCATGCTCGAGGGCAAACTTTCGTTCCTCGCGCCCGACGCCTGCGCCGCCGAAGACCTCGATGCCGCGCTGGACCGCCTCGCCGCCGCCTCTTTGCCGATCAAGCAGCGCCTCATCACCGCCGCCGCGCACGTCGTCGGCGCCGACGGCGTCATCCTGGTCGCCGAGGCCGAATTGCTCCGCAGCGTGTGCGCCGCGCTCGACCTGCCCATGCCGGCGCTCGCCGGCGCCCGGTGACGGACGCGTCATTTTTGCCCGATTGTTGCATCAAGGCCGTAAAAACGCCGTCAAGGTTCGTCAAACTCTGCTCAATTTAAGTCGCTGGGGCTCAAAAACATTGCTTCCCGGCGCCGGCCGTCGGAAAACCGCCGGCATGAATGCCGTCGCATCCATCTGGATATTCATATTATTCGTATTCGCATATCTCGGCACCGTGGCCACGCTTTGGATCTGGCGCGTCAACCGCCGGCGTGAACGGCCGCCTGTTTCGGAAAAACTTCTCCGCGGTCCGGGCGAGGGCCTGCGCCGCCGCCTGGAACGGCTCGACGATTATTTCCTGATCGGCCTCGCTGCCTGCTCCATCGTCCCGGGACTGTTGCTCTGGGGCGGACTGGTTCTCTCGGGCCATATCAAGTCCACGGCCTGGGGCGAGACCGTGTTCATTTCCGCCATCGTCCTGTTCGTCGCCGCGCTGGCCGGTGCCGGCTGGTGGCTGATGCGCACGCTCACGCTGCGGCGCGACTGCCATCTCGGCCTTTATGGCGAAAAAGCCGTGGCCGAGGCGCTCGTGCCGCTGATGACGGAGGGCTACCAAATCTTCCACGACGTGCCGTGCGAATACGGCGACATCAAGTTCGACATCGACCACATCGTCATCGGCCCGAGCGGCGTCTACTGCGTCGAAACCAAAACCCGCCGCAAAGGCAAGGCTATCGGCGGCCGCAAGGATCACGAAATTATTTTCGACGGCGAGCAGCTGGTTTATCCGTGGGGCGAGGATACCCACGGCCTGGCCCAGGCCCGCAAACAGGCCGAGTGGCTCGCGCAGTGGATCTACCAGATCATCGGCGAGCGCATGCTCGTCACGCCCGTGCTGGTCTTTCCCGGCTGGTGGGTGAGCACGACCACGCTGCGCGATCTGAAGGTGCTGAATCCGAAGCAGCTCGGCGCCACCATCCACAGCAATGCCCCGCCGGTCCTGACCCCGAAGCAAATCGAGCTCGTCACCCGCCAGCTCGACGCCCGCTGCCGCGACGTGGAGTTTTGAGGCGCGGCGGATCCGCCGTTTTCGCGCCGGCCGGCACAGCCGTCATTTCCCCTGCACTTCCGGCAGCTTCTTCAGCTTGTCGACCTTCGGCCCGATGACCAGGGCGCAGTAAGGGCGGTGCGGATGCTTTTCGAAATAGTCCTGGTGGTAGTCCTCGGCCGGCCAGAATTTCGCCAGCGGAACAATCTCGGTCGTGATCGGATCGCTGAAGTGCTTTTGCGCCTCCGCCCTGGATTTCTCGGCGGCGATTTTCTGCGCCTCGTTGGCGTAAAGAATGATCGAACGGTACTGCGAGCCCTCGTCGTTGCCCTGCCCGCCGACCTGCGTCGGATCGTGCACGTGCCAGAAAAATTCGAGCAGCTTTTCCAGCGAGGTCTTGGCCGGGTCATAGTCGATCTTGATGACCTCGGCGTGGCCGGTCGTGCCGGTGCAGACGTCCTCGTAGGTGGGATGCGGATAATTGCCGCCGGCATAGCCGCAGGTGACGTGCATCACGCCGGGCAGGAGTTTGTAGGCGGCGTCGGTGCACCAGAAGCAGCCGCCACCGAGGACGAGGGATTCAGTTTTGGAGTCATCCGCTTTCATTGACAGGGAGATCGCCCCCAGCGCGCAGAGGAGAACGAGAATCTTCATGGAGATACAACAGGTTCACGTAAAACCGCGTGAATGCAAAGATGAGAGCGGCCTTTCGGGAATTTATTCCCCGGCCTCCTTCCGCCGGGTGATTCATCGTCGGACAAAAGACTTGCTCTGACCATGCATCCTTCTTTGAAAACATCCACCCCTATGAACTTAATTCCAGCTCAAGTGTTTGGCCGTGGCGGGAGCCATGCGGTTTTCCTGGCCGCCGCCGCGATGCTTTTCAGCGGCTGCACGACGCCCATCCGTGTGCCCATTTCATCCGATTCACGGACCCAGCTCGGGGCCGTAAACGGAATTGTCGGACTGCGACAGCAGGAAATCGGCACGAGTATCAACCGTTCGAATGTTTCCGCCGCGACCGGCGGCGGGCTTATTGCCGCCATAGTTGATATGAGCGTCGATAACGCGCGCGCCAAAAAAGCGGAGTCCGCAGTCACGTCCGTACGCGACGCCCTCGTAAACTATCAACCCGGCAACGTCCTGGCCGGAGATCTGCAAAAAGCCCTGGCCTCTGTTCCGGGTGTAAATCCATCACATGTCGATGTCCGGCAGATCATCGACCCAAAAACCACGGGAGCTTGGATCCAAGGCTCGGGGGGCGCCTCTGTTTTGCTGGTGACGCTTGACTATAAACTTTCCCCCAACTTCGACAGCATCATCGTCAGCGCCGAAGTATCGCTGCATCCCGGCGGTGACCGTCTCGGCAAAATCGCCCAAACCAAATCCGATCTGCCGCCGCTGGTTTATTACAACGTTCTTTCTTGCACCGGCTCCCTCCCGGGCCTGACCGGCCAGCAGACACCGGATGGAATGGCCAGGCTTTGGGCGGCCAATGGCGGCCAGCCGGCCAGAATGGTACTCGATGCCGGGCTGCAGGAGCTGGCTGCCATGATCGCCTATGATCTGACCGCGCCGGCACCGCCTGAGGGAGAGGCCTACAAGGCGCCTGATGGCGCAGAAAAGCGCCTAGCCACAGTTTACGGGACGATGGACACCACCTTTCAAGGCTACATCGAGCACAAGGCGGACGGATGGATCTGGGTCCGACTGCCCGCGGGCCAACTCTCAGCGGTTGCACAATGAGAGGGCGGATGGCGCGGAAATGCATGGTGCGGTTGTTCGCTCTGGGCGGCCTCGCCTTGGTTTTCTCCGGTTGCAATACGCCTGAAACCACCCGGTTGGATTTCACCACGCCGGCCGGCGTTCAGGGCACGCCCGTTGCTCCGTCCAAATCCTCATTGCGGGTGGCCTGGCTGGCCGTCGAGGATCAGCGGCTCGATGCCACCTCGCTTGGACACATCGGCAGCCGCGCCTATGTGGCAAAATCCTTCCTCCCCTGGCTTGACCAGCAGTTGCGCGCTGTCAAAGGCACGAACTTCGCTGAGGCCGGCGATCCGGCCAGGGCCGACCTCGTCATCAAGCCGATCCTGCTCAAGCTCTACATTCAAAACATCGAGGTGACCAAAAGCGCCGTGGTCGTTCTCCGGCTTGAATTCTCTTCCCATGGCAAATCGTCGGGACAACTCACCTGCCGCGGCCAGTACGCCGGCATGAATTGGTGGGGCAGCGACGAGGAAATGGCCGGCGCCATCCAGGAAGCCTTCACCGATTGCCTCCGCAATATCAGCGCCAGTCTTGAGCTGAACATCAAGCTCCAGCATATCACGGGGACGGCCTCCGGCGCGAATGAAGGCCTGGGGTTAAATTGACCGCGCGGTCGAAAAATACCCCGGCAGCTTGCGCCGGGCCGCCCGTTCATTTCAACCGCAGCGCCACGCGCGGCGCCGGCGGGCCGGGTGCGGCGCCGGCCTCGACGAGCGAGAGGCGCGCCTCAGGCACGCCTTGCGCCACGAGATAGTCTTTGACCTGCTGCGCGCGATCGGAGGCAAGCTGGCGCAGGTCGCTGTCCTCGATCGGCAGCTGGGCGGCGAGTTGCGCCTCCATTTCGGCCGGCGGCGGCAGCTTGAAGGCCGGCGCTGGCTTTGGCGCAGAGGTTGGCGCGGACGGTTTTCCGGCCGGCGCCGGCGGAGCGGACTTTCCGCCGCCAAAAATGTAATTCATGATGCGACCGAGCAGCGTGGTCGAAGACGGGGTTGAACCGCTGGCCGGCGTTGAGGGGGTCCTGCGTTCCGGACCGATGATGGACGTTGTGGAGCCGGTCGGTGCCGGCGGCGGAAAAGGCTGGGTGGGCTGCGGGCGGAACGCGGCGACATAAAGTCCGACGAGGACCCGGTTGTTTTCCTCCGGCGTGATCTTGATCTGGTCGGGCGAGCTCAGGCTGGGATCGGCCTCGCGGCGTGATTCCCAGATTTTGCTCCGGATAAATTGCGCCAGCTTTTGTTTTTGCAGGACTGGCGTGTCGGCATCGCGATCGGCGGCGCCGGCCAGTTGGAGGCTGAGGCCGGGACGCGCCTTGAGGGCCCGGGCCAGCACATCGAGCTTCTTGGTCTCCGTGGCGGCGAGCGTGCTGGCGCCCGGGGCAAAATCGATCCGGTCGAGCTGCTGGTCACCGCCGCCGAACATCGAACCGAGCAGGGAGAAGGGCGCGGTCGCGGCCTTGGTCAGCAGATTGACGATGACCCGGAGCACGACCCGGCCGATCCGGAATTCGGGATCGTCGAGGCTGCCCTGCACCGGCAGGTCGATGACGATTTTGCCGGCGGGATCCTTGAGCAGCGCGACGGCCAGACGAACCGGCAGGCCGGTCGCATCGGGACTGTCGGTTTTATCACCGAGCGTGAACTGTTCGAGCGTGGCGACATTCTGGCTGTCGAGCCGGCGCTGGGCGAGGCTGACCTTGAGGTCGAGCGAGAGACTGCCTCCGGCCAGGGTGTAGCCGGCATATTTGGCGAAGTAAGTGCCGGCGGGTTCCAGGTCGACGTCGGAGACGCTGGCCGTGAAATCGGAAAACGCCTCGCTGGCGAGCGGATTGACCTGACCGGCGATGGTGACCGGCGCGGTGTCGGCCACCTTGGCCCGCAGGTCGACCGCCGCCCGCGCGGAATCATCGGAGGAAAGGTCGGTGATGAAGCCGGCGAGCCCGTTGACGGCCACCTGCGCGTTGGGCTCGATCGAGCGGTCGGTGAATACGAGCCGGCCGTCGGACAGGGCGACCCGACCGATGGTGATGCGGGGTCGCGGCGCCGCGTTCGCCGGCGGAACGGCGGCCGGAGGGGAAACTTCCGGCGGCGGCCTCCGCAGCACGGCGGCCAGATTGGTCGAACCGTCGTGATGAACGGTGAAATGCAAGGCCGGCTCGACGAGTGAAATCTGGGCGACGCCAAGTACGAACGGCGCGGAGTTGAAATCGATCTGTTCGAAGCCCAGCGAGGCGAAGCTCGCCAGATCATCGCCGGCCGCCCCGTCCACGGTGGCAACCTGGCTGAAGTCGGCGTCGCCGCGGAAGGCGATTTGCGGCGCGGCCAGCGCCAGCTGGCCCCGGACCGACACCGTGCCCTGCGCGACGCGGAGGTTGGCAAACGGCTCGACGTACGGACCGAGCGGAGCGAGGGGAAAATTGGCGAGATCGACCGCCGTGTCGGCGCGGCGCGAAGCCAGTGCGAAGGTGCCGTCGAGGCCGAGCGTGCCCTGCGGCGCGAAGCGCACCGCGAGCTTGAACGGAACCGGCGGGGCGCTCGGCGCGAGGGAGAAATTCTGCGCGGAAAAATCGAGCGCCTCGACCGCGGTATGCGCCGGCCGCGGCGTCGCCGCATCGTCAAAGCTAAGCGCCAGACCGTGCACTTCGAGGTCGGCCAACGACACATCGGGCGGCGCCACCGGGCTGCCGGACACGGACGGCGCGGCGGGTGCCGGCGCCGTTCCGCCGCCGTTCGGCGGGGCGAACAGCGTGGCGAGATTGATCATGCCGTCGGCCGAACGCTGCGCGGCGATCCGGCCGCCGGTCAGGACCAGCTTGGCCAGGGCGACTTTCAGCGGCGCAAGCGAGGCGTCGAGGCCGGTGAGATCGACCGCCGGCAGGTCGACGACCGGCGAGGCCGCGCCGCGCGGCGCGATCTGGAGGTCGCGCAGATGCACTTCGCCGCCGGTCAGCCGCATCATGCGCGGCTCGGTGCTGAGATCGAGTTCGTAGCGCCCGGCGAAATCGAGCGTGCCGGCGAGGATGTCGCCGCCGAACCGGCCGGCATAATACGGCGAATATTTTTTGAGCACGATCTGGCGGAGCGCAAATTCCCCGGCGGAACGGAGCGGCTCGGCCGAGAACGTGCCGCGCCAGTGCAGCGCTTCGCCGGCCTCGGTCGAAGCCGTAAACTCATACGGCGCGCCGGGCGCGGGCGCGGTGGAAAAATCCTTCAGCGAAAAACTGAGCGGGCCGAGCTCGGTCGCGAAATCCTGCGCCCGGCTGTGATCGGCAAAGGCGAAACGCGCCCCCGTGATCGTGAGCTGCCGGATGACGAGCGGGCGCGGCTTCGCCGGCGGCGGCGCGCCGGGCGGTTCCGCCGCCGGCGATGCGATCAGGTCGGAAATGTTGAGCGCGCCGGCCTTGTCGATTTCCAGGCGGGCGGCCGGGCCATCGAGGGAGATTTCCTGAAAAATCCATTTGCCGGAAAAAAACGACCATGAGTCAAAATTCACGTAAAGCCGCTGGCAGCCAAAAAGCGGCCGGCCGTCGCGGTCGGCGATGGCCAGTCCTTCGATCGTCGTCGAGAGCCTGTAAGGATTGAGCCGGAGTTTCTGGATGGCGACCGGCCGGTGCAGCGCGGCCGCGAGGCGGTGCTCCAGCTGCCGCCGGAAGATCCCCGGCGCGACAAAATAGGCGAAAACATTGAAGAGAAGAAACAGCGCCGCCACGACGCTCGCCACGATCCGCCAGCGGCCGCCTCGCCGGTCGTGCGCCGCGCTCTGGCGGCGAAGCTCCAGGATGGAAAAGGGTTCTGCCACAGCGTTGCATCTTGCGCCGCGGGAGGGGAGCGCGCAAGCCGCGCGGTGAGAAATCGATGCAGCCCAATCGGCTGCGCAAAACGGCCCGCCGCGCCGCGGCTGTACTTGCAAATCTCCTGAAATCCAGTTTTTACCTCAGCCGCGCCGGCTTTGACGTCGGACGAATTTTCCTCCAACTTCCCGCCACCATGAAGTCGGTCAAGATCCCAGCTTTTGAACTTTTCCTCCACGAAATGATTCCCCTCGCGAAGTCGATGGGCGTCGCCGTCGAGGTCAGCGACGACCAGAAACTCGTCCTGACCGCGCCGAAGGAGCAGAACAAGAACTCCCTCAACACCGCGTTCGGCGGCAGCCTCATGGCCATCGCCACGCTCGCCGGCTACGGCGTGGTCTGGGAGATGATGAAGAGCGAAAACGACGCGCACAAGACCGAGTGGCGCATCGTGGTCAAGGACAGCGCGGCGAATTACCGGCGCCCCGTGCTGGGCGATCTGCGCGCGATCTGCGAGCGGCCGGCCAAGGCCGCGATCGAGGAGTTCAAGGCTGCGCTCGCGCGCTACGGGAAGGCAAAGCTCCAGGTGCGCGCCCGCGTCGTCGAGGGTGAGTCCACCGCGGTGGATTTCAAGGCCGCGTTCGTGGTCACGCGGTGAGCGAGCTGTGGCAAGGAAACTAATTTCTAAAAGTGGTGCCGCTGCGTCCTCGACTTTTATAACAGGAGTAGCTTCGAGACCGTCCAAGCAAAAAGCGGTGCAATCATACAGTGGTTGAAGTCGGGATCATTTGAGGAATGCCTGCGCAGTGACCAGGCCACTGAAAATATAAAATCACCGCCCACGCATGGCCTGGGCGGCGGCGTAATATTCCTTCTCCCACTTGGCCTGGTTGTCCTGCGCCTCGCGGATAAAGGGCGTGAAGACCGCCATGCGAAGAATGAACCAGTTGAGCAGGTTGAAGGGAAAGTAAACCGGCCGGACGAAATCGACGAAGAGCACGACGCGCCAGTGGTCGGTCTCGTTCCAGACCTCGTGGTCGTAGCTGTCGTCGAAG
>DATJYF010000059.1:0-6441 GCA_035499715.1 Opitutaceae bacterium | reverse complement strand
CGCTGGCATGTTCCCTTCAACCCGCTCTGGGTCATCGCCCCCACGGTGATGTTCGGCGCCCTCGTCACGGCCGTTTATTTCTGGCGCGAGTGACGACCGCAGATTGGCGGTTGCGGAGCGCGGATTCATTTCTTGAATCGGCTCGTCCCTTCACCTCCCGTCATCCATGCCACACATCCCCGGTCTCCGCAGTCCCTACGCCAAGGTCGGCCGCCTCGTTTATTTCGGCCGCATGCTCGACAAGATCCGCCTGCATGCCGCCGGCAAACTTCCCGCGGAATACGTCGTCAATCTCGGCGAAACGCAGCCAACCATGTTCGACGCCCGCTGCTGCCGTTTTCTCGGCGTGAAATACGCCGAGGTGCGCGAACGCACGCTGGCCGGCGGCACCGACGGCGAAGTTCTTGCCTGGACCCAAACGCACGGCGCTCCGCGCACCGACGAAGAATGCGAAATCTGGAACGCCTTCATGATGAAACGTGGCTGGCGCGACGTCGGCGCCGAGCGCCTGGCGCTGCGGGTGCGCGAGAGTAATCTCGAAAGCAAACCGATCATGACGATGTTCGACTACATTGATTTCGACGAAGATCGTGATCCGGTGGGCACGCGCGCCTGGGAGTCTCCGCCGGCATGATCATCCTGCTCATGGGCGTGGCCGGCAGCGGCAAAACCACCGTCGGCCGGCGGCTCGCGACCGGGCTCGGCTGGAGTTTCGCCGACGCCGACGACTTTCATCCGCCGGCCAACATCGCGAAAATGTCCGCCGGCATTCCCCTCACCGACGGCGACCGCGCGCCCTGGCTCGCCGCCATCCGCGACCACGTCGAGGCCTGCCTCGCCCGCGGCGAAAACGCCGTCGTCACCTGCTCCGCCCTCAAGGAAAGCTACCGCCGGATCATCGTCGTCGATCCGGCCCGGGTGAAGCTGGTGCATTTGCGCGGCGACTTCGACCTGCTCCTCCGGCGCCTCGACCGGCGCCGGGATCATTTCATGAAAAAGGACCTGCTCCAGTCGCAATTCGCCGCGCTCGAGCCGCCGCGCGAGGCCCTCGTCCTCGACGTCGCCCGGCCGCCGGAAAAACTCGTCGCGGACATCCGCGCCGCCTTCGGCCTGTGAACCCCGAGATCGGCAAACGCTTCCGCCTGCTCGCCGGCGTGCTCAGCCTCCTCGCTCTCGGCGCGGCCGGCGGCGGTGTGTGGTTCTATCTCGAGCTGCGCGCCAGCCTGCCGCAACTCGACGGCACCACGGCGGCGCCCGGCCTGGCCGCGTCCGTCACGGTGGAGCGGGACGCGCTCGGCGTGCCGACCCTCCGCGGCGGCGCCCGCGCCGACGTCGCCCGGGCCCTCGGTTTTGTCCATGCGCAGGACCGGTTTTTTCAAATGGATCTGCTGCGCCGCCATGCGGCCGGCGAGCTGGCCGAGCTGTTCGGCCGCGCCGCCCTCGCCCACGACAAGACCGTGCGCGTGCACGAATTCCGCCGCCTCGCCCGCACCGTGCTCGCCCGCCTGGCCCCGCCCGAGCGCGCACTGCTCCAGGCCTACGCCGACGGCGTCAATGCCGGCCTGCACGCGCTCCACGCCAGACCTTTCGAATACCTCGTGCTCCGCGCCAATCCGCGGTCGTGGCGGCCCGAGGACAGCGTGCTCGTCATTTATGCCATGACGCTCGACCTCCAGGACGCCGGCCGCTACGAGCGTTCGCTCGCCGCCGTGCGCGACGCCTACGGCCTCACCGGGCTGAATTTTTTCGCGCCAAATGCCACGCCGGACGATGCCGCGCTTGACGGCAGCACCGCGCCGCTTCCGCCCATCCCGCCGGCGAAGCTCATCGACCTGCGCCCGCTGGCCGCGCGCCGCTTCCCCGCCCTGCCCGCGCCCCGCCGCGACCTCGTTTCCGCCGGCTCCAACGCCTTCGCCCTTTCCGGCGCCCACACCGACACCGGCGCCGCGATGCTCGCCAACGACATGCACCTCGCACTCCGCGTGCCCAACATCTGGTATCGCGCCTCGCTGGTCTGGCACTCCGATCCGCCCCCGCCTCTCGACCCCCGGCTCTCGACCCACACCATCACCGGCGTGACGCTTCCCGGCACGCCCGTCGTCGTCGCCGGCAGCAACGGCCACATCGCCTGGGGCTTCACCAACGCCTACGCCGACACCAGCGACCTCGTCACCGTCGAACTCATGCCCGGCACGCCCACGCTCTACCAAATCGGCGACCGCTTTGCCCGCATCGACCAGCGCCCCGAAACCATTCTCGTCAAAGGCTCCGATCCGGTCACGATCGAGGCCGACTGGACGGAATGGGGGCCGATCGTCGGCCATGACGGCGACGGCCGCCCGCTCGCCCTGCACTGGATGGCGCACGATCCCGCCGCGGCGAACTTCACCCTTGTGCAACTGGAAACGGCCGACACCGCCGCCGCCGCGCTCTCCATCGCACGCCAAGCCGGCATTCCCGCGCAAAATTTCGTCGTGGCCGACAACGACGGCGCCATCGGCTGGACCATCGCCGGCCGGCTGCCCAGACGCGTCGGTTTCGACGGCCGCCTGCCCGTGTCGTGGGCCTACGGCGACCGCTATTGGGACGGCCTGCTCCCGCCCGGCGACGTGCCGCAGATCCTCACGCCCGCCTCGGGCCGGATCTGGAGCGCCAACCAGCGCATGCTCGGCGGCGACGCCTTCGCCAAAATCGGCAGCAACGGCTACGAACGGCCCTATCGCGCCGCGCAGATTCGCGACGACCTCGCCGCGCTCGAGGGCGCCGCACCGCGCGACCTGCTCGCCATCCAGCTCGACGACCGGGCCCGGTTCCTCGCGCGCTGGCAGCAGCTCCTCCTCGCCACGCTCACGCCCGGGGCCGTCGCGGAAAAAAAATCCCGCGCCGAGCTCCGCCGCCTCGTCGAACGCTGGGAAGGGCGCGCCAGCGTCGGGTCCGTCAGCTACCGGCTCGTGCGCGAATTCCGCTCCCAGGTCGTTTCGCTCGTGTTCACGCCCATCTTCGCGCCCTGCGTGGACTCCGACCCGGAATTCGATTACGGCCGCTTCAACTACGAACCGGCGCTCTGGGCGATGATCGGGCAGAAGCCGCCGCACCTGCTCAACCCCCGGTTCGCCCGCTGGGATGACCTGCTCCTCGCCGCCGCCGACGGCGTCACCGCCGAACTCAACCGCGAAGGCGTGCCGCTCGGCCGCGCCACCTGGGGTCGTTACAACACCGCGCACATCCAGCATCCGTTCAGCCGCTTCCTGCCCGGCCTGCTCGCGCGCTTTCTCGACATGCCCGCCGACGAACTGCCCGGCGACACCGACATGCCGCGCGTCCAGACCCTCACCCACGGCGCGAGCGAGCGGTTCGTCGTTGCGCCCGGGCACGAGGACAAAGGCTTCTTCGAAATGCCCGGCGGCGAGAGCGGCCATCCGCTCTCCCCTTTCTACCGCGCCGGCCACGAAGCCTGGGTCCGCGGCGAGCTCACGCCCTTCCTGCCCGGCAAAACCGTGCACATGCTCGTGCTCAAACCGTGAATGGCGCGCCGAGGCCGCCGGGAAAAATGAGTCCTCGGGCATTTCGATCAAAGTCTGCCAGAACATTCCATCTCCCCGCGCCCTCCGTTCACCTCCGCGTTCTCTGCGACAAAAAATTTCCCGCCGGCCCTGGACTTTTGCGTTGAGCCGGGCCCGCTTCCGCCGCTAGCTGGATCGGGCCCGCATGAAGAAAAAGAAATCCAGTTGCAGTGTTTATTTCGCGAGCGAGCTCTTTACGCTCAAGCACCTCATCGGCAACGCCTGGCTGGCCGAGGCCATCTACGAAAAATCCCACGGCCGCTATCGCTGCCGCCTCCCGCAGGACATCGAGCTGCGCAGCGCCACGCCCCGCGCCATCCGCGACCAGGACATCCGCGCGCTCCTCGCCTGCGACCTCGGCCTTTTCTGCTTCGACGGCCACGAACTCGACGCCGGCACCGTGGTCGAGTTCATGTTCGCCAAGTTCGCCGACATCCCGGCCGTGATCCTGCGCACCGACCTCCGCGCCGCCGGCGACGGCTCGGACCCGTGGAACCTCATGGCCAGCTACTATCCGCGCACGATCAACGTCGTGATCAACAGCCTCGACACCTACAAGACGAGCTCGGCGCGCCGCCGCCGCCTCGACGAGGTTGTGCGCCTCGCCGGCCAGCACAGCTCGGCCGCGGCCCAGCTCGCCTCCGAGCAGATCGCCACCGCCTGCGTGCGCGCGCTTGACCGCGTGCGCGAGATCAAGCCGGTCATGCCCAAATTTCTCCGCGAGGAGGTCTACAACTGGCTCGCGATCATGCCCGCCCTCCGCGACAAGCAGAAAGTCCTGCGCAAGGAGTTCGAAAAAATCCTCGAACGGAAGGTCGACAAGGATCTGTTGTGAGTGCGAGCCAGGGAGAATTGAATCCGCGTTAAGCTTTCGGCAGATTTCCGTGTGCAAGACCCGGCCGAGTGGAGGATAATAACACTGTCAGCAAGATGAGAACGGATATTTCGAATTGCTTGGTGCATTGGACTCGTGCCGATTCCTTGCCAGAGGCGTTTGAACGCCTAAAAAGCATTATTCATCAGAAGTGCCTAGTGGGCGGCTCTGAGCTCCGGAAAGGGTCTTACACGACAGTGTGCTTCACCGAAGCGCCCGTAGACCAATTTCACCGCGTCACGAGTCGTTATTCACCTTTCGGCATAAAGCTCCCGAAGAAGTGGGCTTTTGAAAAGGGTGCGAGGCCGGCAATTTATCAAAGGGATTCAGAATTTGCTGATTTGTCTGAAGCGATACGATGGAGGCACGTTAGATACGAACCCGATTTGCCAGCAGCAATCGATTTTAGTTGGGAGCGAGAATGGCGAATCAAGACCGAAAAATTGAGCTTAGAAGGCAGCGGCTTTAGCATCCTGCTTCCAGATAAGAGTTGGTGTGATGCTCTGTTTCACCATCACGAGGCCCGAGAGCAGGAACGAATTTATGCCGACGTTGTAGCCTATGGCGATTGGGCAGGAATGCAGAATCCCGAGCCTTTTCGTTATCGAGTCGAAATCCTAAATGCGCAACCCGCCGCTTGAGCCAATGCCTGCGGCTCATCGCTGACGTTACGGCACCCAGCCGCCGGTGGCTTGGAGTGGCGCTATT
The DNA here is from genome assembly GCA_035499715.1 of Opitutaceae bacterium. GTDB lineage: Bacteria > Verrucomicrobiota > Verrucomicrobiia > Opitutales > Opitutaceae > DASRHD01. The sequence continues at coordinate 1,296 of DATJYF010000059.1, read as the reverse complement.
TCGCCGTGGCGGGTGACCCAGACCGCAACCGCGCGGCGGTCGGCGCCGCCGGTTTTTGATTCCGGCAGCTTCATTTCTGCGATGGCGCTTGCGCCGTCCGTCTTCATCGGTGCATCGGTCAGCGTGAGCGCCACGAACTCATGCCGGAGCGTCTCGCCTTCGTTTTCGCCGGCAGTAACCTCGGAAACCAATCCGCCGCCGAGCAGCGCGACGTGCGCATCGTAATCGGCGGAGGTTTTTTCCGGAGGCGAAAATTCCACGCGGCACGCGCCGGAGGCCGGATCGAATGTCACGGCGAGCACGCCGGTGGTTTTGTCCTCCGCTGGCGTGCGGTCGGACGGATGCCATTCCGCGCCGTTGTGCACGAAGCACGGCGTGTAGACCGAGCCGTTGCCCCAGGCCGCGGCCAGCGCGTACTGGCGTTCGGTGAACTGGCCCGAGGCGAAGCGGTCGGTCCAGCCGAGGTTGTCCCAGTAGTTGACGTGGAACGCCACCGGCACGAAGTCGTGCCACAGGCCGGGATCGTCGCGCAGCCCGGCGAACCAGCGCTCGGCCGGCGGGCAGCTGCTGCAGCCTTCGCTGGTGTAGAGTTCGATCAGCGCGGTCTGGTGCGGGCCGCTGGCGAAGCGCAGCGGCTCCGCCCGCGCGGCCAGCGCCGTGGCGGCGAAGGCAAAAAACAAAAACGGCCTCATCATGGAAGGATGAGGCCGGGAGCGGGCGGATTATTCCGCGCCGTTCACTGCCAGTCGAGCAGGAGGCGGGTGAAGTAGGTCGTGTCGAGCCGTTTCACGCCGGCGCCGGGCTGGCTGTTGTAATCGTTGGAAAAGCCGAGGCGCAGCTTCCAGGCCGGATTGGCCAGCGGGATTTCATAAAAGCTTTCGTGCGTGATCACGTAGTTGTTGAAGTTCTCGAACGCCGGCACGTAGGTCAGCTGGTTGACAAGGCGCGAGATGGCGAAAATCCATTCGTGGTTCAGCTCGAAGTCGCCGCCGAGCGAGTTCACGTCGGTGGTCTTGGGATTCTTGTAGTTGTCGTAGCGATAGGAGAGACCGGCGCGGCCGGTGAGCGTATGCTTGGGCTCCTTGATGAAGTCGTAGCCGAAGCCGGCGGCGGCGATGTCGTAGAAAACAATGTCCATCACGCGGTCGAAGCCGCCCTCGTCGCGCACGTACCAGGAATTTCGGTCCGTAAAGTGGGCGGCGTAGTCGGTGCCGGCCTTGAACTCGTCGGCCGATTTCTGGTGATCGGTGACCTGGCGGTTGTACCCGGTGTAGAACTGCAGTTCGTCCTGCGGAG